>CAYPZJ010000010.1:0-27459 GCA_964414635.1 uncultured Spirochaetia bacterium
TGGTAAATGTTTTTGCTTATCCCATAAATTCAAAGAAAAGGTGTACTGAATTTAGGGTTTTTAGGTAAGATTTTAAAAATGGTATTCAATATTTAAACCAATATTCCAATTTACAATAAATATCACGCGCTATAACACACCTTTCACATCCTAAACGATTTTAAAACGGGTTCAAACAATCCCGTGTTGAAAATCAGTGGAACTATCAGAGGGGGTTTATATGCGTAGCATTATGTCACTTCTTTTCATAAGCGGATTGATTATTCTTCCATTTCTAAGTTTCAGCCAAGAGGATACGGAACAACCAACCGATAAAGCATACGATTATCCTGGGGAATTACCTACCGATGAAGCAGGTTATCCCGAAGATGACCAGGATTTGGTGAAACCCGATCCCAATGAACCCCGCGGGGTCAACATGGAACGGTTTGAATACAATGACCAGGGATATCCCATAACCCGAAACGGTCAATTGGTATTGCAACCCCACCAAAAATTCGGGTTTCTTATTTATAAGGAAAATAACGAACCCTACCAATTATACGCTCAATTTGCAAATATCCAACGGGATGCTGTTTTATTGGCACGTTTAGGGGATTATATTGCTGTGAATCCGGATGGGTCTCCCGAAGAGATACAACGGGGAACCGGTGCGATTAAATTGAATACGACTCTGACATCGATAGTCCAGGGGGAGATTCAACCTTTTTTTGGAGATCACATGGTGGAATATCGACGTTTTAACTTACGGGATATTTATTTGGGATTTTCAGTGGGAATGCCTGGACTTGAGGGAGAACTGCGTTATGTCCGCAAAGAAGCGGCAGTGATGTTTGCAAAATTCGGATGGAATATCCTAGGTTCGTTTGGAAGACCTGTGATTAGTCCCGGATTTTCCCGTTACTTACTCCCACTAACGTTAGGAGGTGGGTTCCGTATTCATTCCAAGATTAACATCCTGGGGGGGGATATCTATTGGACCTTTGGGGGATCGGTACTGTTTGGATTTGTTAATCTGTTGAGTCAAACGGATTATCCCGATATGAAAGGATCGGTAACGGTGTATCCGGGTGTGTTTATAGAATATGAAAAACCATTTTTTATGGATAAAGAAGAATTCCTTACCATGCGCAACGAAAAAATTGATAGCGGGAAATGGGATCGAACAGACCCACGTCCCTATAATTATTTTGTGAAAACCTTTTTCATACGGGGGGGAATCAATTTTGATTTCCAGACGCTTGGAGATGAAGGACCGATCAAAGCCTATGTAGCTGCTGGATTTCGGTTTAACATCATTGGACCCAAAATCCCTGCATCAAATCGAAACCGAACCGAAACCTTATACCTCTCGGATTACTATATCGAACAGAAAAAAGAAGAACGCCAAATGCGTCGTGAGATGATGGAAGAATTAAAACTGGAAGAGCAACACCAGCAGGACGAATAATCATCCCCTGGAATCAGATGAAGATTCCGCCATAGCTTGCAGTCGTTGTTCCACCTGTTGCACATCGTTTTTGTAATGGGGTGCTCCCATCAAAAAGAATATCCCTGCTACTACCATCATTACGGGAGTGATAAGCAATCCCCAATATAATCCCTGCACATCCATATTTCCTGCACTGACAAAGCTTGCTCCTGCAGCTATCCCAATTAAACCAATAATCGGGGGAGAAATGGTATCACCAAACATATGTAAAAAGAACGTATTGATCGCAAAAGCGCTTGTTCGGATTGATGGGACGGTTACATTCAAAATAATTGCATTACTTGGAGCCGTATTCATTAACAGCAAGATTTCCGCGAGTAGAATAAACCCCAAAGCACCAAATGGATCAGGAAAGCCAAGGGCAACCAGGGCAAAGGGCGCACCCAATAGCATACTAATACCCGATACAAAAAAATAGGCACGAGAATCTTTTTTATTAAGAAAATCCGCCAGGATTCCACCAGATAAAGTGCCAATGATCCCTGCTAAAATAGTAACCCCACCAACCATTAAACCCGCCTGTCCGTGAGAAACGGTTGGATGCATGTTTTGGAAGTATTTCAAAAAGAAAAATAGCAAACCACCCATGGCAAACGTCATCGCGGTCATACCCAATGTTACATAGCGGTACGATCGGTTTTTGGTAAGCGAGCGTAAATCGCTGCGTTTAAACGGAAGGGGATGTTGCATTTTCTCCTGAACAATCGTATGGCTGGCTCCCCGTTTTGGCTCTTTCACAGCGAAAAATAAAAAGGCAAGCAGTGCACCAGGGAATCCCACCAGAAAAAAAGCATACCGCCATTCTCCAAAAGCTTCCGCTATATTCGATCCGGAGATAAAACCCAAAGCTGCTCCAACAGGAATCGCCAAATAAAACCACATGAGGATACGTCCCCGTTTCTCTACAGGAAAGTAATCCGCAATAAGTCCCGGTGCTGTAGCAACAAAGCAGGCTTCTCCAACACCTACTAGTGCACGGGTTAGCAATAATTGTTCATACGTCTGGGCAAATCCACCCAATCCTGTAAAAATACACCACACAAATATACCGGGTATGATGACGGTTTTGCGGGGAAGTCCAAAGCGATCTACCAACAGGCTGACGATCGGCGCGAGAATCATATACGCGACCATAAACGAATAGGATAATAAACCCTCAAACAACAGCCGGTTTTCCTTTAAAAACCCTTCAATTAAGAGACTATCCCCAATTTCATTAAGAACCGATGCCACGACCTGCCTATCAACATAGTTTAATACATTTATTAAACATAATAATAGGATGGTGAATAGACCGGATTTAGCAAGGGGGGTTGAGCGTAGGGATGGGTTCATGGGTTTGGTTTAGCACGAAAAAATTGAAGCTGTCGAAATCGTTCGTTTATCAAGGTCCGATCTCGCAAAAGCAAAATCAGGAACCAAATGACCCCCATTAAAACGAGTACATCCGCAATATTGAAAATAGGCCAGGAGAAGTGCTTGGCATAATGTAAATGAATAAAATCGACCACGAATCCGTTATACAAGCGTTCCAATCGATTTCCGATAGCACCAGCCATCACAACAATCAACGGGATATGATACCAGATGGAATCCCTTCGAAATACAACAAGCAATGCAATCATAAATAAAAGTGCTAAAACACCCGTACCATATATTATGACGTCTTTCCAAGGGTATGCAACACTTTTTAACATGCTAAAACCGAGGTTTTCATTTTCTGTATACCGTAATTCTAAAAGTGTGGGAATAATAGTAATGGGTGGTTCATTCTGTACCGATGTGCTTGCCCAATATTTGGTACCCCAATCACATCCCAAGCATCCTAATAGAATTAAGATAAGCAGTATGATATGGATAATCCGATGCATATAACGTATACTCCCTTGGTTATACTCAAAATTACGAGATTCGCCTTCAACTGTACCCTTAACGGAATGATTATTAATTCAACTCCAGATCTATTTTATACCCTGTTCCACACCGCACCCTAAGATGCGGGTACAGTGTTATCTAACGAACAACCTTGTCCTGTAGGCAAGGTTTCATGCAGCATTGTATATTATAATTATCATAACTTTCCATTCATCCTGTTAAGGGTACGGTTGAATGCAGATTCCAGAAAAAATAGGGTGATAAACCAACGTTTTCTTAGTATATATTGATAATCTATGGATTGCTCTTACGAAACCACCCATCTATGCAAAGTAAAACACCCAATCCTGCATGTTTAAGTAAAAAAATAATAAGGTTGCTTCACCTGTGTTTCTTGTTATTTTATGTGTACACGTTAGGCAGGGGATTGGTTTGTAAACCAGATTAGAAAGGTTTCATCCTTTGATCTACAAATTGAATCTACCTACTTGAAACGTGGAAATTTTGTCACAAGCATAGATGGGTGAGCAAAATTGCTCGCGATCTGGTATGAAAATGCTTGTGAGTATATTTGGAGTGTAGTATGCTGATACATAATCGAATACGTTTGATTTTGGTTCTCGCCATTCTTTTCATCACCAGCTTTGCTTTAGAAACTATTGTTATAGCTCAATCCGGTTTAGATTTAGGTGGACGTGGGGGTAGATCAGCGGATCCTATAGTCTGGGCTAAAATTCCCTGTTCCTACAATGATACAGAAACCTATTACACAACCGAAGAACGAACTGTATCCGAATCGGTTGATTTATCTCAACTCAATGGATTGCGCTATTATGAGTTTACAACAAAAAATTTGGTATTTCAACTTCCCCATACTACTACGGTAAGCGGGCTGGATTTTACACCCTTAATTCGATCGTTTGGGAATCAGGTAGAACAAGCACGGTATTATTATCGTGTAAATAATGGAGGAGTTGCTCAGAATGGAAATCACCTCAATACCAATGGATGGCAAAATCTTCCTGTGAATGCACACAACAAACAAACCCATGCCGTTCAGGCACGTCAAATTCGGGTGGAACTAACATTGCGTGTACAGTTGAATTGGGGTAATCGTGCGCTTCCAACCTATGATGAAACCCGTACGGAACAAGTTCGAGTAGAGCGATCCCGCCAGGTTCGCCGCGAATGTTTTTATGCACGAGAAGTACGTCAATCTCAAGCACGTCAAAACAATTGGGAAATCATTTCTGAACGTCAGGCACGACAAATTAATCGAGAAAATTGTCCCTGTGAAGAATAACCATTCATGATAACTATCAATCTCTACCACCGATCAAAATTTATGTTACGGTTGATCACCATCTGTATCGTGTTTATAGGGGGGATGGTTGCGTGTGCCGGTTCTGCAGAACAAGGAGCTTCCTCTCCCTCTGAGAACATGACTGCGGACAAACCCGTTTCAACTGTTTCTCCAGTCCCCATAGTACGATATGTTCCTGCGGATGATCCGATTCCCACCGTAATCATCCATCGAATGACTCGGGTCACCTGGAAATTGGAATTGGATCCCCTACTCTATTTCATCCCTGGGAATAATCAACGGGATGAAAATTATCTCTTTCAATGGGATACAAACAAAGACGGACGTACAGATATCACCACCAAAGCGGATGAAGTGGTACTCAAATCTTTTACTACAGTAGGAACTACCGAGTATACAGTACAAATCGTGCGACAAGATTCGGGTGGGAATGAGGTTGTTGGGCAACAAATTTGGAAAATCACGGTGCTTTCAGAAACAATTCCGCCTCGCAGTGTTGTTATTGAAGCTATTGTATCTAACGAATCTTCCCCCTCTCGCAGCGCATTGGAAATAATTCAAAACGTTGTTTATTCCCTTCCTAATCCCGAACGTGTCATCTGGGTAAATCACCATATCGACGATACGCTTGCTTTTTCAAAAGGAGAACGTTATGCGTCCTGGCTCAATTATGAGGGACTCCCAACGGTCTATTTTGATTTGCGTTACGGATTGTATGGGGTTTTAGATAACCAGGCTGAATTATATACCGATGCACTTGGTGCACGTTTGGAAAAAGAATCAGAGATAGATATCATTTCCACCCTCCATCAGGAAGATTCGATACTGGATATTCATCTCTATGGAACAACACTACGTGGGAATTCTGCTACCTGGGTATTTCGATGGGCGTTACTTGTTCCGGATGAATCAGCACCAGGTGCCTGGCGGGTTGCGGATTTCCTGAAGGATGAAACCATCCCCAATGCTCTTCCAAAACGTACTTATACTATCGAAAAAAAACTGGATCTCCAACTGTTCCCCGATTCCCTTATGGAACATGGACGAATGCTAATTTGGGCGTATCAGCCCGAATATCATCTATTGGGAAATGCAGTGGTTGTGGATTTTTCGAGGGGGATGTAGGGGATCTCTATGGCTCCAAATAGATCAATTCCTGCATGTATTTAGGTGGTTAGGATACTAAAAAATACAAATAAGCAAGCTGAAGGTAGATTGCAGCTTTGGGAAGCATAATCCAGATACCATACATCACTAACCAGCGGGAGTTGGGTTTTACAAAGGGGAACCATATTACGGCACCTAATGTCCAGAGTGGAATAGGTAAAAATACATACCATACAAAAGAAATAAATATAGTATGATATAGCATGACTTCTAAATAAAGAACTGCCAACACGATAAGCAACCAAGACACTATTTTAGCAGGGTGGAATCCGATTAGAACAGGAAGGGAACGTTTCTGAGCAATCCGATCCCCTTCATAGTCCGGCAAAGCGGTAACACTAGTAATTCCAATGGTCAGTAAAAATGTTCCGGGAAGCCAATACCAAGGGAACTCGTGTAATCCACCGGTCTGCAAATAATATCCCATCAACGGTAGAAGCACTCCCATACCCAATGCTGGCAGGATTTCTCCCAAGCCCCGATATGCCAGTTTTACTGGTGGGAAATTATACATCCATAATAAAAGTTGAGCAAGTAAAATAAATACCAACGACCATGTTAGCTGATATACAATCGTAAAAACCACACCCAATCCTACCATCAAGAATGCCATGCCCATAGCACCTATTCCAATTTGCTCTCGGGTAAGTTCTTTATTCTGAATAACACGAGACCCACCCGAAAATAAGGTTGGATTGGTATTATGCGCGTCGGCTTCCGCATCTGCGTAGTCATTGGCATAAATGATAAACAGTTGGTTTATAAATCCATATCCCATCACCAAACCAAATAGAAGCCAATCCATCGGACCTTGGGGAAGTGCCATGAATTGACCTAAAAACAGGGGCAGCGCAAGATAAGCGTAGGATAAAACACGGGAGGCTTTGAACCAACGAATGAGAAACAAAATCATAGGGTACGCACCAACTTTTTTTGAAACATGAATTTATATACCGGTGTGCCCACCAATCCAGCAGCTAACGTGTACCAAATTTCTTCTATGGGAATAGAACCAACCGTGATAGACGTTAGTGCTTCCAAGGACCAATAGGTTTGGAATACTCCGGGGAATATCCATTCAAACACTAATAGTACTAGCAAATAGACTCCCGCCGTGTAGATTGCTCCGATACAACCATATTTGATTAAATCGGGGCGAAAGATAAACATATATCCCGCAGTTAGAACCATGATTAAAACCGCACTGTAAATCATGTTAACAGGAATAAATATGGCGATTCCCACCAAGATTCCCATCAGGGGAACGACACCAACACGTATCCACAAAGGGATATTCCGCTCGGTTTCAGGGACAAGGCGTGTGCGGGTAATCCATGCAGATCCACAGCAGGCAGTTATGGAAAGGGAAATAACAAATAGGAAATCTTCAATTCCAAATCCTAAAACCGATTGCAAATTAAACAAAAATGGTGGATGCCAATAAGTTGGAACAAAAAAACGTTCTGTGAAAGCGAATGGAATCGCTAAAAGCGCACAAAATCCCAGTTCCCTTTTTAAATCCCAACGAAAAAGCACCACCAGCAATCCTGGGATGAATAACAATCCGGTAAGAACTAAAAATTCCACAGTATAAACGTATGCAATTTTACGCATGTCGGCAAGATGAAAACCTGAGTTGCTTTCAGGAAGCAAAACCGTTATTATTTGTTTCAGAAAGACTGCTAGGACCATCCATGTTAGATACATTGTTTTATCAAATCATACTGATTACGGTGCTGAGTTTAAGCCCCATGATTTTCTTGTTATTGTTTTTTATTTCTGCTCCTTATGGCAGACATAGTCGAAACGGATGGGGACCCACCATGCCGACTCGTATTTCTTGGATTCTCATGGAATCACCCTCGGTTATTGGATTTGCGTATTTCTATTGGCTTGGGATGAATGCATGGGATTGGGTTCCTATGCTCTTTTTCATCATGTGGCAAATCCATTATCTCCATCGAACCGTCCTGTTCCCTTTTCAAATCCGTGCTGGGAAAGAACGCCCCATGGCTATCTTAATCATTCTTATGGGATTTATTTTCAATCTGATGAATAGTTTTCTAAATGGTACCGTATTGTCTCATCGTGGGGATTTCTATTCCCTTTCCTGGCTTGGTGATCCCCGATTTCTCATGGGAGCAGCATTATTTATAGGTGGATTTGTTATCAATCGGCATGCCGATGGAATTCTTGCCCATCTCCGTAACCCGGGGGAATTGGATTATAAAATTCCGCAAAGGGGTATGTTCCGATGGATATCCAGTCCTAATTATTTTGGTGAAATTGTCCAGTGGACGGGATGGGCGGTTGCAACCTGGTCATTAGCAGGGCTTGCGTTCCTTTTATTTACCATAGCGAATCTTGCGCCGCGCGCGTGGGCAAACCATAAATGGTATCATAAACAATTTGAACCCTATCCTTCCGATCGAAAAGCATTAATTCCCTTTCTATGGTAACCATGTATGATCCGCTTTTATTGAGCCAGCGTAATTCCCAAAAAATGGTTTTAGAAATTTCTTTCCTCCACCCGATACAAGAAGTGACGGATCGCACGGATTCATGGAGGAATATTCGTGAAGCGAAAACTAGCGCTGTTTTCTGGAATTGTTTTTTTACTCATTCTTGTTTTTAGTATCCTTTCTTTCACTCCCTTTGATAGCGGATGGTTTGTTTCCGACCCCCATTATCCCCCCGTGAATCTGTTAGGTTCTATCGGGGTATTTGTTTCGTCCTGTATCTTTTTTCTATTTGGAAGTGCATCTTATGGATTTGGATTGCTTTATGCGGCTTTCTTTGGTTGGATGGCACCGATTTTTTCTCGTCGAGTACAATCCAGTCAGGTAATTGGAATCCTTATCCTATTTCTTTCATTCAGCATGCTCTTCGGTGTAATTCACGACCCGTTTATTACCGATACCTTTTTAGTTTATGAAGGGGGTTTGATTGGTAATGGGCTCGCATCCCTTTTTATCACGCTTAGCGGGGTGATCGGGGCATATATTGTTATTCTGATTTCCATTGGAATAGGAATCAGCCGGGTGCTATTAGTCCCATTTCGTCCGCTTGAGTGGTTGAAGTGGTTTCAGGCTTTTTTAACAAAACAACGCCATGCGTTTTTGGATTCGATATATATCACCCGGACCGTAATGGAAACTACGCCTCCCCTATTCCAACGTTGTACCATAGAAGTGGAAGAACCCGTTTCCGAAGAACCTCCCGTGGCACCCGAGGATCAAGGAACACCTTTTGACGCAACAGATAAACATTCCCCTATGCTGATTACTACCACAACGGTTTCTCAGAAATCCTGCCCTTCCCATCCTATGAATCTCAATCGAACCTATGAAAATATCGGAGCAAGCAATGTGGAGAATTCTCCAGACTGGCAGCAGGAACACGATGCTTCATTCCAGCAATCCCATACGATTCAACAAACACGTCCTGATTCCACCCAGTCTGCCATTGACTTTGAATTTGAAGATGAGCTAAACCCACTAGAAGAGGATTTTACGGAGGAGCCTCAAACTAATTTTCAGGAATTCGATTTAGATTATCCTGAAGAACCAACCGCATTCAATGAACCAGAAGAAGATGCCCTTACCCCACCGACACCAAACATGGATCAAGAATCAACGGCATCGTCTTCCAATAGAGAAACCAATCAAGCAATCCTGGAGGAGATTTTTGCTTCAGATCAACAAAAAGACCCATCAGGAGAGGGATTCGCGTGTCTGGAACTGAGCCAAATGGTTGAGGAACCAGAATTTCAGGAGGAATCACGAGAAATTATTGTCCGCTTGGAACAAACATTCAAGGAGTTCAAGATTGAAGCGAAAGTTGTCCATGTTTCAAGAGGACCCGTGATCACACGCTATGAAGTGGAACCGGCGCCGGGGATCAAATTGAGTAAAATTGTTGGTTTAACCGATAATATTACCCTGGCGCTGGCAGTTCCCAGTATCCGGGTTGTGGCTCCCATACCAGGGAAAAAAGCGGTTGGAATTGAAGTTCCTAACAAACAACGTCGTACAGTAACGCTGGGAGATATCCTTACAAGTGATACCTTTGATTCAAAGGCATATCAGCTCCCTGTAGCATTGGGTCTTGACTTGTCAGGAAATGTAGTGGTACGGGATTTAGTTTCCATGCCCCATGTATTGATTGCTGGGTCTACTGGATCGGGTAAAAGTGTTTGTATCAATTCCCTGATTTGTAGTTTGTTGTATTGCCGCACACCCGAGGAAATTCGACTCATGTTGGTGGATCCAAAAATTGTTGAACTCAAAATGTATAACGATATTCCCCATCTGCTCACCCCGGTGATTACAGAACCCCAAAAAGCAGCAGTGGCACTGAAATGGGCTGTTTCAGAAATGGAACGGCGATATCAATTACTTGATCAGTACCATTCCCGTGATATCCGTAGCTATAACCAAAAAATCGAGCTATTAGAAAAGAAAAAAATCATTACCGATGGCAAGCTGGAATATCTGGTTATCATAGTAGATGAGCTAGCTGATTTAATGATGGTTGCGGGAAAGGAAGTGGAAGAACAGATTGCTCGATTAGCAGCTATGTCTCGTGCAGTCGGCATTCATTTAGTATTAGCCACCCAGCGTCCCAGTGTGGATATTATTACTGGAATTATCAAAGCCAATTGCCCTTCTCGCATTGCCTTTCAAGTATCCAGCAGAATCGAATCCCGGATCATTTTAGACACCAATGGGGCTGAAAAATTGTTAGGGAAGGGGGATATGCTTTTAACTTCCCCAGGATTGTCCGAACCGTATCGTATCCAAGGAGCCATGCTTACCGAAGATGAAGTACACGAAATCACCAGCTATTTAAAGAAACAAGCGGAACCTAAATATGTTGACGATATGTTTCCGGAGGATGAAGAAGACGAGCAAATCGGTTCTGTTGAAGATGAACCCCTGTGGAAGGAAGCAGTAGCAATTGTCGTAGCCGATGGAAAAGCGAGCGCGTCGTATCTCCAACGCCGAATGAAAATTGGGTACAATCGAGCTGCAAGAATTGTTGAACTTATGGAACAGGAAGGGATTGTGGGACCTGCTTTAGGTAGTAAACCCCGAGAAGTATTGATTTCCAGTGTATAACATTCCAACCATTATTTATAACTGAATCAACAGAGAAAGATCAAATGCATGAACACTATGGGTGAGTGCTCCCATCGATATATAATCCACTCCAAAATCAGCAAGAATACGTAAACGATCAGGGTTAACATTACCCGAAACTTCCACCCGTATGGGCTGTGTAAGACTTCGATTGAATTCACGAACGAGGTAAATACATCGACGGACCTGTTCATCATCCATATTATCAAACATCACAATCTGAACCTTTGCTTCGCAAGCTTCTAACACTTCCTGCTCATTGGTTGCTTCCACTTCAATGACAACGTTGGGATACCGACTTTTTGCCAATTTGACAGCAGATTTTATGCCACCTGCTACACGAATATGATTTTCCTTTAAAAGTATCATATCAAATAAGCCGATCCGGTGATTGGTTCCACCACCTACATGGACCGCGTATTTGTCTAATAAACGGAATCCGGGGAGGGTTTTTCGTGTGTCTAATAATTGGGTAGAATAACCCTGTAGGGATTGTACTAACGCATGGGTTTGGGTTGCGATCCCGCTCATACGTTGAATAAAATTCAGAGCAGTTCGTTCTCCTTCCATCAGTGCGCGAGCAGGTCCTAAGCATGTCCCCACATCCTGACCTGCTACAACCCAATCTCCATCCTTTGCAAACCAACTAAAGTCGATTTTTTTAGTAATCATATGATACACTTGGGTAAAGATACACGTACCACAGAGAATACCATCCTGCTTCGCTCGAATGATAGCCTGGGCTTGTTTTTCACTGGGTACGATTGCTATACTTGTAATATCACCCGCTCCCAAATCCTCTTCCAATGCAAGATTGATTAACTGAAGTGTCGCATGGGATGTAGGTAGATCATGATATAGATCAAAAGGATGTGCTTGATGGTAGGGATTGGATGGGGTATTCATAGGTATCTTACTGTTCCCCTTCAAGGTATAATTGTCCAAATGCAATAAATAGATTTTCCAATACCAAGGTCAGGTTTACATTATTACGAATCACTTTTTTAAAATAGGCATCAATACGGGTGGCTAACGCTTTCAGTTTGATATCGGGTAAATTGCTTAATGATTCAATGGTAACTTTGGCAAATCCAATTTGTTTTTCGGGGATCTGTTTGTATTTATACCCCAGTGCAAGGCGTAATATTGTTAGAAAATATCCTGCATACCACTCCAATTCAATACCCTCGACAGCTGCAATTTTATTGGATAAATCAAAAACTACATGAGAACGACGAAATTGTGTAATCCCCTTGGAAAAATAGAATTGCAGATGTTTCCGCGCCTCATTTTTTCCTAAATCCCCCTCCAACGTATCCCATATCGATGCATTAATCGTCACTTTCAATTCCAATCCAAACTTTTCAGAAAGAATTTGCTCTTGTATCGTAGTATTCAGTTTATGAAAAGGAATCAAAAAACATCGGGAACGAATCGTGGGCAAAACAGAAGCGAGGTCTTCTGTTATAAGAATAATTTGATTATGGGGGGGGGGTTCCTCCAAGCCTTTTAAAAAGGCATTGGTTGCTTCATTACGAAGATCATGTAAATCATTAAAAATAAAGACTTTCATCTTCCCATAATTAGGCTTTTTATTTAAATAGCCCAACACCTTGCGAACCGCATCGATGGAGATGCTATTGACGTTTAAAAATTGATTACACAAAGTGAAATGATCCATAACCGTCGGGGCTTGTTTTAACACCTGCACGCTTGGAATTTCATCATGATGGTACGCATGTTCCAGCTGCTTCCAGAAGCGTTGAACTTCATCCAACCGTTCTTCCAGCACCTTTTTTGTAACATACTTTTTGTTATGACGAACCCGATCTTTAAACGGGAAGAAGCCTGCATGTAACCGATAAATCCATTCCTTAAAATAATAATCCGCTTGTTGAAAAACCCGATGATTCCATCCTCCAACAAGCCGATTGATAAGAATTTCAATTTTAAAGCCCAGAGGATCCGTATTCAGCAGATGCAGATCTGGATGGGAAAACTGATTCATTCGGTGACAGGAAGGACACGCGTCACAATAGGAAATACCTGGCTGTTCGCAATTCAATATCTTTGCCAGAATGAACGCTGCTGTTCGCTTTCCTGATCCTGCTGGACCATAAAACAATAATGAGGATGAGAGCCGGTCCATTTCCAAACCACGGCTTAGTAAGCGGGTTACATGATCTTGGCTATATAATTCTTCGAATTGCATGGGTAGCGAATGATAACACGTTGAGTTTCCATATACCCTCTGGTTGCATAATTACAACAATCACTGCAATCTGAAGGATATATCTTTTACACCCCTTTTTAAAGGTGCGGTTGGGAGTGCCGTGTAGCAATAGCTACACGGCACCCATTAATGAATAGACCAACTACGTTTGGATTTTTCGTTATTCTTTACTTATTGGTTTCCCATTTCCTGACGTACTGCTTGTTTGAATAATTCATCCAATCGAGTGGTATCAACTCCTGCTGCTTTTAATACTTCAATCATCTCACCATAGCCTTTTAATGCTTCAGCTTCGTTCTCAGCCGATTCCATCTTTTCACCCAACTCAATCATTTTCTGACTGACTTCTAACATTTTATCCGAAGGCAAGGATGTAAGAGCATCTTTCATAAAATTCTGAATTTCAGCATTAATTTGTTCTTTCGTCATATTAGCAATATCGGAGTTATCCCCTGTGGATTCGGTTTCAGCTGACCCTTCAGATTCGATTCCGGATGCAGAAACATCTTCTGTTTCCGAAGCGGTTTCAGATTCGGGAATGGCACTGGGAGAGGGAGCGGGCATGGCAGTAGCGCCACCGGATGGCATCATCGCTTCTTGAATTGCTTTTTGTAATTCATCACGAGCGTCTGGATTACTTGAAACATATTTATTCCAAGCATCGATGGTGGTTCCATTTTTCTTACAAATTTCTGTTAGAAGCTTTTCCTGATCAGCAGGATTCTTCAACGCCCCATCTTTTACTTCGGTTACAAAATCTTTGATGATACTGTTTGCTTTTTCTTGATTGATTCCACCTTGGCATCCTAACAAGAAGAGGATACTAAGGCTTAGGGTTAAAATAAGAGCTAGTCGCATTGTTATACCTCGTATTTGAAAGTTTAAAAACCTACACTATCCCGATAGATAATTGGATAGTTTCATCAAAAGAATAAAGGTTTTTTCACGAGAAGGCAACTCCTCTTGTCGAAGTTACCTGTACATGATTTGTTAAGGGGAAGTAAACAAATAAAAATGACGTACAATGCCGTTCCTTATTATCCCTCAGGAGTTCCCATACCAACACGTTTACAATACTATACACTCTTTCTATCGCGTTCTGCACCCAAAGCAATTGTCAATCCTACTAGAAGGGAATATATTAAAGGTATGGTTTCAGTAACCCAGTTACCTCATGTTGGAAAAAAACGAGCGCAATTGCTAAAAAAAATTGGAATTCAGTCGGTTTCGGATTTATTGTATCATTTCCCTCGACGGTATGAAGACCGGCGCCAATATGGAACACTTAGTCAGATTACCGATGATACTCCCCAACCCCTGCTTGTTATGGCTACCATTACCCGGATCGAACGAGTGCAGACCAAAACCCTAACATTTCCCAAGATTTACTTCACCGATGGGAATGAAGAAGGGGTATTGGTTTGCTTTAATAGACAGTTTTACGAGCATGCGTTTGAAACAGGTAGTCGGTATGCGGTGTATGGAACGTTTTCATACGCATATAACGAAAAACAAGCCACACTATTTGAATTTTGTCCTGAAACCAACCTAGCTGATTCTCCTGATTTTGAGCGTTTGATTCCTATCTACCCGTTGACGGAAGGATTAAACCAAAAAATGATGCGCCAATTTATGAAAGCCGCATTTCCGTATGTGGAAACCGTACTTCATGAATCCTTACCCGAATCAATTCGAACACAATACCAATTCCCGTCGTTGGAAAAAGCAATCCAGGGAATCCATTTCCCTAATGATGAAGAGGAGATTCAAGAGAGCCAACGTCGCTTTAAATATCAAGAAGCATATAAAATGATGATCCCTCTTGCAAACCGGAATTTAGCGCTAAAACAAAATCATGCAGCCCCTTGCACCATTGATGGGAATTTGACGAAGCAATTTCTCCAGGATCTTCCATTTGAATTAACACCTGGACAACAACACGCTTGGAATGAAATTGAAGCGGATCTCCACGAACAAACTCCGATGACTCGCTTGCTACAAGGAGATGTCGGATGTGGTAAAACTATAATCGCACTGCTTGCAATTCTTACGGTAGTAGAATCGGGAAACCAAGCAGCACTCATGGTTCCTACGGAAGTACTTGCCCACCAACACTATGAAACCCTCATGATTTATTTAGCCCCGTTTGTTTCCGGAATTCGTTTGCTTCATGGTTCCATAACTAAATCCGAACGGGATGAAGTGTATAAAGGCTTGCATGAGGGAACGATTCAGGTTGTGGTAGGAACACAATCCATTTTTAATCCATCTTTAGAGTACCAATCTTTAAACCTGGTGATTATCGATGAGCAGCATAAATTTGGAGTGCGGGAACGGTTGCAACTTGTACAGAAAGGGAACGCACCCCATGTATTGGTCATGTCTGCCACTCCCATCCCGCAAACCCTTGCGTTAACGTACTATGGTGATTTAGCGTGCACAACCATTCCTGATAAGCCGGCAACGCGGCTCCCTATAAAAACTAAGGTTCGATTCGAACGGGATCGGCAGCATGTATGGAATCAGGTATCAGAAGAATTACATGATGGCAATGTGGGGTTTATCATTTATCCTGTCATTGACGAGTCGGAACAATTACAGATCACTTCAATAAACAAAGAAATTGAATCCGTGCGTGCTTATTTTGGATCGGAGCAGGTGGGTGTGATCCATGGTAGAATGAATACTGAAGAGAAACGTACTATGATGGATCGCTTTTTTTTAAAAGAAATTACGGTATTGGTGGCTACTACGGTAGTAGAAGTTGGAATCGATATACCCGAAGCCACCTTTATGATTGTTGAATCGGCGGAACGGTTTGGCTTAGCCCAGCTCCACCAGCTACGAGGACGAATCGGACGAGGGAATAAACCCGCTCGATGCTACCTGTTGGTTTCGGAGGATATTACCGAAGAAGGGAAAGAACGGATGCGCGCTATGGTTCAAACAGATGATGGTTTCAAATTGGCTGAAATTGATCTACGATTGAGAGGCCCTGGAGAAATACTGGGATTACGACAGGCAGGTTTCCCCGAATTTAAATTGATTGATTTTATTAGCGATGGAGATCTCCTGCAACACGCTCGACAAGATGCCTATCACCATACAAAAGCTTCTATGAAATTGATCCAAGAGGGAAACCAGCTATGAAACGAAAAAGCTTAAAAGAACATCGCACCAACCCCGATCATACGCTGAGTCACCGTGCTATGATTCTAATCGCCATAGGAATCCTTATAATAGAGAGTATCGTTTATGTGATTCTTACCTATGGAATCTAATGCTACGTGATAACTATTCTTTAATTTAAAATTGGTTACTCGTAGGAGTAATTCATGAGGTGTATTGAAATATGGGATTATTTAGGGTAGGACAAGGTTGTTAAATTGAAAATCGCAATCTGTGTTAGAATGACATAACCCGCTCTTAGATAATAAAAACAAAACCTGATACGAAACGCTTACCCGTGTTAAATCCTCACGTTGACAAACGTGTGGAACACGGCTATTTTATGAATAAAGCGCATGCATAACATCAAAAGGCAAAGTAGCTGTGAATATAAAACCTACCGACAATGAACAAATCATCCTTGGTATTGAATCCTCATGTGATGAAACTTCAGTTGCAATCGTCCGAGATGGAAGGGAGATATTAGGACTTGCAACCTACTCGCAATTGGTTGAACACGAACCATTCCAGGGCGTTGTTCCAGAAATTGCAGCACGGCATCATCTCTTGAAAATTAATCCGTTGTTGGATGAAGCGTTATCCCAAGCGGGTGTAACTTTGCATCAATTGGACGCAATTGCCGTAGCAGATCGCCCCGGGCTTGTTGGAGCCTTATTGATGGGAGTGATGACCGCAAAGACTTTAGCATTTGTTTTAGAAAAACCACTGATTCCCGTTAATCATGTGGAAGCCCATATCTATGCTGCATGCTTCGAGCAAGATCCTGTCTTCCCCACGGTATCGCTTGTTGTTTCGGGAGGCCATACCATTCTCTATTATTCCAAAACCATCACCGATCATACCATGATAGGTACGACGATTGATGATGCAGTAGGGGAAGCATTTGATAAAATCGCTAAGTTTTTAGGATTGGGACATCCTGGAGGACCTGCCTTGGATAACGTTGCAGAAAAAGGAGATCCGCTTGCATATGCATTTCCTTCTGTAACCTTTAAGAAGGAAGGATATGACTACCATTTTAGTTTCAGTGGGCTAAAGACGTCATTAATATACTTGGTAAAAGGAATGCAAGAAAAAGGGGAACCCTATTCCATACCTGATCTCTGTGCTTCTTTTCGTAAAACCGCTATCGATGGATTGTACGAAAAAGCGAAAGCCTGTTGCACAAGATTCGCAACACCCCATCTTATTGTGGCAGGAGGGGTGGCTCAAAATCGGTATTTGCGAACCCGGTTTTTATCCGATTCAGATTGGCAGTGTACCATTCCACCTGGAAACCTCTGTGGGGATAATGGAGCCATGATAGCGGGTATGGGGTATCATCTCCATCAACAAGGTATCCAGGCAGATTATCGCTTAAGCCCTTCGTCTCGAATTGTCCAGAAGGGAAGGCGCGGTGAGGTTTGGATGGTTGATTCCACCTAAAACCTATCCACCGGGTACATAATAAACATAATTATGCCGATGCTGCAGTTTTTTCTTGTTTACTTTCTGCTTTATCGGATGCTTGGTTGGAAGGGGGGTCTGCCATGGCTTTGGGTTGTTTGGAGCGCGACTTTTTGCGCTTCTTTTCTCGTTCCATTTCCCGTTGGGCACGCTTCCGGGTCGAATCTTGTACTTTTTCTACATCCTCACCTAGCAATTCTAAAATAGGATCCGGATCATGCTCGGGGATTGCAATAACAAAAAAATTACTGTTCTTGAGATAATTCTCATGTAATCGCAATTTGGTAAAGCATTGATCGATGATCTCGTTGTAATTGAGATGAAAACGTCCGCCACTTTGACTAATCCGGTCAGATTTGTACTCGTCAAGGAGGGTATACAGTGCCTTTTCTAAGCACAACAATTCTTGCCCTGAAAGAATGAAGTCGGAAAACTCCTTGAATACTCGATTGTTCATATCCATCCTCCGTGATGCATATATGGTTCTAAATCCTTTTAGAAGTGATTTCATTGTCGGTAAATTCGAAGGGGGGTTAAGGTATTTTTTTTAAGATGTACCGATTAGCGAACGCCGTGCTTGAACAAGATGCGCGCCACCTCCGGTTTGTATTGGTAGAATCGAACCCCATGATACACATCTTTGCTTTTTTTATTTTCGTCGTGTTTAAACCAGATTACTTTCCCTTTCAACGTGACATGCTCATCCATTTTTATTAATACATCGGTCATCACTTCAAATTCTTGGGTTGCAATGAAACACAACCCTTTTCGAGTCAGGTTAAATACCCGTACTTCATGTGGTTCTTTATTTGGTAATACAAAAATGGTTATAATATTCATGGAGTACCCAAGTGATTGAGATCCGCTGAAACTTACAACAGGAACTCTCCGTATTCCTTTCCTCTATACCATGCTCCTTCCTATACTGTGATAGCTAATGATACATGTATCGCCATACCCACGTATAACACCCTGTACCAAATCACGTAAGGGGGAGTCTTAAGATAAAATTAGCACATACCTAAGAAATTTCCAACCTTTTCCTTATAATCAAAGGTTCCAACCTATAGGTTGGTTTAGTTAACGGTTTCATCGCCGCTTCGTTTAGCAATAATTCCCTCTGAAGAATCCTGAAACAATCGTTTAACACCTAAAAACAAAGTTAAAACACTAGGTATACTCACGTTAAACGGAATATCTCAAAAGAACAGGATAGACAAAGATGTCTAACCCTACAGAAAAAAATTGTAGAGTCAATCCTCTGTGATTGCCCTTGTTCGATTGAGATATTACCTTAAAACACACCAACCATATATAATTAACTCCCATAGTTGGTTAATCACTTATTTTTTTATATTCTAGTGGCATCTTACCTTTGCCATGCCATGATGTATGGAACTACAAAAAAGAAGGATTTGTCATGTCATACGAAAGCGGATGGAAAGCACTCAACCAAGAATTTTCAGACCGAGTACCCCGCACTGAATATTCTGCAGAAAATCATTGGGATTTAATTGCCCGAGTCACCGGTATCGATGTTTCCGACAAATCCAACCGGAAAAAAGCCCAACAAGTTTTTTTACAAGCATGGGATTACGCGTTTATGTGGTCGACACTAGTCCATTCTAATTATTTGGAGCAAAACGGGGGACGGGTTACCAAAATGGGACACGCCGTGTATTCAGAAGACCAGGCGGGATCTTCGGATTATAATACCCATATCCAAAAAGGATTTACTAATCTAGATGAGGTATACGCCCTGGATCCCGTTCGTGAATATGGTAGTTTCCCTCAGGAACAATTGATTCAGGATTTCGAAACCCACGAGCGTGCTCAACGGGAGCGTTGGGGAGATACACTAACGATGTCGGGAGTCTATGTGTCCATGTTTTCCGGTTTGATTGAAATATTCGGGTGGGAAATGCTGTTATTGGCTATGGGAAGTGATCCGAAACGCTTTGGGAAAGTAATTGATGGCTACTTTGAATGGGTGAAACCTTTTTTTGAAGCCTATGCAAAAACAAACATCCCTGTAATGATGAGTCATGATGATCTTGTCTGGTCGTCCGGGCCCATTACGCATCCGGATTGGTATCGAACCTATATTTTCCCCCACTTAAAAAAACTATGGGGAATCATAAAAGAAGCAGGAAAAAAACTCATATTTACCTGTGATGGGGATTTCACCGCGTTTTTTGATGATATTATGGAGGGTGAAGTGGCACCTGATATGGTGGTGATGGAACCCTGGACGAATATGGCAGAATTTGCGCAAAAATATGGTTCCCGTTGTGGTTTTGTTGGAAATGCAGACTGTCGGATTTTACTCTCAGGAACCAAAGAGGATATCTATAAAGAAGTAAAACGGTGCATGGATATCGGAAAAGCATATCCCGGGTTTATTCTCGCAGTAGGAAATCATTTACCATCCAATACACCTGTGGATAATGCCTTGTATTATCATGATGCCTATCTGGAATATTCCAAACGGTAATTATTCGATGGTTTTTCGCATGGAAGGGAAAATCAGAGATTTCGGATCGGAGGCTTTCCACCAATCCATCCATGCTGTAATTTGCGCTTCTCGGGTTATTTCCCCTGCTTCGGGATGAAAAGGGAGATCGGCTTCTGTAAGGAGCTGGAGGGTTTTGTAATAATAGGTGCGCACGAACACATTTTCAGAACGTAGTTTTAAGATGTAGGGATAAATCGTACGCTGTAGATCGATTTCCAGTAAGCGATACACCTGTCGGAAGGCTTTTTCCTGTAGAAATTCTTTCATCACAGCAACCATCGCTTCGGTACTCTGCACTGCTTGATTGAGTACCGCAGGGTCTTCGGTGGGCTTTTTTATCAACGCAGCCCGATCAATTAAAAAATTCAGCTGCGCTTCCAGCCAGGAATAAGAAAGCAGTAGGTGGTATAACCGAGTGCGGAGATTCGCATTCCGCTCCCGCTCATACGCGTCCTGAATAGGTAAAATACGGTACTCCAGGTCGCTCAAGATTTCTTCGGTATAGATCGCTTGTAATTCATCTGCTGATTTTCGATCGGTAATTGCCATACGTGCTTCGTCCACGGCTCGAATTAATACATCATAATAGGCACGCACATCTGCACTATACGGACCAAACAAATCGGTACAATATTCTTCCAGTAACAAATCCACATCCTGCGTGGGATCCCACAATAACGAAGCTGTAATATAATATACAACCCCCTGTATTGCCCAATTCCATTGGATGGGAGCTTGATACCCATAGAAATGATGGGAGGCTAAATACGGGAGATCGGTTGCAATCTTGTTGAGTGTAAAAAACGGGAGCTGCCGCCCTTTTTGATATCCCCAATCTCGTTTAAGCAGGTTATCGGTATCACAAACAGCATCCCACGCTTCCCATAATTCTTTTTCTTTCGGATAGTCCGGATTATCAGGGTCAAACATACTCCGAACGGTATCAGCACCTTCAGGATCCAACATCACTACCACATGGGAATGGACGCGTTGCTTCTGGGGTGGGGTTGCTAAATAATCAAATGCATGTACTCCGAAGTATACATGGGGATGAGTGGTTTCAAACGCCGTTGCAATGGAATTTGCAAAATGAATCAGCTGATCGGTTCGATTTCCTAACGCCGCACACGCTTTGCACTGACACCAGAGTTCAGGGCTGGTCTGATTAGGTGAAAGAGGTACCATTTGCTCTTCGGGATACAGTTCCAGATGGGTTTTTATTTTTTCTATTAAAACCTGACGTAATTTTGTATTGGAGAAACACGGTTGCCAGGATCCCACCACATCCCCTGTGTTTCGTTTTCCATCCAACAACGCATAAAATTGTGGATCCGATTCTCCATAGGTATCAGGAGGAATCCACAGATTCATTACCGATGCAAAATACGCTTGATTTCCTCCCAGGCGCATGGATGCATGCCACCCACTATACAACGCTAATTCTGGACTATTTGGATTCTGGGATTGAGAAGGAATGGCACTGCCATAAACCAACCCTCTATGTTTCAGCGGGGGATCGTATTGGATATCCAATGAAGGAATCGTAAATTCTGTATACTGAGGAATATAAATATATGGTTCAATTGGGGCGTACCATCGCACCCCAAACACATCTTCCAAAAAAGTATACAGCGCATTGCTCACACCCTGGGCACCTTTCCCCGTAAGAATAAGTTTGGGAATATTTTCCCAGCGGGTTTGAATATAAATAGCCCCTTCATGCATAGACGCCAGTGATTCCATAGTAGATGAGGCTAATCGAGTAGGTCCTATAAAAATATATAGCGTATCCGAATTGGATTCACCTTGTATATCGGTAAATCTAGCTTCCCATGAAGATTCTGCCATAAATTCCATGGACTTACCCGTTGCTTGAGACCAGTAATACTGCCAATCAGATAAGGCTGTGGTTAAATAACCTTGTTCTTCATCCGGTAATACGAGTTCGGCGTGTAGAATCCCATCTTTTAGAATAGGAAATCCTGTTGGACCCGAACTTGTTTGACAGGTTCCCATTATGAGGGTAAGAACAAAACAACTTGAAAAAACAACGAGCAATCGAATCATGGTTCTTCCTTTGTTATTGTAACATGCACATCTTTAGGTAAGGCTAACCCACAAGCGGCTTCCACCGTTTTCGTTATCCCCATCGCTACGGGGCAGGCGGCATGATGACAATACGCTCGCACCGCCTGGTAGATGTTTGTTTCCCCTAATTTCCCCATAACAGATTGATAACCATCTACCTCTAATAGGTTATGTTCTAACGCTTTCAGATCAGGGCAATCGGTTTTAATTTGGAGCTGTACATGTTGCTTATCCTCGGATTTCGCTTCAATGATTGTAGCAAACCCACAGATCCCCGCTTCAATTCGTGTTTTTATCATAAGTTGCTCCTCATATTGTCAAATGAAGGGACGACGATCTAACACAAGCCGCAACGGACGATCGGTTCGAAGTACGCCTGGCAACGCTTGTTGCAGCTCGGCTAGGGCACAAATCGTACCGAATAGGGAATGAATATCGTTAAATCCCTCATCGTGTTCGGTGTCGAGTTTCAATAAAAAAGGAATATACTGCTCCATAAATAGATGCAACGCTTCCCGTGTTTCATCAAATCGATGACTGGTCTGGCGACTAGCACGGGTTAAGCAGAAAACCCAGTCGATTTCTGCAAAGTTAATTTGACGTCCCAAAGGAGCATAGCTTTTACGGTGGAAAATATCTAAACAGGTATCAATCATCGCTTTGGGATGGGGGATGGGGCGCTTTGCATATTCATAATTAAACAGGTAATGAAAGGATCCCGCCAGATGATGAAAAATAGGCGCACATTCATCCTCAAAGATACAATCCACTCGCCAGAATCCGGTTGTTTCATCCACCTGTTGATTCAACCAGCTAAAATACGCATCTTCCCATTCCAACCCCACTTCCCGTGCAAGTACCAACGCTGCATAGATCCCTGCACCCTGATGAGATGCGCTCCACGGATTCTGTTGCCAATCCAATTGTTCTAAAAAACGGTGCAAGTCCTCTGGGTGTTTTATCGCATCCAAACCATGTAAGGGATGTAACGGTTGCTGATCAAATAATTCCAACGCTGCTATACAATGTGCTGTTGTATGGATAGGATGATGGGTGGGTTCGGAAAACATCCCGTCTTCTGGATTTTGAAGGCGTTGAAGCGCTTGAATAAATCCAATCCGATCGGTTTCCTGTGATGGAAACGCTTGAATGGAATAGAGTATATTCACCGCATCAGCACACCCATAGGGATTATTTTCCAAATCCCGTGTCTTTGCATGATCCTGCCACAACCAACGTCTATACGTTCCTGGTTCTGGTAACGCATGAGCTTGCACCGATGCAAGGGTCTTTTCAATAAACGGTTGGATGGAATAATGCTTCATATTACCTTCTTTGAATAGTTAGTACCTTGGAGATGGGAACAACAAATAAATCGCACACATCCCATAGTGGCACCTTGCTTTGCAGAGTACAATTGGAGTGAATTAATCCTTTCTATTTGGATATTTCCTGGATAACAATGTAAGTTTGTTCTCCATTCAAATCCCAGGATTCACCTTCGGAAAGGGTAGTGGTATGTTGGATTTCGTGAGCCAGGGTTTCGGTTTTTATATAGTCCTCAAATTCGTGTATGGATTCCTGAATGCGCTCAGAAGAAGCGTAAGTGATGTGAATGTTCGCCAACACATCTAAATCCTGGTTCTTACGCATGGTTTGAACCTTATTTACAAATTCCCGCGCAAATCCTTCTCGCATGAGCGCGTCGTTTAACTCAATATTGAGGGCGACGGTCGTTGCTTCGTCCGTTTGGACTAACAAACCCTCCTTCTCTTCCCGTAAAATCTGTACATCATCGGGTGTAAGTTCTTTGGATTCCCCATTCAATTCTATCATGATGGGTTTTCCATCAAACAAGGACAATAAATCGGAGAACTCCAATCCTGCAATAGATTTCGCTACTGCGTTTACCTGTTTACCAAAACGAGGACCCAACGCACGAAAATTGGCTTTCCCCTTTAGATTTACTAATTCCGTGACTTGATCTGTCAAAATTAGCTTCTTTATGTTTAATTCATCAAGAATTAAAGAATCCATCGTTTCATAGGTTTTCTTTTCTTCCTGGGTGGTATATACAATAATGATTTCCGAAAGAGGCTGCCGATTTTTAATCTTACTCGCCTTGCGCAGCGCATTTCCCATGGAGACCACTTTCCGTACCCGATTCATCCTTTCTTCCAATGCGGGATTGATCAGAGAAGAAACCGCTTTCGGATAATTCATCAGATGAACACTGACTGGCGCGTCTTGGAGGTTCGGTTTGATGATATTTTGGTACATACTTTCTGTAATAAAGGGTAAAAACGGAGCCAATAATCGAATGATCTGTTCCAGTGTGGTATACAACGTGTAATAGGCTTCGTTTTTATCGGTATCGTTCTCACTTTTCCAAAAACGACGGCGACTACGTCGTACATACCAGTTGGATAGCTTATCTAAAAATTCACTAATAGTATCTGTTGCTGTAACAGAATCATACCGATCCAGCGCTTCGGTAACTTTTTTCGTAAGCGTATGGGTTTCCGATTGAATCCATTGATCCAACGGGTTGTGTAGTTTGGGGTTGGTACCATCGGGTTTCCAGTGGTCAATATTGGCATAGGTGACAAAAAAGGAATAACAATTCCAGAGGGGAAGCAAGGTTAAACGAATCATATCTTTGATGGTTGGTTCTGAAAAATTTACATTGTTTCCTGGAGTAACATTGAAAAACAACCATCGAACGGCTTCCGCACCATATTTATGACACATATCAATAGGATCAATAACATTGCCCAGACTCTTACTCATCTTTCTACCTTCCGCGTCCAGAACATGTCCGGTACAAATCACATTTTTAAAGGAGCTTTGACCTGTTAGAAGTGTCGATACCGCTAACAGCGTATAAAACCACCCCCGTGTTTGATCCATCGCTTCGCAGATAAAATCAGCAGGAAATTGATCCTCAAATACTCGTTCCGATCCCTTTTTGGAAGGATAACCGTGTTGTCCCCAAGGCATAAGTCCTGCATTGTACCAACAATCCAATACTTCTGGAACTCGTTTCATTTCACCCGTACACTCAGGGCAGCGACAAATCACTTCATCAATAAAAGGTTTATGAAGATCGGCATCTTCAGCAATGGGTTGGGTCGCGTACTTATTTAGTTCGGCAATGCTTTCAACACAAATCTGATGAGTACATTGGGGATTTGAACATTCCCAAACGGGCATAGGGGAGCCCCAGTATCGCTCCCGACTCACCGCCCAATCGACATTATTCTCTAACCATTTTCCAAACCGTCCTTCCTTTATGTGATCCGGATACCAGTTTATTTGTTGATTTGCCTTAATCATCTCATCTGCGAATGCAGTGGTTTTTAGATACCAACAGGGACGCAAGAAATACATCAGGGGTGTTCCGTGCCGATAACAAAAAGGATAATTATGCTCATACTTTTCTTTAAGGAGCAATTGATCCCGCTTTGCCAAATCTTTGATGATTTCCACATCCATCTGCTCTTCTTTGAAAAACCGTCCGGCATAAACCCCACATTCCTTTACAAACAACCCCCGTTCATTCACATGCTGGATCATAGGGAAATTGTTCTGCCGAATAATCCGATAGTCATCTTCCCCATATAATGCAAGATGAACAATCCCCGATCCATCATCCGTTGTAACGTAATTATCAGCAATTGTATAATGTTGCTTTTCGGGTAAATGAGAGAAAAAATCCCAAAGAGGAATGTACGGAATTCCCACCAAATCATTTCCCTTTTTCTCTTCCAGAATAGTAACTTCTCCCACAGCGTCTTCTAAAATAGATAAACGGTCTTTGGCAAACCAATATCGTTTTTCATTGGCTTCTGCTTTTATATAATCCACATCCGGACCCAGCGCCAGTGCTACATTCCCAAGTAAAGTCCATGGAGTGGTCGTCCAGGCGGCAAAATAGGTGTTGGGTTCATCCTTTAATGGAAACAGAGCATATATAGAAAGCTCTTTTATGGTTTGATATCCCTGATCTCGTTCATGATTGCTTAATGGACTTTCACAGGTGGGGCAGAACGGCACAATACGATAATCTTTATACAGCAGTCCTTTTTCCCAAGCTTGCTTCAGGATCCACCAGTCGGTTTGGATATAATCATTGGTTAAGGTTGCATACTCCTGGTCAAAATCCAGAAACCGCCCAATCCGTTTGATAGCATAGACCCATTTATCCTTATATCGAAATACGGTTTCCCGACAATAATTTATAAAAGACTCAATGCCATAATCCCGGATTGCTTTTTTATCGGCGAGAGCAAGTTCCCGCTCGGACGTTTGCTCAACCGGCAATCCATGCGTATCCCATCCCGCTTTGCGCATTACATAATAACCCTGCATGGTCTTATAGCGGGGCCAAAGATCCTTCAAAGCACTTTGCATAATATGTCCGACGTGGGGAAGCCCATTCGTTCCTGGAGGACCATCATAAAACACAAAACGTTTATTTGATTGGGTTTGCTGTAAGGTTTTATAGAAGATAGCTTGATCTTCCCAAAATTCCAATATACCCTCTTCCAGCTTGGGGAATTGAACATTTGAGGATACAGGGGTATACAAGGGTTTCTTATCCGATGCTCCCATGGGTTTGATTCCTTAAGATAATAATAGGATAGCGGATCAGTCTAACATTTGACGATATTCAATAACCGCTTTGTTGTATTCGGATACTTTGTTTAAAAGATTGAGCCGCATATTTAACATCATAATTTCTGATTGTTGCAGCTGATCTTCGGAGAGTATCCCACGGCTAAGTTTATCCTGATCGGTGGTAAACTGATTGGTTGCCACATTATATTGGATTCGAGCGGTTCGAATGCCTTCGTATTTTGTTTGAATTGATAAATGTCGAATAATCAATAAATTACGCAATTCCTGTTTAATCTTATCCAATCGAACTTTCGATTTTTCCAAAGCAATACGTGCTAATTCGCGATCATGTTCACTTTGCATGGTATT
>CAYPZJ010000011.1:0-27214 GCA_964414635.1 uncultured Spirochaetia bacterium
TGCACCTTCGCTTTCTAACAAATCGGCGATGGCACTTAAAATGAGGCGGAGTACTTCGTTTCGATCCAGGGTGGAGGAGATGTCGTTGAATACATGTTGGAATTTTCGAATTTTTGATACTTCATTTTCCAACTGCTGCTCGCGATTGTGGTGGTGCTCCAAATCTTGATCTTTTGCTTCCAGCTGCATGGTTAGTGCTTGGATTTGATCTTGGAGTAATTGGTTTTCTTGGATTAATTCCTTTTTTCTCATGGGTGAGCCTTTAACTACACCAAAACCGCAAGTATGCTGACAACCCTGGATATTCCAGCCGTTTCAGACCAAATGAATATCTGGAATAAATTCTATTTACCAGAATAGATAATACTACTTGTTTTTCGGTCATTTTTTCACGAGAACTTAGTGTAAAATATTATAGCCTTATTCAACGGTAACACTTTTCGCAAGATTTCTTGGTTGATCCACATCGCATCCTCGTTCAACTGCGATATAATATGCAAGCAATTGAAGTGGAATAATATTAATAATAGGAGAAAGCTGGGAAAGTGTTTTCGGAACATGAATCACATGATCCGAAAGCTCAGAAATCTGAGTTTTGGTACTATTTGTAACCGTTATGAGAATACCTTTACGGGCTTTTACTTCTTCCATATTATGAATGATTTTTTCATAGATATGATCGTCATTCGCAATAAATACAACAGGCATGTTTTCATCAATTAAAGCAATTGGTCCATGTTTCATTTCCGCTGCAGGATATCCTTCCGCATGAATGTATGAAATTTCCTTTAGTTTAAGAGCCCCTTCCAGCGCTGTAGGATAATTAACACCCCGCCCAAGATATAAAAAATTGGAATGATGACATAAATTTTTTGCTAGGGATTTAATAGCGTCTTCGCCAGCAAGCACTTCTCGTACTTGATTGGGGATATTTTGAAGTGCATGGAGAAATTCAAACCCCTCTTCGGATGACACTTGTTTTAATCTTCCAAGTCGGATCGCAAGCAGACTCAACACCATTAGCTGTGAGGTAAACGCTTTTGTTGATGCAACCCCAATTTCTGGACCTGCATGAATGTAAACCCCTCCATTTGTTTCTCTGGCAATAGTGGATCCTACAATATTTGTTATTCCTAAAACCCGAACCCCTTTTTGCTTTGCTTCCCGTAGCGCAGCTAGTGTATCCGCCGTTTCACCAGATTGGCTAATTACAATAACCAAATCATTAGGATTCAGGATAGGATTACGATACCGAAATTCCGAAGCATATTCCACCTCTACTGGGATTTCTGCATATTGTTCAATTAAATATTCCCCAACAAGAGCGGCATGCCAACTGGTACCACACGCTACAAGGATTATACGCTGAATCTCTCGTAGATCTCGATTTTCCATATTTAATCCACCCAACTGTACTTTCCCTTCTTCTGGTACAATTCGGCCTCGAAAGGCATTGAGCAACGTTTCAGGTTGCTCGTGGATTTCTTTTAGCATAAAATGTTCGTATCCGCTTTTTTCTATCTGTTCCAGGTTCCAGTCAATACCTTGAATCTCCTTCTCGATGGTTTCACGATTCAGATTGGTTATGATCGCTTGATTGCGATTCAGTTTTACCACCTCGTTATCTTCGATATAAATCACCTTATTGGTATAACTGAGAATTGCACTCACATCGGACGCGAGAAAGGATTCGTTATCGCCAATGCCTACAATTAACGGGCTCCCACGGCGAGCTCCAATCAAAATATCCGGCTCATCAACAGACATCACACAAATACCATAAGTGCCCTCTACTTTAGAAAGACATTGTGTAACGGTTTGTTGTAAATTTCCAGTATAATATTCAGCAAATAGATGGGCCAGAATTTCCGTGTCGGTATCACTGCGAAACGTATGCCCTTTTTTTATAAGGTGCTGCTTCAGTATATCATAATTATCAATGATGCCATTATGAATGACAAAAATACGCTGATCATCATCCCAATGAGGATGTGCATTTATTTCAGATGGTTCTCCATGGGTTGCCCACCGTGTATGTCCCATCCCAATAGTCGATTGTGTATTCCAGTTGGAAATTTTTTTCTCTAAATTATGAATCTTCCCTTTGGCTTTGTGAACTGTAATGGAATGCTCATCCAACACGGCAATGCCCGCAGAATCATAACCACGGTATTCTAAGCGTTTTAATCCATTGATTAGAATATCTACCGTAGGTTTGGTTCCAATATAACCGATTATACCACACATGGCTTCCGCCTCCACCTAATTTGGGATTCATTAGGGAACAATTAAACCTACCCTTTGTAGGCTATGTAAATCATTCCTTGTTTGACTAAAACGACAAAAGGGCAGGTTTTCGCCTGCCCTTTTGATTGTTTATGTGATTGTTAGAACGATTTTACAAACGTATCAATCACGCTAATTAATTGGAACCACCTGTTTGAGGAAGTAAGCGAGGAATACGTCTCATCCGAGCATATTCTTGTTTTTCAAGTTCCAATCGATCGGCGAATTTTGCATCTTCAAGTTGTCCGCGACGTATGTATGCATCACGCAGAACTTTCCAGTAGTAATCGTCGTTAATATCAATGGCTTCGTACTCATCCGGTGAGATGGCTAAGTCATAATCAACCAATACATCCCAGATGTACAATACGAAATCACCACCAATGTCGTTTCCATTGCGATATACTACAAAGGAATCAAATACACGGTACGGTCGTTCCATTGGGTACAAGGGAATACGGAAAATTTCTCGTTGAGAAACAACGGGGATGTAATTTGGATTTCTCCAAATCACCCAGCGCCATCCACGGAAATCAAGGTAACCCAGGAAGTATTCCGTTACGTTTTGGTCTTGATCACGTAATCGAAGAGCAAAACCGTTGTGGAAATCACGACCGGAAACACGAGCCTTGATGTACTTGATTTGACCAACATTGTGTAATACACCATTTTGAGTGGGGATTAATTGGTCATTCGCAATAATCTGACCTACGCGAGTAAGTCCACCTGCAGTTTCGTCACCCGTAGGTGCTGCACCGGCTTCGCCTTCTTGGTAATTCATGTTGTAGAAGTCACCTTCTCGTGCTTGATACTCAATGATTAGTTTTTTACCAGCTACGTCAAACACGGGGAAGTTGTAAGGCGCACGAATTACAGCAAACGCATTGTATTTGTGTTCTGGAAAATGAATACGAACACCAAGGTACTTTCGAGGGGCGGGTGCAAATCCACCTTCAGCGCCTTCTGGTACGTAATATCCATCTTTTGGTGTTCCACCATCAACTAACATGGTTCGTGAGAAATCATCGGTGTTGGTATAATAACGACCTTGAAGTTGTGTTATTACATTCGGGAACATGTTTTTGAAGGATTTTACTTCCATGGCGTAAGAATAGCGGCGATTTTCAACCGTATCAGCAGAGGAATTCAATTCTACAACCCAGTTATCCAAGCGCATATCTTCAACAGTAACGGTATAAACTGCAGCACCAAATTCATCTTTAGGGAATTGTCCGCTCATCAACCGTTCTCGTATATTTTGAACCTGTCGATCTGCCATTTCGATTGCACCGCGGATACGTTGGATGGCGGCTGTATTGTCTGCTGCATCACCACTCAAACTTCCTCGAAGCGCTTCCATGCGATAATCAAAATTTCGTGTTTGTGCATGGGGGCGAAGTGGATCATAACCAACGGGTGTTGTACCATTCGCTAAGGTAAAAAATACACGTTGTCGATTTTGTTTGTAAATGAAACGACCTTCGTTATCTAAAACTGGTTGCCCGTAAGATGCACCAATAAAATTTTGGTCAATTTCAAACAAGGCGTTTGTTTCTTCATCAATACCATATCGATAGGGCAGGTATCCAAATGTGTTTTCGATAGCGACCTGGTAAAGATTAAAGTCAATAAGAAGTTTCAATCCAGCGGTGCTCGTATCCGGTTCTACTTCAAGTTCAGCTGGATCAGGATTTCCAACAAAAACACCATCTACCCATCCACTTTCAGTTGGTATATCAGCACCGGCGTCAGCCCCACCATCTGGTTGTGCTGAAAGCATTGTGAAGGAGCCGGCTACTGCTAGTGTTAATAGGATGATAAAAAGCTTTTTCATATTAAAGTCTCCTTTATGCATAGCAATAACGTTTTTCGTACTACCTAAGGTAGCAAAACTTTTTATTTTGTCAACCACAACGCAGGGAATTGAAAAAAAATACCTAAAATTGAAATATTCCCTATCCTCCTGTCAATCAATGAAACCAATGGATTCCTAATTCATATTTCGTTCCATCCAATAAAATCAACCCCTGCAAACAAACAAAAAAGAAATAGAAACCTTACTAAGTCAACAAAACCAAGCCCATATCTATTCCACAAACGCATATAGGATATCCAAATATGATCAAACATTCTAATCATCTTGGGATATCAATCAATTAGAAAGGCGAAAAATACCTTGTCAGCCATCTTAGAGGCTATTCACTTTGGAAATCTGATTTTCATCATTCATTATCACAACGGTAGGTTTATGATTCATCCGTTCTTCATACGGAATCCCTGCATAGGAAACAATTATTATCCTATCCCCTGTATGAATATGATGGGCTGCCGCACCGTTTGCAATGACTTCGCGATCCGAAGCCTCACCCTCAATAATATATGTCGTTAATCGAATACCATTGGTGATATTGTAAATGTCAACTTTCTCATTTGCACACAATCCAGCTGCTTCCATCAAGGATTGATCCAACGTAAGACTTCCTTCGTAGTGCAATTCTGCACCCGTAACAACGGCTCGGTGAATTTTTGATTTCAATACTTCTATCACCATACCCATTCCGAAATGATGTGTCGTCATACCTTTTATCCATTCAATGTTGGTTTCAGATTCGATTCCAATTAATCGAATTGCTGTTTCTCCATGTAAATTTAATGGAAATTTTTTCTTTCTGCAAAGGGAAGCTCCCTTTGTATCGCCCAACATTAAGGAAAATGATAGAAATGGGTGTGGATTGCCAAAGCTTTGAAAATTCACACCCATTACGACTTCTTTCCCAAAGCAGTTACGGAGCTACCAGAACGCAAAAGCCGCTTCTTGATTGATGCAAAGAAATGTGGTGCTACGTCTAACTTTGATACAAAGAAATGTCAAGAAAAACAGATTCTCCTGAGTCTGGTGTACTTTCTTTTTTATTTCAAACAAACTTCTGCCGCTATATCATATTTGTGTTGATGCATTTCCGTCTAAATTTACACGTTCAAAGGAATTGGTAAAAAATATCACTAAACCTTTTTTAGCGAACTTCGATAATGATATCACTTACATTCGCGGAAACCTTCGGGAGGGGAAGCATGCGAGATTTTAAACACATTCGAGAAGCCTGGACCCAACTCAATGGGATATCCACGACGATGGGGAAATTAGAACGAGAGCTGACCAAACAAATGATGGAAATGGACCATCGAATAAAAAGTCACCAAACCCTCCATCAAATTAAACAATCAGATAAAGCTAGCTAAGGTTCCAATAGGCGTTTCATTTCACGCTTATAATCCTCAACACCTGGCTGGTTAAATGGATTCACCCCTAATAATAATCCGCTTATAGCACAAGCTTTCATAAAAAAATATAGCACCGCTCCGATTTGTTCTTCATTTAAACTTGATAGTGATACGATTTGGTTTGGCGTTCCCCCTGCATGATGAGCTGCCATCGTTCCTTCTAACGCCTTTGTATTCACAAAATCCATCGTTTTATCCCCAACAAGCGCATTCAATCCATCCTGGTTTGCATCCGTTACCGGGATGGTGATTTCGGGAACATCTTGCTGTACATGAAGAAAAGTCTCCAAAATTATTCGTCGCCCATCCTGTAAATATTGGCCCATGGAATGAAGATCAGTTGTATACAACCCATACGATGGATATAATCCTTTGTTATCTTTTCCTTCGCTTTCTCCAAAAAGCTGCTCCCACCACGCTAGAATATAAAACAAAGCAGGATGCATCGCTACCATTTTTTCAATCATATATCCTTTAAGATAGGCTTGAAATCGTGTTGCTGCATACCGATTAGCAACATTAGATGATATATCTGCTATCGTCAATTGTTCCATCATTTGCTTTGCACCCGCTAGTAGCGATCGAATTTGTACACCCGCAAGAGCTAATGGTAGTAATCCAACGGGTGTAAATACGGAATATCGACCCCCTATATCATCCGGCACGATAAACGATTTCCATCCTTGTTGATCAGCCATGGAGCGTAAAGCACCTTTGGAAGCATCCGTGGTAGCTATGATGCGATTTCGTAAGACGCTGGAGTCTTTTCCCAGTGCACGTTCCATCTCTTGTAAAACAAGACGAAATGCAATTGCAGGTTCTGTAGTTGTTCCTGATTTAGAAATGACGTTTACTGCTGTCTTTTTCCAATCAACCTGATCCAATAACTGTTTATAATAATAGGAAGAAAGATGGTGCCCAGCAAATAATAAGTTCTTCTGGGATGAAGGATGAACCGCCTCCAATACCGCTCGGGTACCAAGATAGGATCCGCCGATTCCGATAAAAAGCAAAGTATCAATTTCAGGATCATCCCCAATATTCTTAGCCGTACCGAGTATTTCATCCAATACGGACTCGGACTGCATTCCAGGGAGGTCCACCCATCCCAAAAAATCTTTTCCATCACAAGTTTTTTTGTGAATCTGATCATGTACAATCTGAATCAGTGGTTGCAGGGTATAGATTTCCTCTTCCCTGATGGCTGGAGCTAAATTGGATGAATCAAGTGTAATCATATTTGTCCTTCATCTATAATTCAGGCACATCAAAATCTTCACCTTCTTTATACCGCTCTTCCAGCGTATGCAATTCAAAACTCTCAATATCCAAATTCCCCAAACTACGTAATAAATTAAGCAGATCCTGTGTCAATTGTGCTTCAAATTCTTGAGCGCTTTCTGGTGTTTCACCCGAACCAAGAATACTGGTTCCGGGTGTTCGAGGTGTTAGTTGCCGTCCTGGGCGGGTTTCTTGAGGCTGTGTACGTTCAGTACGTTCTCCTTGATTGGTAGTTGATCCCGTTCGACTTGTTGAGCGCGTTCCCTGGTCTTGTGTTCCTTGTCGGGATGTTGTTGTTTGACGGGATCCACCTTCTGATACTCGATCGCCAGATTCAGGTGCAATCCGATCTCCCGCAGCAGTTCGATTGGTACTTGAATCATCATTTGTTTCACCAGTACGCCCTGTTTGATTGCCCGTTATGGAGGTTCCTTCAACTTGATCTTCAGGTGTACTGGTTTGGTTACCCGTTGAAGTAGTACGATTCGTTTGGTTGTCTGCACTACCGGTTTGGTTTGTAGTCGTGGGGGTTCCAATATTATTCCCTTCAGGACTTCCAGTTCCAACCGATCCTCCAGTACGTGCACTTGAGTCCGTAGTACTATCCATTTCGGCAGTAGCTGACGCAATTTGTGCTAGTGCTTCGCTGGTATCCTCGCCTGCGCGTTCCCTCCGAATAAGCTCATCCAATTGACGTTTTTGTTCTCGCAATTGTGCAAGACGCTGTTCTAATTCACGAATCTGGCGTTCCAATTCCTGTTGTTGACGTAATAATTCGGCTAATCGGTTTGGATCAGGATTGGGGCTGTTTTGTTCGGCTTCGATTTCAGCTGTAACATGTTCCAATTGGCGTTCCAAATCCTGACGATCGGCTTCCGTTTGCCGTGCTAAGTCATCTAGGAGCTCATTCGTACGCTGCAAATTCGCATCTCGATTATTTTCGTTGGTAGTGCCGTTTGTTCTGGTTGATGTTGCGCCTGTTTGAGTGCGTTCGTTAGTAGTACGGTCCCCAGGTTGCGATGGGGAACTCCCCGGTTGGTCCGTATTTGTAGAAGCAATACGTGTATTATTCGCCGATGATCCAGTTCGATTAGAACCAGATGTATTGGAACCAGTACCTGTGGAGGGCGTTCTGCCTGGTTGAGTCCGATCGGATCCGAAATCCGAATCGGACGTGCCGGTTGAAGGGGATTGATTGCGATCGCGATCAGAAGTGCTATCACTCGTACCTGAGCGGTCTGCAGTTCGGTTTGTGGTTCCAGATAGGGATGTGTTACCCGTTCTGGTAGAGTCGCCACCGTTTGTTGTAGGAGTTAATGGTGTTCTGGTTTGATTGCTTCCTGTATTTGTACGATCCGATGTAGTACGATCGGTTTGTACAGAAGGGTGAATGTTTCCGTCAGAGGATGTTTGATTGGAATCCCCTGGTTGCATCGTGTTTGATCCTTCCGATGTTTCCGTTCCTGTCGTGGAATCATGGGTTCCTTCGGTTGTTCTATCAGATGTATCACCAGGCATGTTCGCATCCGTTTGATTTCTATCCGTTCCGCTTGCTTCGGAATTCGTTGTATCGGAATCACCCATTGCAATTCGTGTAGATTCATCCCCGGTAGGAGTTCCACCCTGTGGAGATCTATTATCGGATTGCCCGCCCACCGTTGCACCAGTTGGTGTGAGGTCAATTCCAAGTGAATCTGCTGGATTTGTTGATGAGGTTTCATCCCCTTCTGCAACATGAATTCCTGTGAAATGAGTTCCATCGTACCAGATGTATTCACCCAGTTCTTGAAATACCTGAATCACCATTTGTTTTTCTAAGGGTTGAAACTTAGGAAAAACCAAACTCAGCACGGGTGGATCACCCGGTCCCCCTTGGATATCATAAATGGGCGTATTCCCATCTTGGCGCAATAATCGAGGTTGTTCTGGATTTGTTTCACCCGAAGTTGAACTAATTCTTCCCTCTTGATACGCCTCAGATGGATTATGTTCGGCTAGATTGCTTTCATCAGACGGAGGAGGAGTGGAATCCGTACGATCAACATTGGTCAAGAACATTGTTCCCGGTGCTTTTTCACGTTTTGGATTCGTTTGAGAAGCAGGTATTCCTATTTTGTTTGATTCTATTGTGGTAAAAATCAAAAAGGTTCCCTTTGTTGCTTTTTTATCTTTGGTGTAGGGAATTTGCTTTCCAGCAAGAAACGTATCTTTAACTAGGATTTTGGGTCCATCCTGCTTATCCAGCACCATAGCTTCCTGATTCACCGGTTTTTCGTTTTCCTGATTGGGTTGAGTGGAAAGAATATCTGTTAGTTCCATATCCGTAGTAATCAGGTCGATTACAATATCTTCATTGTCTTTCTCAGAAGAGGCGATAACGGTAGGTTCAGATTTGGGTTCGGTATCATTTGATATTTCTGGTTCTGGAGATTGAACTGTTTGTGCTCGTGCTGGAGCGGAATTTCGGCGGGGAGTTGAACGACGAACTTCCCGACGCTGCGTACGAGTAGGAGTGGATACTTCGGTTGGTGTTGGTTTATTATACGTTGGTGTGATATCCTGCGACCGAGGTTGGCTTGATTCGATGGGTTTAGGAAAGGTTACCGTTCCTGATTCTGCGGTCGTTGGTTTATCCACTGTTTCGGTAGGAATAGAACCTGTTAGACTGGTGATTGGGGTTTCATCAGAATCGGTTGGGATAGTCTCCGAAACGTTTTCGTCGGTTCCCTCTTCCCCATACAATTGATTCCGTAGGGAATTCCTGAATTTATTGATTTCAGTAATCAATCCTTGATCCGTGGCTTTTGTGTAGGCTTGGCGGGCTAATTCTTCTGCCGCTTCATAATTTTGATTATCAAATTGAATTCGAGCACGAGCAAGTAAATCACTGGCTCCATCATTTTGCTCTATAAGCGCGGTTGTTGAGGTATCTTTAAAATCAATCGTTTGTGCGGTATCCATCGCCTGGGGATCTCCGCAGGAAAGTGAAAAAAGTACAATACAAATGAAAAGTATATTTACTGCAAAGGATCGCATGATTTCCTCCTGAATCCTAAATAAAACCCAATGGTTTATCCCTAAGTACAATTCTTTGGAATGTAATGCAGCGCGTGTCGCATGATTCCATTCCGATCTATAATTCTAAGATAATAAATTTTTAACTTCGATTCCAGATTGTCTTGATTTTCAGCGAAAAACACAACGAATATGAGTTGCTATCAATCTCGGTTATCGTATCGATACCGTTTATCCAAGCTGGTTGTTTTTTTAACTTATTACTATACTCTACGCTAGATGGAGAGGACCATTATTCACATACATACCCGTTTAACAATGTTGCTATTTCCTCCCTGTCCCGCACTTAGCTAATCAATATGGAAACATAAGGTGTTCTAGCAAAAAGCAGATTTGCTTATTCATTCATGAATTCTCATTTGCAGGTGTTTTTGTGAAAATACGACTCGATCAAATTTTAGTAGATCGCCAATTAGTTCCTACACGGCAGAAAGCACAATCTATGATTATGATAGGGAATGTTTTGGTAAATGGACAAGTGATTACAAAACCAGGATATCGAATTCATGAACAAGACAACATTGAAATAACACAACTTCCACCTTTTGTAAGTCGAGGGGGAGAGAAACTAGATCCTGTGCTGGAACAACTTGGGATCGCCATCGAAAATCGAATCTGTCTGGATGTGGGAGCATCAACAGGTGGATTTACGGATGTATTATTAAAAAGAGGAGCCGCTCGAGTATATGCAGTGGATGTGGGAACCAACCAACTAGATTATTCGTTACGTTCTCATGATGCCGTGATAGTCTGGGAACAAACCCATGCGAAAGATTTGCACTCTGGGATGTTTGATCCCCTCCCTTCTTTCTGTGTAATGGATATATCCTTTATATCCGTTACTACTGTGCTGAAACCTGTTATTCAGGTGATGGCGTATCCCGAATTCCTCATTCTTGTGAAACCGCAGTTTGAAATTGGCAAAGATATTCGTAACTTCAAAGGAGTGGTAAAAGAACAAGCTGATCAATGGCGAGCTGTAGAAAAAGTGCGTTTGTTTTGTGCTCACTTGGGGCTCGTTACGAAAGAAGTCATCCCCTCACCGATAACTGGCCCGAAAGGCAACCAAGAGTATTTTTTATGGATAACGGAATGACCATTGCGTATCTTTCCGACATACATACCGATTATAAAGCAAACCTGATTTTCTTGAGGGAAGTGATCCAGCTGCTCATACAGCGGCAACCCGATTTATTTATTCTCGCCGGAGATATTTCCCATCATGAAGATCGACTCATAACCACGCTTGCTTATTTTCGGGGCTTAACATGCCCCAAGCTGGTGATCCCTGGTAACCATGATATTTGGAGTAAAACAGAAACAACCTCATTTGAAAAACATGATCGGATCCTGCCGTTGATTTTCTCCGAATTTGGATGGCATTGGCTACCAACCAACCCCTATCGCATTAATGATTCCTGGGCAATTGCTGGAACCCTGGGTTGGTATGATTATTCTTTTGCTGCAAAAGTGTTACGTATTCCACCCATTCAGTATCGAAATAAAATTCATCAAGGATTAATGTGGATGGATGGCAGATTCGCAAAGTGGGAGCGAGATACGAAAGCCTATCAGGATCATGAAGTGCTTGCCTGGTGTCTGGAGCACTTAGAATCTGATTTGGATCAGCTATTCGATGTCCCCCATTTGATCGGGGTATCCCATCATATCCCCTACGAACAATTGCTGTTTCGTCATGTACCCCTTAGCAAATGGGCGTTTTTCCGCGCCTATATGGGGACTCAGAAAATAGGAAATACCTTCGCAAAACATCCTGGGTTGGAGCACATGATCTATGGACATCGTCACTATCCCATACAAAAAGAGGTGGCAGGTGTGCAATGCCATGCAAATCCCCTTTGTTACCCACGTGAACGGAGTGAAATGGATTCACCCGAATCATTTATTCAAACCTTTACGATATCCGGGTAATAGAGCCTGAGTGAACAGTATTCCTATCCTCTCTCTTTTTTTACAAGTATTCAAATAAGTAGGGAGAGGATTAAAGCGTTGTCATGTTTCCATCACGTGGTTATCTTATACTCATACATGAAAAATCAACCTAAAGGATGCATTCATGAATTTAAACCAAAAACGATTTGGGAAACTCAATGTCTTTTTAAAAAATAAAATTATGGAACTTGGAGGAAAACCATTATTAAAAGAATTGGATCAAGCAAGTCAAAACTTGGAACAAGCACAACAAACAGTTCTACTCCACCAGCTACAATACGCCAAAGATACCCAAATCGGAAAGAAATATCGATGGGATAAAATAACGAGTGTACGTGAATTTCAGGATGCATTTCCCATAAGTACCTATGAGGATTTTCGACCCTATATCCAACAAATGCAACAGGGTAAGGCAGATGTTCTTTTTCCTGGTAAACCCCGCTTCTATGTTACCACAAGTGGCACAACGGCACAACCCAAATATATACCCATATCAGATGCATACTATCACGATCTCTACTCAAAACAAAGCCGGATCCTATATGCATCGATGCTTCAAGAAAACCCCAAGATGCTTTCGGGGTACAATTTTTCTGTAGTTAGTAAGGCTGTGGAAGGTGTAACCGAAGATGGTACGCCCTATGGAGCCATGTCCGGGCATATCTATTTGGATATCCCAGGCTTTTTAAAATCAGGATATAGTATCCCCTATCCTGTATTTGAAATTGAAGATTACAATTCTCGGTATTATTGTATGATGCGTTTTGCATTAGAAAAGGATGTCACCTATCTAGTATCTGTGAATCCCACATCCATTTTGCAATTAAACCACGTCGTGAATGCCCGATTCGAAGATCTTATCGCGGATATCCATAAAGGAACGCTCCATCCAAACCTCCAAATAACGGAAACCCAACGCAGCCAATTAGCATCATTCCTAACCCCTAATCCCAAATTGGCAGAACAGCTTTCCATTTTGCGCAAGGAAAACGACCCGATTCTCCCCAAACATTATTGGCAAAATCTAGTGGTACGGAATTCCTGGGCAAATGGGAACTGTCGTTTTTATCATCCAGAGGTACAAGGATTGTTACCAGACACCACACAATTTAGGGAGTTTGGGTACCAATCTTCGGAAATTCGCGCCGGAGTAAGTTTATCCAATGAGGATTATAGCTCGGTCCTGATGTGTCATCTTGCCTTTTTTGAGTTTATTAAGGTTACAGATTTTGAGTCACAGCCCAACCCCCGGGTATATTTAAGTCATGAATTGGAATTAAGAACTCCCTATTATCTGGTTTTTACGGCTCCCAATGGATTATATCGATACCATATCCATGATATTATAGAAGTAACGGGATATTATAATGAATTCCCCAAAATCATCTTTTTACAAAAAGGAAAAGGCGTGGTGAGTCTAACAGGGGAAAAACTATATGAATCCCAAGTATTTAGTGCTGTTGAGCAAACGGGGAAAGAACTCAATTTGTCGTTACGTTTTTTTGTAGGATTTGGGGATCTACAAAAATTGGTTTACACCCTGTATGTTGAATGCTTTTCCATTCCTACCCCAGATCGGTGCACCGCGTTTCAAACCCATTTGGACCATACCCTAGGCGTAATGAATCAAGAATATCAGCTAAAACGAGCGAGTGGGAGGCTTGCACCTATTCAGGTTAGACTCTTACCTCGGGATAGTTTTGATCGGTACAAAATGAACCAGATGAAAAATGGTAAACATCCCGACGCTCAATTTAAAATGATTCACCTTATGCAGGATGAGACAAAGCTAAAATTTTTCGAACGGTTAGCTCAGGAATATGACCAGAAAAAAGCAGAATAATCAGTTTTTGGGAGATGTTTCAGGCAGAAGCCCAACGAACTCCTGCCTGAAATGGCTTGTATGAATCACCTAACTCAACAAAAGGAGATGTTATGGTTTTTATTGAATGGGGAATATACTGAAATCCCATTCAATCGTTACTAACGTTTGGAGGAAATGCTTCGTAATCGAAGCATCCTATAATTATATTATACACCAAATATAGTTTTGTTACCCAAACATTTTCCTGCGGTAAAAAAATTAGCGATTCCTCTTGCATCAAAATTTATTATTTTACCTTCCATGCAACAATTAAACAAATTACCACCAAACCGCCCCCCCCTACTTCCTACTGAATTTATTGCATTGCCATTGGGCAGGATCAAGCCTCAAGGCTGGTTATGGAACCAATTGGAAGTTCAAGCCAGGGGATTAACCGGGCATTTAGAAGAATTTTGGGAAGATGTCGGAATTCATTCGGAATGGCTCGGTGGGACACACCGTTCGTGGGAACGGGGACCTTATTATTGTGATGGACTTCTTCCTCTTGCTCATCTTCTCGATGATCCGGGTTTATTGGGGAAAGCGCAAAAATGGGTAGATTGGGCGTTGAATAGTCTACGTCCCAACGGACAATTTGGTCCGCAGGGTGACTCCGAGTGGTGGGTGAGGATGATTGTGCTCAAAGTGCTGATGATGCATTATGAAGCCACCGGTGATCCTCGGGTATTGGAGCTTATGACATCCTATTTTAGGTATCAATCCAAGGTGTTGAAAGCACGTCCTTTGACCGAATGGGCACAAGCACGAGCGGCGGATAATATCCTATCGGTTCACTGGCTGTACAATATCACCGGTGAACCTTTTTTGCTGGATTTAGCTGATTTGTTATATAATCAAACAGCCGATTGGGAGGATCTCCAGGCGAACAATAGCGTGGCAGATTTGGTTCCTTTAAAAGAATATGGACATTTTACTCATGTGGTGAATAATGCAATGGGAATAAAAACGGGTGGCGTGTTTTACCCCCAGTCCAAGAAAGTGAGCCATAAAGAAGCTCCAAAACGGGGTATCGCAAATCTCATGCGAGAACATGGACAACCCAACGGTATCTGGAGTGGGGATGAACATCTGAATGGAACGTCTCCAACAAGTGGAACCGAATTGTGTGCCGTTGCGGAATTTATGTTTTCTTTGGAAGAATGCACCCGTATTTTTGGGGATCCATTTTTTGTAGATCAGCTGGAACTGGTGACTTATAACGCATTTCCAGCTACGTTTACTCCGGATATGTGGGCACATCAATATGACCAGCAGGTTAACCAAGTATTATGTAATGTGGCAAAGCGGGATTGGACGAATAACGGAAATTTCTCAAACATCTTTGGATTAGAACCGAATTATGGATGCTGTACCGCGAATATGCACCAAGGATTTCCCAAATTTGTTAAAAGTCTTGTAATGAATACCTCCGATTATGGTTTAGCCATTCTTGCATACGGACCCTGTGTCGCTTCTGCACTCGTATCTGAAAACGATAGCCCTGTAACACTCCACATGGATACAACATATCCATTTGATGGGGATGTTCAGATAACGGTTCGCACCAAACAGGCTGTTCATTTTCCACTTGTATTGCGGATACCTACTTGGGCAACGGATACTACGTTGAAACTCAACGGTGAATCCCAGGAATCCCCGAAACCTGGTACATTCATCCGAATCGATCGTGAATGGCATGATGGGGATTCGTTGTTTATGGTTTTTCCAATGAATATTCGTATCACAGAGGGGCATGAGGGTCTCATCAGCGTGTATCGGGGACCACTTCTATTTGGATTAAAAATCGAAGAACAATTCATAAAAATTGGAGGAGAACAACCCCATGCTGATTGGGAAATATATCCAACCTCCCCGTGGAATTATGGATTATTATTGGACGAGCAGAATCCTAGTACTGCATTTCGCATTGAAACCAATAATGTTTCCACCATTCCATTTGATCCCGAAAGCCCACCCGTGAAATTACTTGCCAAAGGGAAACGGATTCCCCAATGGCAACTGGTAAACAATTCAGCAGGTCCCATTTCCAAAGGACCCCATACAAGTAAAGAGCCTGTTGAAGAGTTGGTTTTATTGCCGTTTGGTTCTACGAATTTACGGATTGCTGCGTTCCCGCTTGTTCAGGTTTAAGCGGTTGGGGGAACGTATTCGAAGTGGCTTCTAGCTGTTCGATTTGATCTCGGACAATGGCAAGCATCCGCTGGGTCGTTGCCGGATGATCTATAAGAGATTTCCAGTAAGCAAGGGCTTCATCAATTTTTCCATTATGACCCAACGCAATAGCAGCGTTATATAAAATAAAGACATTTTCCGGATCCAATGCGAGCCCTTTTTGATAAAACTGTTCTGCTTGGCATAAATCATTCCGAGCGAAATACATCCCAGCTAAATTATTATACGCCATGGCTTCTTGGGGATGGCGTTGGATAAGATGCTCCAGTATGCGAATCCCTTCATCCAATCTGCCGAGTCGTTTGAAGGTTCCTGCAATAGCCAGTTGAACAGCAACATTATGAGGTTGCATCATAAGAGCCCGTTTGAGATAACGAAGTGAGCGTTCCGGATCACTTCCTTCCTGAAAATACAATCCTTGATAAACCTCACCCGCTAAAAGAAGCACTTCAAAATGATCGGGATTTTCCGCTTCCGCAAGTAATAAATGCTCGATCATTTTCTGAGGAATTTCTCGGATACGAAACACGAGACTCAAAGCCAAATGTGCGTCGAGGTTGGTAGGATCCTGCTTTAAAGCATTGTATCCATAGGAATATGCCACATTTAAAAACCATTCGCTCCGTTCATTATCCCACATCCGCCAGATCTGTCCCAATCGAGCAGATATTTTTGCAATACCTGCCATCACCCGTGGTTCGGAAGGATATTGTTCTAATAAGGTACGATATTCCTCCACTACTTCATAATAACTTTCTGTATCCCCTACAGTATAACGTTGTTGGAGACGTAATAATTTCAATTCTAAATCTGGATGGGCTGTTTGATTATAGTTTTTACCAATGTATTCTAACAATTGAAGTAGGATACGCTGACTTATTTTTTCGATTGCATCAATGGGAATATCCGTTATGGAAAACGAAAAATCCGAATCCAACCGCTCCGATTGGAGATTGTAAAAAAGGATTTCAGCATCTAACGTCCCTTCATTTTCTATAACAGTAGTGGAAACTAAATAGTCGTAGTGATTTAATTTTAGGGTTGGATGGTTTCGTAGCCGATTTAACATCGTGTCTTGTTGATTGCCCGTATTCATAGAAGATGGGGAAAGGGTATCAAGCAGAATGGATGCGAATTCTTCTGGGGATAGTAAGGTATATTCAGATTCCGCTTCAAGTATTGAATTAAGGGTTTCATAAAGTGCAAACGATTGTTCGGAAAGGAAGGTATGTTGATCTCGAAATTCAGCGGGAAGAATCAAAATATGTGCTTGAATCAACGAGGGATTTTGGGTATATACTACTCCAGGTACGATAAAAAGTGCAAGTATGAAAATAAACCAGCGATTTAGTTGGATATACATAAGCCCATACTCCCGGTTGGAGTTATCGGCGTTTCTTCCAATAAGCTAATCGATTTTCTACTTGTGTAGATTCGTTCCGGATGCTCAACCTATATGATTAAGAAGGTACGATATCCTCATCCACCAGTTGAAAACCTCCAATGAAATCCCCACCTTTTACTTCTTTTGGGACGGTTTCGTTTTCATCTACCAATGTGGGTTCCAAAATTGTGATTGTGTGGTTCTCCAAGGTATCCACCTCAAAAACAACAAACGGTGTAAAGGTGACCGATTCCAATCTGCGCAGCTTCTCAAGCCAGAATACCGAGTACAATCGGAATACGTACAACGTAATTTCATCCAGATTTTGAAGCGATTGATTGGATATGGCTTCCATATGACTCATATGGGTTTGCATATACGCCAGAATGGCAAATTGGGAAAATGATTTTTGAATGTTTGAAGGTGTACTGCCATCTACCAGATCCAACACCTCATCTGGAACTTCATCGGTTCGTGCTTGGGGATTCCCACGAAGCCAGTCCAACTCTTCTTTGATCTCTGGAATGTCAACCATGGTTAACTGCATAAGACCCCTCCCATTTTTTAGGGTTAGTGCATCCTAATTATATAACAAAAACGGAAAAAGAGCAACCTAAAAAAATAATCTTGTAGGGGAATCCTTGGGTGTATATTGAAATTAATGCAGGGGCAGATTTCACGTCTGTCCCATAAAGGTAATCTATCTGATTCATTTTTATTCAACTCACCCTTGCAATTGCCCCGTTATCACACAAAAATGCAGGTTACTCCAATAGTTCCATCATCACTTTAACAGCTTGATGCAATTGAGGATCTTCTCCTCGCACCTCTTCGTCAGGAAGCACGGGTACGATATAATCAGGGACGCATCCATTTAATTCTTGATTTACCATGCTCCCCTCCACATACCATCCCCTCATCGGTATGTTAAAACGAGTTCCATCAATCAAACCAATATTGTATGTGCTAATAACACCCCCTGCAGTTGGCATTCCGACAAGAGGACCTCGTTCCAATGTTTTTATCGCATGGGAGAATATTTCCGCATTGCTGAAGCTGTATTCATTACATAAAACAATAATGGGTTTGCTCCAAAAGAAGAATGGCAGGCGATCCTGGGGATATCCCAATTCGCCACCTCGGGATTTTGTTTTCGCATGAGGTTGGACGTTCAAAATGGTTAGTAAATAGTCGGTGATCCATCCCCCACCATTATCCCGCACATCAATAACAAGCGCATCCTTTCCATATCCTGTGGCGTATACTTCCCGTTCAAATCGATAGAATTCATTCATATGCATATTTCGAATATGCATATATCCCAATCGCTCCCCACTCCATTCATCTACATAACATTGCCTTTCTCGAATCATGGCTTCGTACTCTTGTCCCACATACTCCCACCAGGAAGCAGGGCGGACAAATACAACTCGTTCAGAATCTGTTTCAGTTTGATACAGGCGGAGTTGTGTCCGTCGCCCAGCCTTGTGGTTTAGCAGGCTGTAAAGGTTTGTGGAAGTAGTTATAGGGATGGAATCAATGGCTATCAGTCGTTCTCCTGGATAAACCCGATTGGCTTCCTGATCGCAGGGTCCATCAGGTACCACATGAGTAATAAATAATCCGGGGGTAGCAGGTGGTTGCATTGCTGGATCTTGCTCGCGTTGAAAATAGATACCTAATTCGGCTGTGCGGTCTGTGGTATGTCCGTAGGATATCCCTCCCCATATTCCCAGATGGGAGGCATTTAGTTCCCCTAACATAAGACGAATCACCGTGTTATAATCATTATTTTGAGTACAGCTCACAGCGGTTTGAACATATTTATGATACATGGCTTGCCAGTCACACCCGTGGAAATTGGGATCATAAAAGGAGGTTGCTAAGCGTTGCCAGCATTCGTTGAATTTTTGAAGCCGCTCCCCTCGGAGATCCACTTGAAACTGTGCATTAAACGCAATCGATGTTGGAGCCCCCCCCCCGACATCCATTTTCCAAAGTCCACCATTCGCCATAAAATATACAAGAGTTCCTTCTTTATTAAGGGTTAATTGGGAGGGTTTCATATTGCCTGAAGTCAAACGGGTCAGGTTTTCTCCATCTATATCTATTTTCCATAAATCCGATTCCCCTTCTTTATCATACCGAAACAGGATTTTGCTACCATCTGGTGTGAATAGCGGATCATCCTGGTTTCCTACCAGCTGCGCTACTCGTTTCAAGCGGTAGGAAATGCGATCAAAATCAATGGAAATGGGTTCGATCTGATTGGATTCCGTGTTTTCATCCGTATCTTCTATTTGTTGATCATCCGTTTGATCCGACTCGGTGACTGATGCATCTTCTTCTGATTCATCTGGAGAATCGGTTGATTGATTAGGATCGGGTTCTTGGGGTGATGGTTCCGGTTCTGTCGCTGCCTGTAGCAAGGCTTCAATCTGTCGATCTTCTTCTGTTTTTTGATCTTCTTCGATTTGCAAATTCACATACCACAAATCCAGATCTTCTCCAAATCGAGCGGATGTAAACACCAAACGCTTCCCATCGGGAGACCAGTTCATAGAATGATCCATATCAGGATGCCGACTGATATTTTCAAGTCGCTTCGTTTCAAGGTTTAGAATGTATACATCTGGATTATAATAATTATCCTGCATGGTTAGTACGATCCAATTTCCATCGGGAGCCCATTGATAATGCCAAGTGGAAGGGCTTTCTAATAAAACGGTTTCCGTGTGGGTTTCTAAATCATGAAGAATTAAATCCCCTCGATTTCTAAGATAAGCAAGCCGGGTTCCATCCGGCGAAAAGCAAGGAGCGTATTCGTTTTCAGAAGAGGATGTTAGTTGCGTGTGTTTGATGTTGTATGCCAGCCATAAATATGGAGGGTCGGACTCATCAGGTTCCATCATATATATATCTTGGTTCCCCAGTTTATCCGATACATAAACCAGCTTTGTTCCATTGGGATGCCATGTCAATTGTTCTTCTTTGCCATATCCTGTGGGAATATGACGTGCATTCCCCCCTTCTTTTCCCATAATAAACAATTCACCCCGCACAGTAAATGCAATCTGATTCTCGTCCGGCGATACCGCGTACGTATCCATACCGCTGGTAGCACTCATCGAAAGGTATTGTTCTGAGGATTCCTCCCCGAATGGTTGGATGGTTAAAATTTCTGTTTCGCCAGTTTCAGGGAAATAAATACCAATATCAAACAACCACTCAAATGCGAATACCGATCCATTTGCTGCATATGCTAAATGGCGTGGTCCATCATCTGAAAATTCGGTTAATTGGGTATGGGTGGTTGTATCGATGGAATAAACCCACAAATTTGCAGTACCCGATTTATCTGAAACGTAGAATATTTGGGTTCCATCGGAGGAAAAGATGGGGGAATGATCTTCTCCATTGTGATTGGTGAAAGACAAGTATTGGTCTGTAGGAATATCATAAATCCATAAATCACTTTGATGGGATCCCCGATATCCTTTCCGAAATAAATCTAAGGGACCCTTGGAGAATGCCACCTGTTTTTGATTTGGTGAAACCGATGCTTGATTTAATTCCGTTCCAATCACAACCCAGGGATTTCCACCGGTGCGATGGATGGCATACAGTTTATTCCGTAATGGATAAGCATGTGCCCGTACACTGGTGAAATAAACAGCATCGCCATCAGGTGTCCAGCCTTGAGGGACATCCCAGTTGGTATGATAAGTTAGACGATCTACTTTCCCCGTATCCAATGTTAAGACAAACACATCCAAATTCCCATATCGTAGCGAACCAAACGCAATTTCGTTTCCATCCGGAGACCATACAGGAAAATAGTTATACTCTCCATGAGTAGTTAACCGAATGGCTTTCCCACCATGAATAGAAGTCAGCCATAGATCACCTTGATAAGAAAACGCTAACTGCGATCCATCTGGAGAAGGAGCCGGGGTACGATAAAAGGGATGGTGGGTTAACGAATCTAAATCCAGAGGGGAATCGATACTTAGAACGAATGTAGGTATCCCAAGTAGGAATATAAGGAGTAAGGAAAAAAAATGACGCATAATTCATCCTTTCATCAGCACAAAGTAGCAAAAGTTCGGGGGCTTGCCAACCAAGCGTAAGAATGTAACCAGGTAGCATAGGAAAAATCGTAGAAGAAGAACACGCTTGGGTAAACGGTTTACAAAACGTAAATAAGAAATCCTATCCAAAGAGGCAAATATAATTGCATTATTCCATTCCTCGTATTATACTTAACGATGGAACAATATAATAAAGGAACGACCCAAGTAGCACCAATCTATCAACGGTATATACACGTTTCTGAATAGGCAGCGTATGCTCTACTTAATGTAATTGGTCATAAATGGGAATCAGGTTGCCGATGGTTGAAAAGCCTTTCCAGGCTTATCGTTTCCGAGTACGCCGAGTGTTGATACACGCGGCTATCATCCCAAAGGCGACCTACGTCACCTTAGCATATGTAACCGACAAAGATCGGTTTTAAGACAATAGCTGATGAATTCATTCATCGGGATAGAAGGCTTGATCACCGCTGGACAGCCTGTTTTAACTGTTGGTGAATAGACATGCTGACAAAGGGCTTAGTTTCCATTTGTGATCTGTTACCTATTAATAAAGAAACGGAGGAAGGAACATGTTACGAACTACTTATATCCTTACATTTATAGTTGCAAGTTTAGGACTTCTTATTGTACTAAACTATTGTGATGATCCACCCCCAGATCAACCAACAACCACCTCCAGTTCAAGCAGTACCACGACCAGTTCCTCGGATACGATTATTACGTCTTCTGAACTCATCATAGGTGCTGCACCACAATGGGCGAAAGGTATGGCTACTGCACCGAATCAGGCAGATTTTTCTGATCTGGTAATTAATGAAACCGGACAGCTGTATACGGCTGGATATCTTACAGGAACACTAGAGTATAACTTTGGTGGTTCCTATGCTCTTATAGGGAATTATAGCAAAAAGAATGTGCTTCTGCTAACATGTGATGGAACGGGGTTTACATTATTGGGCCGAACATTGACCACTGCCTATGACAATTCTGAATACCACGCCGTAGAGGTAGATTCCAGTGGAAACATGTACACCGCAGGATATGTTATGGCATATCAAACATATGATCTTGGAAATGATATAACGGTGACGGGAAATTGTGGAATTCCTGGAGATAAAAATTATGTGTTGTCAAAAGCTGATCCGGACGGAACCCGCCTGTACGCAGAAACACCTGCTAGCGGTCCTTCAGAAAATTTCCTCTATGATCTAGCTTTTGGACCGGAGGACAAACTTTATGCGGTGGGAGCCATTTACGCAAGGGACACGTATAAATTACGGATCATCGATGTGATAGGCGATCTTGCTGTAGAAGTGGATGGCGGGTGTCCATCTTGTTCCAATGTTGTGTTAATTCGGTTCAATACCGAAGGTGAAGCCCTATGGGGGCGAAGTATCATGAATGAAACACTTGCATCGCACTTTCATAAAGTAGTGGTAGCTTCCGATGGGTCGATTTATACGATTGGTTCTATTACGGGTACGAATCCCTATCATTTTGATGTAGGGGTTTCTCATACCGGCGTATACAACGGACCCCAGGGAAACGCCGTGTTATTAAAATATGAAGATCAAGACACCACAGGGCAAGCGCTTTGGGTTCGTGGGGCTTATTCAGGTAGTGGGCAAACCCAATTCACGGATGTAGATGTCGCACCAGACGGATCGATCTATGTGGTAGGATCGTTTTATACTGCAGATGAGTTCGATTTTGGAAATGAGGTAAGTATTAAAGGATATACCAATGATTATCAAGCGATGTTAATTAAATATGATAGCGACGGCAATGCATTGTGGGTAAAACGAGCGCTAACTAATCCAGAGAACGTAGGATACAACGCAGTGACGGTTGGTTCGGACGGTTCGGTATATGTTGGAGGATACATTGAAGGAACCGGTACCGTTGAATTTGATACAGAACATGCCATTACAGGTATGGCAGAAATGGATACGATGCTTACTGGAGAAGAAGGTCGTATGCTCCTATTGATGAAATGGAATTCTGACGGAATGGTACAATGGGCAAAAGGATATAAAGAAGGAACAGCTTCTTCGGAAATTACAGAGCTGGATATTAACAGTAGCAATCAGTTAGGAGTTGCAGCTCGTGTGTATCAAGCCGGAGTCATTGGATTGGAAAACGATGTAATATTGACAGGTACGTATTCCAACGGGTATACTCCATATTTGATATTGTACCAGGATTAGGGAGTTCCAGAACCCAAATATAACCAAGCAGCATTGGTTATTGCACTTGCAAGGATGAGTGGAAGCGGGTAGTTATCGTAGTGCTTGACCGTTCCTGGAAAACGTTGCCCCAATACAACCGTTGCATCATTAATCATAGCAGGAAGCACGGGCGGTTCCGATGCGGTGGTATGATGGAATAATTGGGAATACGTAATAGTAGGGATCGACTCAGGTGCTAGTGGTTGGAAATAAAAATCGTACCCAACGGTATTTGATAACTCGGTTGTTCCCAGTGTTACATGCGATTGGGAGTTGATATAAATTTGATCTGCTTTCACACCCCACATGGCAATCATATATTCCAATAATACATGAGGATAGATTTGCTCGTGAATTTGTACCAGAAGCGGGATCCGATTTCGTTGGGTGTATAAACTATCCACAAAAAATAAACCAACCCCTTTAGCTTGGGTGACAAAGGATTTTAAAGGAAATAAAGCATGGGGGATAGGTGGATTTAAGAACGTAGGATTGACTTCCAAGGAAAGATTCATAGAATCAGAATACGATTTGGATTCCACTCCTGATTTTGAGGGATAAATCCCTAAAAACACTGCTTTGCTTTCCTGCAAGGATTTTTCTAACAGTTCGACACCTTCATCTGAAGTATACTGATCCACCATAATATCAAGCAGAATGACTTGTGCATTATGTTCGTTCAACATTTGAATGGCTTTCGCATGCCAGGTATAATTCAGGGGGAATCCTTCCTGATCTATAAAAGGATCATCGACTTCTACATATATCAAGGGGATCATGGGATGGAGATTCGTCAGGTTTGTGTTTTCAGTGGTGGTGTAGAATAAACTTATCTTCCTAATTTGTTCAAGTTCATGTTGGAATTGGTTTGGATAGAATGTGTGATCTGGATCCAATGTTTTCATTCGTTGGGTTATCTCATTATCCTCATGTAATCGTTTTTGTATTCGTGTCGTGATTATTTTAAGATCTTGATACGATCCCTTCAAGCGATACAACTGCATTAAAAAGTAATCCCCTATGAAATACCCCAACGAATCTTCTTTCAGTGTCTGCTGAATCGATTTGATATGCTGTACAACATCCTCGATCGGAATATGGTCTGCAAAATAAGATACAAATTCCGCTGCCACCAGCACAACGGGTTCTTCCTGACATCCTGCATATTCTTTTTTCATCCAGTCGATTTGGGCTGTAGCGCGTTCCAATTGATGCCGATGAAGGTGGTAATTTAAGTTATCAATATGATTGAATACAGGAAGGGGAGTGGAGCACGATATAACAAGGATTCCCCACACCATCACTATACAAATTGGTACGATTGTTTTCATATAAAGCCCTCTTTAAAAACGAAGATTACAAATGTAAAATACTACATTTCAAAACGGCGCATCAGACAGTATGGAATTCTAGAATCTCATCTAGTTCGAATACGATGAAGCAACCCCGTATCCGTTCAGGATGATGGAGATTCCTGAATCAGCTTTCCCTTTTGAACACGTAATCCAATATATCCCCGGTACAAACAAAACAGTACTAAATAAAAACTACCGAATACATGAACCACTACCAGTGTATTAGTTAGAGGATTAAACAGGGGGAGGATTCCGCTGCCTTGAATCCAGCCGATAATAATCAGTAATAGAGGAATGAGAAATGCAAAGCCCACTAGCCCCCAATACAAATAACGCCAGGTTACTGCGTTCCGAGGAACAAAAAACGATAGAAAACCAATTCCAACTAAAATTCCTAAAAATGCCATGATTAAAATGTCTTGGAATGGGTTCACCCATTTTATAAAAAGATAACCAGGAAAAACCTGAATTATCGCGGTTGCACATAAAAACAATGCGAATAAAATGAGATATCCTCCCAACCCTTTGAAGATAAGCAATCCTTTTTCTGAAAGCTGATCCCTTCGATATAACCAAATCAACAAAGGTAAGATACATACACATAAAAGATACAATAACAAAGGTAGAATAAACAAATGAAGGGACGCATTCATCGCCTGAATGTTTACCGTCTGAATGTACATGGATAGAATCATTCCCCATTCTAAAAAAATGAGAAAGAGTAATCCCACTCCAATTGTAAAAACCAGCCGAGCGGGATTTTTAGCAGCAAAAAGAGCTAGCGCTACAGCCATTAATCCTAATACCATCGGACTCGTTAGTACGAAAAACATTCCAAAAAGAAACGGAAATCCTTCTAAGATACGATGAAGATCCCAAGAGAACGCAATGGTATACGTCGATTCGTACACATCAACGACGATTGGAATAAAATAAAATGCCATTAGGATAATCCCAATGATTCCTACTGTTTTTGGTTTCCAAAATGATGTGAGTGGTGTATTCAAAGGTATTTATCCTGAAAAGAAGATGATAAGTATAATCACGATTATGATGAGAATTACTATGAAAAAATTTACCCAGAACCGAAGCGTGAATTGCTTCATACAGGTTCCTTATGGGAATCGACCGAAATATCTCCGAATCCAATCCCGATACCGCGAGCGATCTGTACAACCTGGGATTCAGGATCGATAAAATTATAGTGCTCAATGGCTTCCGAAATTGGAACTGCTACAATATCGGGGGTGCGAAGGGCAACCATATATCCATTTTTATCTTCAGCAACAAGATCTACGGCTTTCGCTCCAAATTGAGAAGCGAGTAAGCGATCGAATGGGCTGGGGGTCCCTCCTCGTTGTAAATGACCAAGAACCGTCACCCGTGTTTCCAATCCGGTCGCGTTGGTAATTTGTTTTCCTAAATGCTCTCCGATTCCTCCCAACCGGATTTTCTTATGTGTTCCTTGCTGGATAGTCTCTCCGACCACTTCTCCACCAATTTCTTTCGCACCTTCGGCAACCACAATGATTGAACAGAATTGACCATGCTCCACATTCTTTTGGAGGGTATCCGTAACAGCAGCTAACTTATAGGGGATTTCAGGGATGAGAATGATATCGGCTCCTCCCGTAATACCCGCATGCAGTGCGATCCATCCCGCATCTCTTCCCATTACTTCGAGAATCATAACCCGGTCATGACTTTCACCTGTAGTACGGAGACGATCCACCGCTTCAGTAGCAATATTGACGGCGGTTTGAAATCCAAAGGTAAAATCGGTTGCGGATAGATCGTTGTCAATGGTTTTAGGAACGCCAATGACGTTTAATCCTTTCTCGATTAATTGCAGCGAAATCGATTGTGAGCCATCCCCTCCAATGGAAATAATATAATCAATCCCCAATTCCTGCACCCGTCGTACCATAAGATTGGATCGATCTTCATAAACAGTAGATCCATCGGCTTCTTTGGTAGGAAAATGAAACGGTTCACCCTTACTATTCGTACCCAGAATTGTCCCCCCTTTTGTTAAGATGTCCGCGGTATTTTCCAAGGTTAATTGGGTAATTTCTAGTTGGGCGCCTTCTTCCACAAGAAGTCCATTAAATGCATCATAACAACCCCAGACTTCCCAGCCATACCCTAAAATAGCACGTTTGGTCGCCGCACGGATTACAGCATTGAGCCCTGGACAGTCTCCTCCACCCGTGGCG
>CAYPZJ010000012.1:0-26960 GCA_964414635.1 uncultured Spirochaetia bacterium
GCCAATATTCCTAATGAAACAAAACTGATTAAAGTTGTAATATCCATGGAGCAAAGGATAATAAAGAACAAAAGAAGCTGCAACTGGGTTTATGAAGTTGAAAGTCGAATATAGTATGCTATCGCAGATCAAGATGATTTTTGGGAATTAGCCTCGACAGCTACTTCTATGAACCTGTCATGCCGAAAAAAAAAACCTGTTTACTCACCTTGGTAATTTTACCATTGCAAAAAGAGAGGCATCTAACTCTGTGGATAGCCATTCATCCGAGTGTAGATAAATGTAAATGGAATCCACCCACTTTTCCGGAAATCGCTTTTCGTTTTTAGTAAATCTTATTATATTGGAAACACCAATTGCCCCTGGTGTAACGGCAGCACTACAGGTTTTGGTCCTGTCAGTCAAGGTTCGAATCCTTGGGGGCAAGTATTTCCCGCAGTGGTATCATGATATTATATGCAGAATACATAAATCCATCGAGTATTTAAATGAAACAAGGTCGATTTTGTTTGATCTCAATTGTTGTGGTTGTGCTTTCCCTCTACAGTTACTTTGGATGTAGTGCAACGGTAGAGGATGCTCAACAATTAGGTGCCGAGCAAGATGAAGCCGGCTTGTTAGCATTGCTTCAACAAACAAACGATAGTGCAGTAATATCCGAGGCACTATTTCAATTAGGTGAATTACACAGTATCAATGCATGGAATCAAATTCGGTCCTTTTTGGATGATCCATTATATCATAAAATTGCAGCCGAAGCATTGCTTAAAATCCAACCGGAACAACATCCAGAACTACTCCTGCTTCTATATCTTGATTCAGATAGTGCAATCCAAAAACACGTAGAACAAATTGTGAAAGCACAGCTTACCACCCTTGAATCCTTTCTTCTTACGAATCGTAATCATGAACATTACCGTATTCGTGCATGGATTGCTTCCCTGGTTCCCCTTTTTCATATTGATACCAAAGTGGATCTACTAACCCAGTTTGTTACAGATACCAATTCGCTAGTTCGACGAGAAGCCGTAATTAGCATAGGGAAACTGCAAGATGAATCTACCCGTAGTTTATTGAATCAAATCAAAGAATCCGATGAAGACAGTGATGTGCGCATGGAAGCCGCACGAGCATTGGATCAGCTGATTACAATTCGAGGCGGAAAGATAACAGATATTCGATTGGCGGTGCTTCCCTTTGATAATGAAACGGGAGATGATGCGTTTGATGTATGGTCAACTCAAATTGCAAATCGGATTTCAGCCGTGCTTTCAGCTGAGCAAGTATGCTATGTAGTGGAGCAGACCGAGATTCAAAAAGCATTAGAACAACTGACGCTTCAACAATCCGATTTTTTTGATCAAGCAACAACCAGTCGCATCGGATCCTTTATGGGCACGGATCAAATCATTTATGGAAAAATTCTGAAACATGGATTGGAATTTACGCTGGTAGCCAAACGTATGAACGTTGAAACAGGCGAAATATTGAACGGTGCCGAGAGTACAGGATATGAAGCGGATTTGAGTCAATTAGTACAAAAATTAATAAACGATCTACTACGTGGGTTCTAAACCTTCATCCATAAATCCCCTGTTATTTAACTGCAAACACATCAACGTATACTAATTTAAGCACGCTGATAAAAATCCAAATTCCGTTTGAGTAATTCCCCTCCTCATCCCGATACTTAAGAATAAGAAGAATGAATACAGTGAGGTAATGAACATCGTATGTCTATGGATGAGGAAAACTACCAAAAACTCAAAACCCGATTAAGCGGGGCTATTTGGAACGCCATTCGGAAGGATCCGGATGTTAGCTATTCGGTATTAAAGAAAGCTTTTTTTGAGGTCTGCCATCGATTTATTATGCGTAACAAGCTGGAAAATGATCTCGAATGGGAAATGCCAAAGAATTTTACACTTCAAAAAACATCATCTTCCAAGCCCTCTCCATCCTCTACTTCGTCTTCTTCCACTGAACCCAAACAATAAACTACCCAACTCCAGCCCGAATCACCCTTGCCTTAGGAAAATTCGTTATCGTTATTTTTTAACTTGTCAAACGGAAATTGTTACATTAATATATACGAAAGATACGAACTTGGGGAGCTGATTCCTCACTGTTCACAAAATACTTGAAAATTAAAAGATGAGGCAAAATATGAGACGGGTATCGATAGTTCTTGTACTCCTAGCATTACTTTGGTCAATACAAGCTGTAGCATTTGCACAGCCAGCAGGATTGTCCGTACAGATTAATCCTTTTAACACCGATTCTGGAAATCAGGATTTGGCAATTCAAATTAAAAAATTCATTGAAAGTGCTATAACCTTTTCAGGTTATGAGGTTTTTAGCGATGGTATGACTGAAACCGATGAAAACAAAATTAGTTATGTCATAACCGGAGAAATCTCAAAATATGGCGATCGGTATACAATCAAATACTCTATCAATGAAGATCAACAACGAAATCTTTATTCCCAAGGACAGGAAGAGTTGCTTACGGAGCTTATCAAAATCGTAAGTGCATTAAATGCCTACTCCCAACATGAATGGGCTGATGCTGGACGAATGCAACATAAGCTACGCCGTCAAGAAGAGATAAAAGCATTAGAAGGTACCATTGACGTCAATGCAATGGTACAGATTCCTGCTGGTGAATACTTCATGGGAACGATTAGAGGGTATGATGATGAACGTCCTCCTCATTTGGAAGAAGTAGCAGCGTTTGAATTGGACAAATATGAAGTTACGGTTGGTTCCTTCGTTACATTTTTAAATGCGTTAGGATTCAATTTGGAAGAAGCGAGCAACATGATCCTAATCGACCGAGACGCATTGTTTATGTATCAGCGCGGAACTTGGTTTGTTTTTGAAGGATTTGATCTTTATCCAGTATATAATGTTACGTGGAATGGTGCGCAAGCTTTTTGTGGATGGAACGAAGGAAAACGATTACCTACAGAAATTGAATGGGAATATGCTGCCCGTGCAAATGCAACAACCACGTATTATTGGGGTGACGAGTGGAAAACGGCTGAATCCAATAATGCTGAATATGGTGGTTCATTGGATGTATACCGTATCGAAGTGGGACGCTGGGATCCAGCAAAACCCACCCCTTTGCCTGTTGGGCAATTTCCTGCGAATGAATTTGGTTTACATGATATTTTGGGTAATATTTGGGAATGGACTGCAAGTTTTTATTCGGAATACCCCGATCCTGGTTATTGGAACGAAACTCAGAATGCAAGCTATACCTATGATGAGAATTTCCGGGTATTACGGGGCGGTTCTTTTGCCACCGCTAGAAAAAACCAATCCGTAACCGTTCGCTTACCGAGTCGTTCCCAAGCCCAAAGCGTACACTACGGATTCCGATGTGCACGAGATATTGAATAAGTAAGCATGTTCCAGAAATTTATTACGTAGCAATGTAATATCTCAATCTTTTTTTGATAGGGGTAAAACCTCTGTATCTAACCTGTTATTTTGAGATATCTTGTAGCAATAGCTGAATAGAGGTTGTATAAATCGAGTGGTTTATACAACCTTTCTTCTATGAGATTGGGAAAAACTAAAACGATTAATGTGGACAGCGCTCATACTCATATTCAAAGAATAACAATAAATAGATCCCCCCATCCATTTTGGTGATGGCTTTTTTCGTAAGATTTTTATGAGAATCGTACTCCATCGTAATCTCTTGATGTAAGGCTCCACCCTCATCGAGATGACGTTCGAGAATGCAATTCCCTTCTTCATCGTATGTTCGCGTTACAATTTCTTCTAAGCGTGTTTCATCCTTATACAACATCTTCCCCGTGTAATCGGTTGTATTTGAATCATAGGTATAGATAGCACGTTGCTCTAAAACCAAATCAGAACCGCGTAAACGGAAAATCCGTTCTTCGATGAGACGATCCCTATCATCATAAGAATAGTCTATACGCTTGGTTTCCCGTTGGTTGCTATCAAACTCTGTTTCACGGATAACTCGATTCTGGTTATCATAATCATAGGAAAGGGTGTACTGAATCGTTCCATTTTTCAAGCGTTTCTGCTCATTTAAACGGAGCCCTGACCCAGCATCATACGTTATGATTCGTTCCCAAATATAGGTTCCCTCATTATCATATCGTGTATAGCGCAGTAATTCGCCACTCGATTGATCATATGAATAAATGGCACTCCATGAGATCGATCCTGTTTCATCAAATACAGTTTCTTCCACCGGTTGCGCTGCATCATTATACTTGATCTGCTTAACCCAATCCAACTCCCGATCCGAACCCCGAAATTGGCGCATCTGTTGAATACACATAGGGACGGGTTGATCTGTTTCGGTTGATCCTGTTGATAGAACGGTTGAAGGGGTTGATCCTTGTGTCACATTACTTCTGGCTTGTTGGGTGGCATGGGTGTCGCTTCCCCCACAGGAAACCACCACACCAATAATCAATAAAAAAAGTAGTTGGTTCATATACATTCTAAAATGGCTCATGCCAATCTTCCATAGGTAAACTAACGCAGCTAAGTATACATAACTTTAAGCAGCTTGGCAAGGCGATCTCTTCCATAAAATGATTTTCACCTCTTGACCATTCAAATTACCTTTCCTATTTTGAACAAAGGGTATACAAACAGCTAGCCCAGGGGGATCTTCATGGAAACAAACCAACAAGACATCCGAGCATTTCATAAACACTGCTATCATATACCAGGTGAAGAATGGGATGCGGATATAAACACCCAACCCATGCCTGAATTATTTAAAAAATATGAGGGACAGGATGTGGTTGTTCTTCCTGAACCCGATCGTATCGGGGGTGCATCGCTTTGGAAAACCATTCAAACAAGAAGATCTCATCGAAAGTATAGTGCGGATCCCCTTTCCTTAGAAGAATTGAGCCAATTACTATTCGCAACTGTTGGTATTAGTGAAATCATGGAATTAACCCGTCCGGATGGAACAGATGTTCGATATCCACTTCGGGTTGCACCATCTGGGGGAGCTCGGTACTGTGTGGAAACGTATTTGGATATCCAAAATATAGAAGATTTAGATTCGGGTATTTACCATTATTATGTCCCAGAACATCAATTGGTGCGTTTAAAAACAAAACGCGATCGAATGGAATTGATCCATACGTGTCTTGATCAAGACTGGATGGAACCTACTCCAGTTGTATTTATTTTCACAAGTATCTTTTACCGCCAGCAATGGAAATATAAAACCCGAGGTGCACGCTATGCATATATGGAAGCGGGTTCCATTTCTGAAAATCTATATCTGGCAGCAACCGGAATGGGTTTAGGAACATGTGCCATCGGTGCATTCTATGATGAAGCGATTCATTCCTATCTCCAGGTGGATGGGGAAAACGAATTCGTAACCTTGGTACATCCTGTGGGACGCTTGCATGAAGGGGATTGGAAACAGACGCGAAGATAAAAGTGACCTTAATCTACATATAAAAACCAGTAGGGAGTTGATATGAGTCAACAATCCGACCATGATCCGGTGTATGTACTATACTGTACAATAAGTCCCAATGAAGCACAAACAATTGCTGCTACGTTAGTAGAAGAAAAATTGGTTGCTTGCGTGAATATCATCCCCCAGCTCACCAGTATATATTGGTGGGAAAACAAGGTGTGCTCTGAATCTGAATCCCTCTTGATGATGAAAACCCCACAAAGATTAGTTCCTCGAGTGATGCAACGTATTCCGGAAATTCATCCTTATGATGTGCCAGAAATTTTAGCCTATCCGATTGAGCATGCACATCCACCCTATGCAACATGGGTTCACGATGTTACCAAATAAAAACGGATAAAATTGTTCCATGCTCAGTGAAGCATGATTACACACGAATATCGCACAGTTTAGTTGATAAAGGACGAGATCATGAATCGAATTATAGTATTGCTTATTAGTTTAATACTGGGGCTTAGTTTCATTACCTGTAATAAGCCTACTCCCTTATCTCGACCGCTTCCATTGTGGATGGATGCGGTGTTTTTTGTGGATACCCATTACCTTTCTAACCATGATAGCATTCAGGAATTTTTTTCATTATGGGATGAAGGGCATCTTCAACAGATATACAGTTTATTAGGGATCCAAAATTTTAATCAGATCCATTTTTTAATTGGGGGATATCAAACCCGTGAAGGTAATCCCTTGGGTAAGGCACTCCTATTGATTCGTATGGACTATAATCAACAACAGGTGGTTGAACACATACAATCCCAACGGATTGTGAAAAACGTTCAGGAGCGGGAAGACGGGTATGTACTGGAGTTAGTAGGGATGCCCGTTAAGATCGTATTAATTGCTGACTGGGTATTCGTTTGTGAGGACGAGGATTTAGAAGCCATCATCGCTTTAATAAATAATCCAAAATCTGTGTTGGAACCATACCAAACCAAGATCGCTTCCAAACGTGCTATGCTTGAAGGAATACATCGAGCGGATCCCATTTGGATCTGTGTGGATCATGCCTTGGTAGGTAAGGGAATACAACAGGGTTTCACAAAGCTAACCGAGCAAATACCTTCGTCGATTGCCAATCTTTTAAAGTTGCAGCAGAAGACCATTCTTGCTGGACTGAATTCTATTGATTCCTTCTATTTAGGCATTCAATCCATGGATCAGATCGATTTAACTCTTGGGATGTATCTAAAGGATACTCCCGATGCGAATCAGCTTTATCCCCAACTTACGCAATTACAAGATATGACCATCAAGCGTATTGCTGAACTCCAGGAACAAAAGGATCTTCTCCAAATGCTTTTTTGGGGATCATTAAAATACATGATGGAACACACGCAAATCATTCAAACTGAAAAAATCATTCAAATCCAGGTTGAAACCCCATCTCACATTATTCTACCTGCTTTTCTTGGATTTGCAGGTCTTTCCTGGTTTCAACCATCCCAAACATTTGAATTTCCCGTTTCAGGAACCCCTCATCACGAATCCGAAGAGTCTCTCCCTCTTTTCCCTAATGCGGAAACAAACCCGCATGATTTTAAATCCAATGATACCTTTTCCATACCAAATGATACGGAATATGAACACTGGTTGAATGAGGATCCACTCTACGAGAAGAAGCGTCTGTTTGAAAATCAGCCTATCACGGTTACCTTGCATTCGGAAGACGAACAATCTTATCAACAACTGGAGTTGATTATGGAAGTACGAATAAAGCAGGGGGACGAAAGCACTCGAGTTCTATTGGAAAGCCGTCAACAAGCCATCCGACATGGTGCGAGGTCATATCTCAAAACAATGAATCTTACTTTTTTTAACTCAGATACAGGTTTTCGTGCAGCAGAAGTAAATTTGCAGAATGTAATTAATAATATTCTAGGACCGGATGTCAATGGTGTTCTGGGGGTATCTCTGATTGTGTTCCGTGCTGGGAAATTGATTTCTGATAATCCGACACCGTAGGTTGTATTGTTTCTAGAGGAATATAAACAAACTGATCTTCCCTCCCACGTTGCATTTCCAAATTGGCTTCGGCGCGCTCCTGGATTCGTTGGGGGTGTCGCATTTCTTCTACCTGTAAGAGGGTTTTCCGCTTTTCATCATTGATTTCAACAATTGCGTCGCCCAACGCTTGAATTTCTTTTTCCAATCGATAATTTGCGGCTTGTTCCTGAACAATAAGATAGGTAACGGTAGATATACATACCACCGCAATCGCAACGATAACCAACCGCTTCATATAACTCCCTTCCAGGTTCAAATCCGTTTTCACAATTATCCCTCCGTGGATAACGATTCCTTTTTTAGTATCGTCTGTTTTAGGGAATGCTTAAGTGTGAGAAACGGGTATCCATGCAAATATAAAACAGATAAACCTGCGCATGAAAAATAAAAGCCCTCTGAAATCACAGAGGGCTTTGTCTTCATATTAAACCATTAGATAATGGTTTACGATGGATGGATCAGCGACCACCTAAATCAGCAGTGATAGCACCGGCTTTTACACCGCCATCACGTAATAGAGGTACATCGTCCAAACCAAAAGGAACCATATCTACCATATAGCGGTATTTCGCAGTTGGATACTCGGTTGCATTAACTTGGCTGTATAAATATGCTTCCATAACTCTCCAATACCGATAAGGAATGGCGTAACTATCTTGATACAACATAGGTGCTGCATAACTGGTCAGGAGCCCTTCATCGTTATACACACTTACTGTCAGCATCAAATCTTCTGAAGTCAATTCACTGGCTGCAGCTGTTGTGACGTTATGACGGAATGTCAACAATCCCATTCCGAATTCATAGATATCTCCTTCGGAAGCTTCGGGGCTTTCGCCACCATACCAATCCGCAGAATTCGCGGTGGTTGCTTTAATATCAATAATTATCTGACCTGTTGTTGAATCATCGTAGGTTACTGCTTCTGTTTTCGTTGCACAATCATCAACCGTAGCTGCTTCACTCACTTCATAGGTCTGTAATCCTTCATACACAACGCCACGTGCGTATGTTCCATCGGTTTCATATTCACAGGAAGTGGCAAACGCCGTGTCAGTACCTAAAACATCAGGACCCATATATCCACCGGTGAGCGCATCGGCATAATAACCGGAAGTCCATTCATCAACAACGGTTCCTTCATCCCACAGACCATCTACAGCGGGGAAGGTAAAGAACCCTTCGATATCAGCGGCGTTTTCCCAAGTAGCAATGATGCGAAGTCCCTTGATCTTTTCAACAAGCGTAAAGCTTCGTTGAATATTGTGGGTCCAATCTTCTTGCAGACCTAGGTAATAAACGTATAGGGTATAAGGCGTATAATCATCACCGAGGTCAACTTCGATGAAATACCCACCCCATTCAATATTTGCGATGGTGAATTGGTTCCCTGAAACACTCAAATCATAATCCGTTCCATCAGTAAGCATTGTTCCCAGGTAGTATCCTGTTTCAGAAGACGCTGCCTCATATACAGTAATGGAATAGGTATAATCTGAAAGGGTTACAGCAGCTCCATTCCCATCTACTACGCTTCCTACAAAGCTTCCTTTGGCTAATTCAAACTTTACTTCCACACTTCCAGTACAACCAATTAAGGCTAGTATACTCACTCCGAGTATAATAAACATAGCTAAAAATCTTTTCATGGATTCCTCCTCTATCTTTTGCTTTTCTTGCATCTAAGGGTATCAGCTATCGATCACCCCATAATGAGCTTAAATATACCACGATTTTTTGGTTTCATCAAATATTTTTCGTTTTTTAAGGAATTAGAACGGTAGAAAAGCAGTAAAAAACTTGCCCTACTGAAGAAATTCTAGTATTATTCTCCCGGGGGCTTCTTAAATACCCTGGCATACAAGTTGTCAATCAAAATAATCGAGGAGTGAGTCATGAATTGGAAAAGCATACTTATCATAAGCCTACTTGGAATTCTCATTGTTGCATTGGGATGCAGCAACAAATCATCAGACCGTTGGGTCACTACGGAAAATACCATGATAGAGATGGATTGGGATAAGCTAATGGAAGCTTATCGCACGGCTGATGGACCTACCGATTTTGAAGAGAAAGCCAACGAAGTGTATCCTGGCTCTGAAATTATCAGAATAAGCGTGCAAGATAAAGATGCTCGGAACCAAGAAGTTATTGGGTTTATCGATGCAAATTCCGATGGGAAAGTTCAAGAAAAGGAACGTGTTTTTAGTATTAACCGAACAATTGGGGATGAATACAACCGAGCCAATTACAGCGTAAATGGATATGGTCATTACTCGCATTATCATCATACCGGTATGTGGGATATCGCAGGGGGTGTAATTGTTGGAAGCATGATCGCCAATGCTATGCGTCCAAATTATAGTCCAAGGTATTCACGTCCTTATGTAACCCCTCAAAGCAGAGTTAGTACCTTACGTACACATCGAGACACTTTCCGAAAGAACAACCCTAGTTTTAAAACGGGACGATCCGGAGGAACTTGGGGAGGCAGATCCGGTTCTTCTTCTTCTACGCGGCGATCTGGCTCCAGTTCTAGTGGTGGTTCCAGCTACGGAATTCGTCAGCGTCGGAAGACTGCTGTACGACTTACAGCATAACTAGATATTGAATAGAACGGTTGCGGTATGGATTTGGAAATTAAGTCATTACGCGATATTCCTTTTCCATATCGTGATCTGGAAGATTTGCTTGTTCTATCACGGGTTGGTGAGCATGTGCGTAAGCCCCTGAAGGATGATGTCCGATATGGGTTTGGGTTTACCGAACAAATTCGTTTGATTTCCACCAAAACAGGGTATTCCGAGGAAGTCAAGCAGGTATTACTCATTGCCTTGCATAGCTCCGAAGATCCCAACCCGTATGAGAACGATATTGATGTAGAATTCGCCCTTACCGATTTAGGATGGGCTTCCCAAGATTACTTTGCTCCCTTAACTCGTTTTCTGGAACTGCGATTTGAAGAAATCCAGATGACGTTTGAAGCCGTGATCATGGTGGTATGTAATTTTGAGCAACGAACCCTCTCGTTCCCCCCCTGTATGAAATCTTATCCCGTATATTATGCAAAAGGGGAAGTCACATCGTTTATCAACGTGGACCATGATGAGTACGGGCAGATCACTTGGGTTGATAAAGATAGTCTTCGATTGGAAGCTAAACAGTGGATCAAATGGCAGGGGGATTCCACCGACCCTATATCAGACCAATCCGTATCATCCTCCCCAGAACACCCCTCATCATCCTCGAAAAAGGAGTATACCATGGATGCAGCTTATTTTGAAGAGCAAAAATTGATCTATGCAGGCATGTGGGTTCTAAAAATGTTAGATATTGGACCCAAGCAGGGTGGGCTATTTGTTGAAGTACCCCTTCCTCCAGAGTACGATTTTGCAGAAGAAATATTTGACTATCTGATTGATGAAAATCTAATCTTTATTAATGAAAAAAAAGCGTGTTATGACCTAACAGATGAAGGAATGGATTATATTCGACGGATCATCCATGAAGCAGAAGCGTTGGTGGATGAGTTTCAAGATGAAGAATTGGAAGATATGTTAGAGGAACTGGAAGAACGGCATATTGATCTGCTTCGCTCTCGTTTTCTATGGGGATTGTACCATGGGGAATTTGATAACGTCGTTCTATTTCAGCAACAGCGTGGTATGCAACCCGTTGAACGCAATTGGGCTCGGTTTATCACATCAAATGAATTCTTTGAAAACCTCATGCTGGACTTGGAAATCGATGATGAAGAAGAAGATAGCATTAATTAATGCCCTTTATATCAGCAATGCATATAATAAAAACAAATGGGGTTTCCTGCTTCAATTGAATCATTCACTAGGCATTGGCTCGTTCAAAAGCATCTAATATCCTTCCTACCAAAGGATGCCGAATAATATCCTGAGGTTGAAAATATACAAAACCAATTTCCTCAATGCTTTTTAGAAATTTATTCGCGAAAATTAGACCCGATGCAATTTTTGGTGGTAAATCAATTTGGGTTAAATCACCGGTAATAACCATTTTAGAATCTTGTCCCATACGCGATAAAAACATCTTTATTTGAGGAATCGTTGTGTTTTGCGCTTCATCTAAAATGACATACGCATTATTCAGGGTGCGTCCTCGCATGTATGCCAAAGGAGCAATTTCAATTACCTCTTTTTCTTTATAGGACGTGAATTCCTCGAAGCTAATCATATCCAGGATGGCATCAAACAACGGTCTAAGATACGGATTTACTTTTTGTTGGAGATCTCCTGGAAGAAAACCAAGACTCTCTCCTGCTTCCACAACAGGGCGAGTCAGAATTAACTTTTTGTACTGACCCTCTATCAATCCATGCATCCCCAATGCAACTGCTAAATAGGTTTTACCTGTACCCGCCGGTCCAATACCAAAAACCATATCCCGCTGCTGGATTAATCGAATGTAGCGATTTTGATTGGGACGCTTAGCTTTTATCAACTTTCCCGTTTTGGATACCGTCACACTGGAAGTTTTCAAATCATCAACGGTGAAATCCAGATTTTGCTTTACCTGCGCTATCAAATAGTTTAAATCATCTGTGGATGTAACTTTCCCTTCCTGTAAATCACTCAACAATAATTCCAACACTTTGATAACCCGATCAATCTTCCGCGCTGTCCCTCTAATTCGAACTTTATCTGTATTGGGGTAGATTTCAACATCAAATTCCGATTCCAATGGGCGGATTAATTCATCCCGCTCCCCAAACAACATTTGGGTGTGGGAATATTCATGCAAGGGGATAATTTTTTCAATTACTGCCACATACTATCCTTTATTATTTTGGTTCGATCGCTTGTTTTTTCACTGGGATTAATCGAAGTGATAGTTCTTCCAGCTGCTCTTTTTCAACAGAAGAAGGAGCATCGGTTAAAGGACAAACGCCGGTTGTTGTTTTTGGGAAAGCTATTACATCCCGAATGGATGAAGATCGTTCGTTAATCATGATATAGCGATCCAACCCTAAAGCAAAACCTCCATGGGGAGGACATCCATGTTTGAGTGCATTTAAAAAGAATCCAAACCTCCGTTGTGCCTCATCCGTACTGATATTCAATACATCAAAAACCTGTTGTTGAAGATTAGAATCATGGATACGAATACTACCACTTCCTAATTCGACTCCATTTAACACTAAGTCGTAATGTAAAGCACGGACAGCTTCAGGATTCGTTTTTAACAGTGGGATATCATCTGCTGCAGGTTGGGTAAATGCATGATGTGCAGGTTCCCAGACTTGCGTTTCCTCATCCTTCTCAAAAAGAGGGAAATCCACCACCCAAAGGTAAGACTGCACTCCCTCATCAATCAAACCGAGTTTATGCCCCAATAAATTTCGTAAGTATCCCAATGCTTTTCGGGTAATGGTCGTATTATCGGCAACAAACAGTAGCAAATCATGTTCTGCTACATCAAACCTGGTGCCGAACTGTTTCAACTCGTTCTCACTAAAAAACTTCGCAATAGGTCCACTAAATGCCCCATCCACATACTTCAACCACGCTAACCCTTTTGCTCCCAATGGTTTGAGCTCGTCCTGTAAGCTTTCAATATCCTTACGAGAAAAACCCGCAGCACCCTTCGCATTGATACCTGCCACCCTTCCACCTGACGCTACTGCTTTCTGAAAAACACCAAACTCACTATGTTTTACATCATCTGTAATCGTAATAATAGGGAGTCCAAATCGTAAGTCCGGTTTATCGGTGCCATACGTATCCATCACTTCCTCAAAGGAATATGTCGGAAACGGTGTCTCCAGGTCTTTCCCATACACGTCTTTCATCACCGTGATACAAACGCCCTCCATAATATTCATCACATCCTGTTCCCGTACGAAACTCATCTCTAAATCCAGTTGCGTAAACTCAAACTGTCGATCCGCCCGAAGGTCCTCATCACGAAAGCAGCGAGCAATTTGATAATAGCGATCCATACCACTTACCATAAGTATCTGTTTTAATAACTGGGGAGATTGGGGTAACGCGTAAAAATCCCCTTCACGAATACGACTAGGAACCAAAAAATCCCGTGCGCCTTCCGGTGTGGAACGCCCTAACATAGGGGTTTCTATCTCTAAAAAATCTTCCGCATCCAGATATGTTCGCATGGCTTTTACAATACGATGTCGGTTAATTAGATGGCGGGTCATGCATTCCCGTCGCAGATCCAGATAACGGTATTTCATCCGCAATTCTTCTGAGGCTGTGACTTCTTCTTCAATTTCAAACGCTGGCGTAGGACAATCACTCAAGCATTCAAGTTCAGTAACCATTACCTCAATTTTTCCAGTTGCCATATCGGGGTTTATGTTTTTTTCTTCTCGTAGCTGGACAACACCTTTCACAGCAATTACATATTCCGGACGAAGGGTTTCTGCTATCTGATGCGGTTTGGAGTGGTGCTGGGGATCAAATACTAATTGAATCACCCCATATCGATCCCGAAGTTGAATAAATATTAGCTGACCCAAATCCCGACGGACCTTCACCCATCCGTTCAAGATAACCTGGGAGCCAACATCTTCCGGGGTTAACCAACCAGCGCGATGCGTTCGATAAAGTGTATACACAACAATTCCTCTTTACACGTTGGATTGAATAGGAATGGATGGTACCAAAATTGGAATCACCGTTTTATCCTTTCGTAAAAATGATAAGAGATGGAACGGTTGTCAAGCGGAACTACTTATAAATACTTTATTCCAAACCCTTGATCAAACCATGCTATCTATTATTTTTGTATTTCATGCTCTTGGGAGTTAAACGGATATGAACACTACTACCATTTCTTTACTCATCCTGTTAAGTGTTGCAGTTCTTTTAGATTTGGGGGCTCCACTTATCTTAGGATTACGCTATCCAGGTTATCATCAGTTTAAAGATACAATCAGCGCGTTAGGTATCCATGGGAGTCCAGTGCAACTCGCTTCCCGTATAGTACTCATCATCGTGGGGATTACTCTACTTATCGTGGGAATCGGGTGGGCGATTCGTGCATATCCATTGGAATGGGCTTTTCGATTGTATATCATTGGAATTATAGTATTTGGTTTAGGAACTGTTCTGGCGGGTATTTTCCCCGAAGATATTCCAAATACTCCGGAAACTTACTCTGGAAAAATTCATGGTATTGCATCCGGTCTGGGATTTCTGCTGCTGTTACTTAATTTGTTATGGGCGATATGGATTCCAGAGTTACGGGGAATCCGATGGATAAATGTTGCATTGCTTGTACTCGCAGCGTGTTCCTTTGGATTATTTCTTTATTCCGAAAAGCAAACCGAAGGGATTCTACGCTATACTGGATTCTTTCAGCGAATCAATCTTCTCATACTCTATGGAGCCCTTGTATTTCATTATGTTTGGATGCATATACCCAAAAAAATAGATGGGGAGTAGGCTAGCAATAGATATTATGGTACTGACTTGATTAATTCCATTAACTCTTCTTGTCTGATTGGTTTAAAACAAAAGGCAGTAGGATTGGTTGCTTGTGCCCGTTGGATGGTTTCTTGATCATTGTAAGCAGTACAATAGATTAAAGGAACCTGTAAAAATTTCCGTATTTGATGGGCTGCTTCTATTCCGTCCATTTCCGTTTCCAGCATAATATCCATAAGGATTAGATCTGGATGATATTTGCGAGCAGCTTCTACTGCTTCTTCACCACTTCGACAAATTTTCACAACTGTATGGGGAGTGGTTTTAAAAACGTGCTTGATAAAGATCCCTGCAACAACATCATCTTCTACTAGTAAGATATCCAATGCCTTCATAACCCGTACCTTTCTTTTTATCATTCTTTTGGGATGGTGATTTCATACGCAAGCCCGTGATTATTAGTATATGTGATTGCCCCATTAAATTGTTTGGGGAGATTGCTTATCAGTTCCATTCCTAAGGTGTTTAACGCAAATAAATCCTGATTGGATGATATTCCCGGACCATCATCGCCGATAGTAATTAAATACTGATGTTCTAACGCGCGCATTTTTATAAAGATTTTTCCGTTCCTGTTATTAGGAAAGGCATGCTTAAAACTATTTGTTAGGATTTCATTAATCAAAATACCACACGGTACTGATTTATTCACATTCATGGATATATTATCCATTTGAAGATCCACATGCACCTTACCAATCTGTCCATCAAAAATCGTTTTGAGATATTCCAGCAGGTGTTCGATATACTCCTGAAAATTCACTTCCGCCAGATTCTCTGATTTATATAGCATCTCATGGATCAATGCCAATGTATACACCCGATTTCGTGATACATGAAGATTGGCTCGTACTTCGGGATTGGAAGCGTAAAACTCTTGGGTCGTGAGCAATCCGACAATAACATTTAAATTGTTTTTTACCCGATGATGCACTTCTCGCAGCAACACTTCTTTTTCCGATAATGCTTGTTTCAGATTTTCTTCAATAAATTTTCGTTGAATAATCATCGCAAACAAATGGGAAATTTGCTTTACCACCGATAGATCCCGCTCGCTGAATCCTTCGGGTTGATTTGCCAGTCCTATTTGGCCATATAAGGTATCTCCGGAAATGGCAGAAACAGAAAGAAAATTTTGTATTTTTTGATTTAGCGATACTTTTTTAAATGCTGCATGTTCTATAGTATTGTTTGTGAAAAATGCTTCGCGGTTATGTAAAACATATTTCCATAAACCACCAAACATGGTTCCCTCTACCTGTCGGATAATTGCAGCGGGTTGCTCGGATGTGCTTTGATCCATGATATTTGTAAAAGTAAAATCTATGCTATCCGCACTTCGTTGATCCACAATTGAAACGAAACCATATGTACAATTGGTGACAAACCGGGCCCGATATAAGATAATTTCCGCAATCTCTTCTAAATTAAAATGAGGTGCCATTAGCATATTTCCAAGCTCTGACAATATCGTTTCCGATAGAATCCGGTGTTGAAGTTCATCATTGTTCTTCAACATTTCTTGATTCATCCGCTCCAATTTCACAAAGGAAGACCTCAATTCCAATTCCGCCAGAACCTGTGTCGTTACATCGTTATAAATGAGTACCATTTCATTTGAAGGAAGCTTATAAATAAACACCTCTCTCCAATAGCTCTGATCATCCAGTTCAATTTGAAAAGAAGGAATATGCTCCGGTACACTCGTATGAAAGACACGCTCAAATACTTTTGTAATACCCTTTTCATCCGCAAACGGGAGGATGCTCCGGATTTCTTGCCCGATTATTTCACCCGAAATATTATCATCAATACGTTGTCCTGCTTTATTCATATCACGCAAATAGAACTTTCTTCCAGAACGATCGGTATCAAATACCATAACTCCACTAGGCATATTGTTAAATAGTTCCCAATACCGCCGCTCACTCTGCTCCAATTGTTTACGGTTTCTATCTTGAGTGTATGCAATAGAAACTAATTCAGAAAACGTCGTTGCAAACTTTCCATCCGTATATGAAAACCCATCGGGTTTTTCCCCAAAAACAAATAGTCCCACTGTCTCAGTTGCATCCAAAAGCGGTGCCATTAACACATTTGTGATGGATTCAAACTCATGCTGGAATAATTGCTGATACACATCAGGACAGATCATATTATTAAAGGTTGGTTTTTGGGTAGTTATAGCAATGGTTTCCATTTCACCAAGCGGGATGCAGTCATTTTTAGAAGCAGAACCATCCGAACTACCATCGTGTTCCGGCAGATGCAGAGTCGGTTCTGAGAAAATAATTCGCATGGTTGTGGAATCGTCTTGAAAAAGCAGAAGTAAACCAAATGACGCTCCTATCAGATTCATGCATTCCTTAAAAAGCGAATACGGCTGTTTCTCGAAGGTATGATGAGCAAAAATGTATTTGGAAGCCTTTAAGAGGGTGTTAATTTGGTTTTCCTGCTTTTTTGACTTCGCCAGCGCAACCTCTAGCTGCCGTGCACGATTTTGGAGTTCCAGAGTTTTTTGTTGAAGCGCTGTTTCTGCTTCGAACCGACTTATGACTGTTTCAATCGTAGTGTATAAAACATGTTCCTCGATTGGTTTATGCAAATACCCATACGGTTGCGTTTCAATGGTAGCCCGTTCTACTTTAGCAAGTGTAGCGTCCCCTGTGATATACACTATGGGTACTTGGTATGTTTTTAGGATTCGTTTGCTGGTCTCGATCCCATCCCATTCACCTGTTAAAATAATATCCATGAGAATGATATCTGGTTTGATTTCTGTTGTATATTTATACGCTTCTTCTCCAGATTCAAAAACAGCCGCTGTTTCATAACCATGTTTAGAGAATACTTCTTTTAAATATTCCTGATATACCCGGTCGTCTTCTACTAATAAAATCCGTATTGTTCTCATGATATGTTTACATTGCTGTTAGCTATAGGTATCCCAATAAATAAAATACGAAACGTCGACTTTACGAAAAGTGAAGCGATGAAGCAATCCCCTTTTCTGGAACAAAATTACTTCACATTATTCTCAATGACTTGCGTGTATTATTAATTGGGGAATCCCTATACACCTAGCCCCTATCAAAGTTCCAGATCCTAACGCTAAAATCCTCATTTTATTTTTCGCAGTAACTCATCCAACCTTGCTAGATAATCACTATATAGTTATGGTTGTATTTACTCTTGGTTTGGCTTACCCGGCTACATTTACCTAGGCTACCTTCTTTCCCAATTAGTTCTGCTTACTAAAAATATATTGCCTCAAATCCTTTCAGTCAAACACTCGGAAATGAATACATCGAGCCAGCGTGTCTAAGATTTACAGTCAGCCTTGTATATTCTTTTTATCGGGATTAATATTGTCTGATTAATCGTTGTATTTTCTAGAATTTTCAGGTAAGATTGCCCCTGTTCATATTCTATTTTACTGCATGTATTTCATCTTCAGAGGAACGTTACACCTATGGATCACATGAATCTATGCACATTCACCATTCAACCGAAACCTCTCCCATTATCTCAATACCAGGTACTGGAAAATCTTCCAAATCGACGTACGACTGATTTAAAAGATTCAGTACCAGTATTGAAAAATGCCATGGTTTGAATACCAAACCCACCCGCGCATCCAACACAACATACGGTTCCAGGTACCGAGTGTTTGCTGCGGTTAAATACCGAAACCCGACATACCTCGCTGCGAGCCATCCAAAATGCCCATCATAATGCAAATAATGTATTTTCCCAAGGATTTTCTCATGGGGTCGGCGTGGAAGCTGTTTATCAAATGTAGCGGGAGAATGGGGGGTTTTGTCTTTAATAAATTGGAGGGAGTAGCTTCCTGTCAATTCTAGCCCACCCATCAATTTAGGGATCTCCCAGTAATAAGAGCCAGCTGCTTCGCCACCAAAACCCAGGGCGGTATTTAAATTCATAGGACGCCATTGCCCACCTGCACCGGGATTCCACACGATGAGATTACTATATTGAGTGATAAAACCGGATACCGAACACTGTAACGGGATTATAGGGTGAACCATAACCGTAATATCACCTCCCAAACCCTTCTCTGGTAATAAATCCGGATTCCCACGAGCAAATGCGGATTCCGACCAAAACATATCGCTATACGATGGTAATCGATATCCATTTTTAAATGTGCTTTTTACAACAACTTTTTGTTCCGCATCAATATTCCATATTATTCCTAGCTGATAAGAAAAAAGCCAGTCAAAACGAGAATCCCAGCTAATCCGTAATGCTGGAACCACCACAATTCGTCCTAGCAGTATTTCTGCACTATTTTCATAGGGAAACAAGTGAAGTGAATCAACGATTCCCAAACCAAATTGTCCATGCCGAAACAAACCTTGGGTTCCTTCCCCTCCCAGCTTTTCCAAGGCAGTAGATTGTAACCATTCTATCGCTCCCTCACTTTGTATTTTCCAGCGATTCCACCCCCATTTGCCTTCCAATACACTTGTTAAAGCCACCGATTGATTCAGATGCGTATCATCCGTTTGATACACCCCTTGATCGGTATACTCACGCCATTGATTTTGGTAACTGGATATAATCGTATGACGTAATGATTTATGATGGTAATAATTAATATACGTAAGGGTGGATAATACCAAGCTATTCCGCTGATTCGCAGCAATAGTCGGAAATTCGATTGAGCCTGGCACTCCTGCATCCTTAAATGAATGTAAAATGGATAAAGAAATACCCGCTTCGTTTTCATCCGAAAAATGATATCCCCATTCTCCAGAAATACCATACCCAATAAAACTACTGTTTTCACGGTCTTGAAGCGACCCACGACGCTGATCTTCATAACGATAATCACCTTCGCTAAACCCAAATTGTCCCGCTACCATAGCATACCAACGATGTTCCCTTCCAAACGGAGTATATGCCAGTATTCCGGCTTGTACCGTATTAAATGAACCATAACCTACATTTGCCTGAAAGGAACGAGCCTCATTCATTTCTGTTTTCGTAATAATGTTTATCGCTCCTCCCATCGCATTTCCACCATAGATCGCAGAAGCACCTCCCCTAATAATTTCAATTTGCTTAATCGCATTAATTGGTATCTGGGATAAATTCCCACCTCCTCCAACCGAAGGATTTATCGGACGACCATTCACTAGAATAAGCACTTGATCATGGGTGGACCCTCGTATCGAAATACGCACCATCTGTCCAAGACTGCCATATCGCTGCAAATCAATTCCTTCCACTTGCTGAAGTATTTCCGCAACTGTACGAGCACCACTTTGCCTAATCTCTTCTTCATCGATTATAGTAATAGATTCGGGACGTGATCGTTCCGTTTGTTCAGGTGTTCGATCCTCCTCGACAACCATCGTATTATCGGTATCCGAGTGGGGAGTCTCATCAGCCCAGCTCACCCAGGGAATCATAAGTAAATTAATTAGAATTAGACCAAATATATTGTAACGCTTCATATTAATTAACATGGAAATATATCGGAGCGAGGGGACCATCGCCAACGTTGATTTCCTGCCACGGGAGAGCAGGATTTGCGAGCTGCCGCAAGATAATGCGATCGAAAGTAAAATCCGTTAAAATTAACGTTCGATTCATCGTATCCAATGTTATCCCCGAAAAAAAATGATTCTCCCGATCCTCCCCTGCGATTAATGGGTTTGTAAAAGAATATATGATTTCCTTGGTATCCACATCATATGCCATTACAGCTCCTACTCCTGCGATGTAAACGCGTTGTGATTCCTTATCCACAGCATAGCTACCAGGAGAACCACCCAAAAATAGCTCATCCTGCATTACCCAATCACTATACGAGAAAATTTGTACCACCCCATCATCCCCATGTTCACCACCATTGATACCCGTACAAATCACATGCAGTTCCTGCTTTTCATCATTAAACCATAGATTCTGAGGATTCGTCTTGGTACGGATTCGTGCTACGAAGGAAAGATCGGAACGATTTAGAATAAGTACCTCGCCCGTTTCATAGATTTGCTCTTGGAAATTGTAATAGGGATTACACACTCCAAGGAAGGATGCTCCCTGACTAATGGTTTGTGGATGTGGGTTATCCCTATCCCCATAGGGTTGGGAACGTATATCGATTCGTTCGGTGATAACCCCAGCTTGATAATCAATAACGGCGAGCTCATGAGTGAGAAAATGTGAAGTGAGCAGTCGATTATCCAAATGAATCATACCATAAGGATTAGTTCCAACCCCCAAATCAATTGTCTGTTCCCAGTTTAAAAAGGTAAGTCCAAATTGCTGAAGGGAATTGGATCCCGAATTCAATACAAATAAATGAGAATCGGTACATACCAACTGATTGGGTATCCTCTCCGTAATAACAGCCGTATCGCAGTATTCCAAGGTATCAAGGTTAAGAGCCCCTACGGAATCTGCAAGTGAATGGATAAAATACACCCGATTGGAACCATACGGTGTACAGGAATTGGGTTCTATCGGTTTCACACAATAGGCACACAAAAATGAAAGAATAACACTTAAAAATAATCTGATCCACAACCATCTCATAGGTCAGAAGGATACCGCCTCAGTTGTGAAAGTCACCACTCCTGCTGTAACAAATCCATTGGTTTGAAATGAATTCAGATCCTCTGCTACATAAAGTGTAATGACACCCGTGCCAGGAATATCCCCAACCCGTATTTGATTTTCAGCATACACCGTAGCGGTTACATCACTTAGCTCGTTGAACAATCCACGATCCACAGAACCGAAACGACCGGTACCATCCGATTGGAATTCAAACCCTCGAAAAAGCGTATCGCTAAACGCCGTGGTTGATTGCCATTTCCCTTCTATAACAGATATAGAAAAACCCTCAGACGGGGTGGAATCATCACAACCAAGTAAAGCTAATCCTACAAACATAATGGAGATACAATACATGATGATTTTCATAATAGTATCCTTAATTAATTTGGTATTACCCCTTAGAAAGTGACGCGTGAGGAAGCGCTTCCAGAATATATTGTGGAAGATAAAACGCAGCAACATGCATTCCTGTATTGTAATATCGGGTTGCTAGATTGGAGGAGGCAAGTGCATTGCGTTCATAATCCCCAATGGGGTGATATTTTTTCGAGGCAAACGTCGAAGACCATTCCCCTCCAGGATACGTTGGTACAGGATAGGTAAATAAATATACTTTCTCAAACAAGGGTAAGAGTATGTGATGGATTTCTTTAATCAAGTCCAGATGATGTAAAGGTGATTCCGACTGAAAAACCAGAATCCCATCTGGTGCCAGTGCTTCATAACAAAGTTGATAAAATGGCTGCTCGAATAATTTTTTTGCCTCCCCTATCGGGTCAGTGGAATCCACAATAATAATATCATAGGCCCCACGCATCCGACTCAAAAACGCAAAGCCATCTTCAATGAAGATTTCAACTCGGGAATCTGCATATCCCGATGCAACAGAAGGAAAAAACCGTCGTGCACAGGCTACCACTCCTTCATCCAACTCACACAGATGAATTTTCTGTATACTTGGATGTTTAACTAATTCCCGAATACATCCACCATCCCCGCCTCCAATAACTAATACGGACGTAGGTGCTGGATGGACTGAAACAGGAATATGTGAGTTCATCTCATGGTAGATGAACTCATCCCGTTCAGTAAGCATTACACAATGATCCAATACCAATAACCTACCCATTCCTGTAGTTTGATAGACTTCTATATGTTGATAAGGTGTTTGTTGTTCAAATAGTTTTTCGCTGTACTCTAAACTAATTTTTAGATAGGGTGTTTGTTTTTCTGTGAACCATTGATGCATCTTCTAACTATCCTTCTATCCCCTTTTTCTTTTTATTTTATTGAGAAAAGGGGTGATTCCATCTATCTGGTGCTTTTTAAGGTAGGGAATTCCGTAAAGAATGTCAACGAAGCGCGGTGTATTACTTCAGGATACCGCTTTCGCATTTATTTGTTAATCCGTCTTCCGTACAATGGTTTTCGTTGGGGTATCATGCTAAACCTGTGTTTGAATGTGAAAAATCAGTAGAATTACTTTTTGCGGTGGATCCACTTAGTAGAATAATCCAACATGATATCCCTATTAAATAATTGGAGCCTGAAGTTCCGTACCATCAGGTAGGATACAACTCTGGTTATTTGCAGTGAGAGTAGGTGTTTGCCAATTCTTATTTCCTATGAGTATGTACCACCAAACCACACCCGAATAATCTTCAATATGATACATTGCCGAAAGCTGACCTCGAGATCCGCGCAATCGCGTAAGTTCTACGGTGGGATGGGTTAAACACATCATCTGGAGCCGGTTTCCTCTACAATCCAATTGGACTCGTCCTGAATCCTCCCACCAGGCTGCTTCGGAATGTCCCAGCCAATTATAATTTAAATTGACCGGAGTATCTGCTTGAATCCAATCCATAATGATTAGCTGATCTCCCTGTACGTACCACACCCCGCGTACCACTTTTTCTACTTTCGCATCATCGCCATACCCTCCGGTTAAATCAAGACGCAATTCTGAGATGGCAGCGTCATGTTGGCATATTTCAAGCTCCACTTTTTTGTGTTCCGCACTATACCCATTAATAATAGGGCTATTATGGGCATAGGTCCCTATAGTAAAAGCACGTTCGGAATTTTTAATATATTGTTGATATCCTGGATCCGTAAGAAGCCAAACACCTCCGGTTGCAACCGCTACATGTCCATTATCATGATGTATATGATCCATCGGCGAATTAGAAGCAGCAATTGCTACTGCGGTATGCTCTGCTTCCCAACCATTTCGAATCACTCGCACATACTGGCAATCATGTAATCCACTTTTAGGAACACCTTCGATCTGCTTCGGGAGCTGATCCACAACCTGGTATAACCAACCCAATCCATCTGCTGTAATCCATTCCAAAGGAATATGCTCAATGTACCAATGCCAATAAGGAAAAGCGCTCAGGGTAAACCGTTTGATATGCCCATTAATATGAAAGGGCATCTCTTTTGGTTCGACATCACTTAGCTCTACCACGTGCGCCATCTGCCCCGGTGCACCTAATGCATAACTTTCTTCAAATAACCGTTCCATCTGGTGATGATCCACCCAATTCGATTGTTCTATCAATGGTAACGTATGAACCCAATTCATGAAAAAATCAAGGGTATATCCATCATATGCAACCCCTTCCACAACACCATCATCCCTAAGCAATAACCATGCATTTAATGCCATATTTAAATACCGATGGAGTTTTTTAAAATCGGTGTGATTACTCCCATGCGCTGCCAGCGCTATACCTATTGTAGAAATCAGCTGGATATTATGGATTTTATGTCTCCATTGGGGATGGGTCATTAACGTTTCGATCGAATCAAGATCGCCATATCGCACATCAATGTGTTCAATTTCGTTGTTCACAACATCATGCAAACGATTTCGAATCGCCTGACAATCCACTTCGGGAATCCAACTCCATAAATTTAATGCAGTCCAAAAGATACGCATGATATGACCCATGCATAGCGAAGGTTCTTTCGTTTTTTTATAGGTTTCCCAATTTAAAAGGGCATGTAAGCATGAAAGACAACGTTGCTGATACCGTACATCCTTATTCCATGTCGCAGTCCATCCTAACGAAAGAATGCTTTCCTCTAAGGACCAACTGAACCAAGTTTCCCAAGGATATTGAGGTATATCGGGAACTTCCATGTTTGGAACATATAATTGAGTTGGTGGAAAGGGATATGCAAGCTTGCGTCGAATTCGATAATAATCCACAATAAGAACATCGGTTTCAAGGTGCGATTCCGCTCGTCGCTGCATTTCTTGTTCAATCAATTGTTTAGATAACATAGTCTGTTTCCCTACTTCCGCTTGTTTAATTCATGTTGCATTTATACTAAAAGTATCTGACAACTAAGGATCAAGCTAGGCGTGCTTCTTTCTCATTCCAACTGAATCGCCCCCTCTCCCCATTCTTTCCATAATGCTTTCACTCGGGAGGTAATCGGTGCTGTATCCCGCGCAATGACCACCAAATACGATTCTGTTTGGGGTTGTTCGGTCTGTTCTAATACACACTGATCTGCAGAACCATCCACATAATACCATCCTGAATCGAATTGCATAAAACCCTTTACTCGAAATGTAAACGAAAGTAGTGATTCAACAAATCTACGGGTGTTTTCCCGTTTTTGACTTACTACCGGTTTGATGACAAAGGTCTTCGGTCGGTTAGGAACCGAAGGCTGCTGGGTGGATGGGTTAGTCCCCTTTATTTCTATATTCCATGACTGGGTAAATAACTGAGGATCCACTTTTCCATACATTGTAGGAATAATCTGTGCATACGGATTACGCTCTCGAATGGCGTTCTCAGCTGCATGTAATTCTTCCGACGAAACCAAATCCGTTTTATTTAAAACCACAAGATGACTGTGCATTACCTGCTGTTCAATCGCACGCACACTTTCAAGCAGATTTAAAAAGCTGGAAGGAGAAATGATACAACAGGATCCTGCATACGTTAATTTCCCTTCGGTTACAGCTCGCATCCCTTCCAAAATATGCTCCATTGTGGATGGATCGGATAATCCGCTACTCTCGATTAGTACCCGTTCTAATCCCATATTGGAAAAACTCATAAGAGCTAACTTAAACGAATCCTTTAAACACACACAAAAAATTGATCCATTGGTTAATTCTACCATATCCAAACCATCCCGCTGAATCAGTTTTCCATCCACACTAATTTTGCCAAATTCATTAATGATTAATCCGGTTTTGCAGGAAGACGTCTGTTCCAACATGTTCTTGAGAAAGGTAGTCTTACCAACACCGAGAAAACCCGTAATCAAAAACACGGGAATGGAATGATTGGGTTGAAGTATGGGATCCGTCTGCATAGGGGAATCCTAATTTAATGTTATGAAATCTTTTCAAATTTGGATAATTCTAATATAAACGTCAATTTTTTCTTTTTCACATCGGAGTGCATCTGCACCGTATGGAATGCACCTCGTTTTTCGTTGCTTACTACCGTTCCCTCCCCAAATTGTTCGTGTCTTATACGATCTCCTGGTTGCAACGCGTTCGTTGATGATTTTGCTTGAGCCACAGCAGACGTATCTTCTTCCACCTTTCCTGTTTTCGGAAGGGTTATAAAATCTCTATTTGTTGTTTTCTTTTTACTTACTCGTTTACGATTTTGGGTGAATGTTTCTGTTGACTTACGTTGAGGGCGTAATTCATCGCGACGTGTGGGTGCTATAGAGAGCAATGATGGCTGTATTTCGTTAATGAAACGAGAATTGGTGTAAAACGTAAATCCTCCATCGAAAGACATCCGCCGAGTAGCAGCACTGAGAAACAATCGCTTACGCGCGCGCGTAATGCCAACATAGAATAAACGACGTTCCTCTTCTAACCCCGCTTCGGTGTCGGACGAAGAAATATGTGGAAAAATCCCCTCATCCAACCCCGCTAAAAACACGGTATCAAATTCTAACCCTTTCGAATTATGCGCTGTTGCCATGATGACCCGCGGTTCACTTAAATCTACCGAATCCATATCCGTTTCTAGGGCAATACTGGTAAGAAATTTATCTACGGTTGGTTCGTCTGTAACTCGTTCAAATTCCTTCATGGCTTTGAGAAGTTCCTGTACATTTTCCGCCCGATCTTCTGGTTTATCCATCTTTCGTAGAACACTATAATAATCTGTTGCCTGCAAAATAAGGGTGAGTAACTCACTCACAGCTACTTGCTGGCTTTGGGTATATAATTGCAGGTACATTTCTTTAAATGAATCCAATTTCTTCCGAGGTGCTCCTTTGATTTCTTCCTGTTCCATTGCAATATCCATTGCAGTTACCATATTCACTTGTTCTCGTAATGCCACTTCAGTCAATCGTTGTACAGTAGTTTTTCCAATTCCAGG
>CAYPZJ010000013.1:0-26193 GCA_964414635.1 uncultured Spirochaetia bacterium
AAAGGAACAACGTTTGAAACCGAAAAATGTGGGTACACTTTAGGGTTAAAACCATAAGCTATCATCACAAAAACAACCTCCGTCGGTTTCATTATCCCGATCGGCTTCGGGCTGATAGCCGATGAATACATTCATCGGGATAGTGGTAGCGGTAATGAAAACCATTTATTAAACTCGCACCCAATAAAATGAGAATCTTGACTCTCCTATATTTTTTGCTACACTCTCCAGGAACGGTATACCTTTTCCCATTCCGTGCCGAAAATAAAATCAAGATGAAGAACGTATTACTTAAAACCGCAATAACCCACCTAAACAATCTGAATTGCCGGATCTACCCGATCCTCTTGGTACTCCTCCTTTTTACTGCCACGTCGTTATTTGGAATGCGCACGTTAGTTGAAGGGCGTACAGCTGTAATTACCGGAGATAATCTTTCTTTTCGGATGCAACCCACGTTGGATTGTCGCGTAATTCGTTACTTATCAGAAGGAACCGAAGTTGAAATCATCCGCAGAGCGGGCTCTCCAGTACAAGTAGGATCGCATCGGGATTATTTTTACCTTGTTGAGTTATCCAGTGGATCGCGTGGATATGTATATGGACATTACCTCCGCATGCTTCCGGATGAATCCAGAACTACTACAACACGAAATCAAACCAGTCCAACACTTGAAACGCCAGGGTATGCGCGGTGTACCGGAACCAATGTTCGCTATCGTTATGGACCTGGGTTGGATCGCCGTATATTGGGTCGTTTGGATCGAAATCAGAAAGTACACATTCTCGCTAAAAGTCGTGTTCAGGATACTATTAATGGACATCGAGCCTATTGGTACCGCATTCAAACTGAATATGGGAGAATTGCCTGGGTTTTTGGTCAGTTTTTAGAAGCCGCGGAAAAAGGAGATTTTTATATTCGCCCAGCGGAATCCGTTCGGAGCAATCGGGGATATCCCTGGATGGATGTCACTACGCTTTTCCCGTTGGATCGGCATTTTTATTGGAAATGGAAGGATACCTTTTACCAATCTGAAATGTATATCACACGGGAATGGACGGAAGGAGCCAACCAAGGGTGGGAATGCCTTGTTGTTCAAAAAGATGAGGATGAAATCATACACGGTTGGATTGAACGGTATCTTACTACCGATTTACGATTAATGGGTACCCAATATTTCATAACCGAAGATGGATCCGTTTCTGCTACTGAATTTACGGCGCTCCAAAAACCTTTCACATTAGGACAAACCTGGATTTATAATACCAACACTACCGCCAAAATCGTAGATGTACATTACCAGCTTCGGATGCCTTCACGAACATTCGATAATTGTCTGGTGGTTGCATTGTACGAACACGACCCCCGAAATGGCATTGTGAAGGGGCAACGGATACAGGAAGGAATGCTTTGTACGTTTCAATATTGGAAACCCGAATGGGGACTCATTGCAGAAAAGAAAGTGCGTGCCGCTACACTTGAAGAAATTCCCAACCATACGGTCGTCCCATATTTTACACGAACATTTATAGAAACCAAATCCATGGAAGATATTATTGCAGGAACCTGGTTGTTTGAGCGAGGAGCAGGATACGATCAAGGAATTTTCAATTATACGTTCCACAATCAAGGTATAGTAGAGATTACGGTGGATGAGGAGTATGCCCAACATGCTTCATTGCAGGATCGCTCATTTCAAGGGCATTATATCCTCGAAGATCGGGTCGTTCAAATTGAAGTGATTCCAGATGAATCTGTGGATTCTCATGAAGAAGCCTTTATCACCGGAATTCAAGAATGGGAGCTACGTTTAGTACAGGATCAATTTCAGTTGGTTTCTCTGGATGGAATGAAATTAGTTAAACAATAAGCCATTGTTTGAAAGATATCCTTCTCTCTTCTTCTTCCAAACTATATTCAAAAAGATTACTGCACCCACCAAAAAAAAGGGGTTATAGGTTCTTCCCACAACCCCGGATTACTTTTGGTACGTTTCAAGACTAAAAGTAGAAGGATAAGTGTATTCATATCTTTCAACTGTTAGCCTGTTCATACCCAAAAGGAGATTTTAGTATGAAAAAACGTTCTATACTTAAATATAGCACGGTTCCCATTATTGACAAGGATGATGAAAAAAAAAAGCGATTTTCCATACGCTGTGATTGACTTTAGAAGGAATCTTACTTACGTTTCTAATTATGGATACGGCAGCTACACAGCCTTACCTCCACCTGGAGGATATATCTCATCGCTATCAGATACACCATACGGAAATACCAGTATTAGAACGAATTCAGCTCCGGGTGAATTCCGGTACGTTTATCTTAATTGATGGTCCATCTGGATCCGGGAAAACGACGTTACTTCATATTATTGCGGGGCTTCTTACACCGACAGGGGGGTCGGTGCGTTTTCACGGAAAAGATCTACTTCGAGATATGCGTACGGCACAGCGGGATTCCTTTCGAGGGAATCAATTAGGATTTGTATTCCAACATTTCAACCTCATCCCATACATGACCGTGTTGGATAACGTTTTGGCTCCGCTCTTTTTTTGTTCCCATACCTATACCCACCCTGAATCTCATGCACAACAGCTTTTAGAACACGTTGGAATACCAGAAAAAGCCAAGACCTTCCCTCATATGTTAAGCGGAGGGCAACAACAACGAGTCGCCCTAGCTCGTGCTTTAATAAAAGATCCCGAACTTATTATTGCCGATGAACCCACAGGAAATCTTGATCCCCAAACAGAACAAGCTATCTTCTCTTTATTAGGACAATTATGTTCAAAAAAAGGAAAAACGCTATTGGTGGTTTCCCATAGTAAAGAAGCTGCAGCGTATTGCGATCATACATACCGTTTGATCGATGGAAAATTAGAATTGATAGATACTACAGAACCGAGCTAGGGATTACGTGCTGTATGCACAATGATACCTCCTACCTGGGGGGTAAACACTAACGAGTAAAAAGGAATAGCCATGTCATTTCCACCTGATTTTTTCTGGGGTACTGCCACCGCTGCATATCAAATTGAGGGAGCCGCTTTTGAAGATGGGCGTGGATTGTCGGTTTGGGATATGTTCTGCCGAAAAGAAGGAGCGGTTTTCGAAAACCAACATGGAAGCGTAGCATGTAATCATTATCAGTTATACCAGGAAGATGTAGAACATATGCGGCTTATGGGTTTAAACGCATATCGGTTTTCCATAGCGTGGTCACGCATATTACCCAGTGGGACTGGATTAATTAACCAAAAAGGGATTGACTTTTATGCTCGATTAATAGACCGGTTGTTGGAAGCAGGAATTGAACCGTTCCCAACATTGTTTCATTGGGATTTCCCCTATGCCCTATACTTGAAAGGTGGATGGCTTAATCGACAAAGTGTGGATTGGTTTGGAGAATACACCCACACAGTAGTCGATGCGCTTTCGGATCGGGTTCAATATTGGTTAACGTTGAATGAACCGCAGTGTTTTGTAGGATTGGGACATGCAGAGGGAATTCATGCCCCGGGAGATCGACTGGGCATAGTCGAATTTTTAACCGTGGGGCATCATGCACTCATGGCGCATGGACGATCGGTAGAAGTAATCCGTCAAACCACAAAGCAACCCTGTCGTATTGGATTCGCACCAGTAGGAGAGATTGGTATTCCAGTAAGCCACCAACCTGCAGATATTGAAGCAGCCCGATCGTATACGTTTGATGCAGCAAAACATCCAATTTGGAACAATACATGGTGGGAGGATCCTGTTTTAAAAGGTACGTATCCAACCCATCAATTAATGCAATACGAGCAATTAGGGTTTTCATTTCATCCGGATGATCTCCGTCAAATTCATCAACCGGTTGATTTCTTTGGAACGAATATATATAAAGGAAAATATATCCGAGCACGAGATGATGGGAGTCCCGAAGTAATTTCCTTTCCAGAAGGATATCCCCGTACGGCTTATTATTGGGAAATCACTCCAGAGGCGCTATATTGGGGTCCACGCTTTTTTTATGAGCGATATCAGCTTCCTATATACATTACTGAAAATGGTATGGCGAATGTAGATTGGTTGGGGCTGGATGGTAAAGTGCACGATCCCCAACGGATTGATTATCTCACACGGTATTTACGTCAGGTCCAGTGGGCAATTAAGGATGGGGTGGATATTCGGGGTTATTTTATCTGGACGCTTTTAGATAATTTTGAATGGGCGGAAGGATATCGCCAGCGGTTTGGATTATTATATGTAGATTATTCAAATCAAAAACGTATCTGGAAGGATTCGGCTTATTGGTATAAAGATGTGATTGCTCAAAATGGTGATTTAGGGTTATCGGACTAACTTTGCTTATTTAAGTATTTTTTATGTTTCCGTTGCACAATAACATAAAATATCGTTATTTTACAGTAGGGATTTGGTTTATCTAGTTCTGTTTGGCTTGATTTTTCGGTCAGTTAAACCCTTACAGCTAAATCAAATACTATGTTCCACTAGATTTGGATTGAGCGTTAGTGGGATTAATAACGGATCATAGGGATATTCCTTATGACGCTATGGAAATGACCGCTTATGAGGAGGTGGTATGTCTAAAAATGTTTGGGAAGATATTGTCGAACATTTTCAAAGAATGCTGGAAAAAGGCAATTTTCAAGCGATGCAAGAAACTTTGAAAATTATGGAAGAAACAGCTATTGAAGATGAAGATGACCTAAAGCGAATCATTACCCATTTTTATTATGGTGCATTCTACGCTAAACAGAACTTTCATCGCAAAGCGGAATACTCATTGGAAAAAGGAATTTCGCTTGCAGACGTATACATTACCAAGTTTGAAACCTTTTTGGAACAATTAATTCTAGGGTTAAAACAGCTCGGAGAGCTAAAAATGAGTGTTCGAGAGATCGAGCTGGGCTATCAGTACTTGGAACGTAGTTTAAGTATCGCTGAAAAATACAATATGCTACCAGAACGTAATCTAATACTACATTGCCTTGCATCTTATCGATTTAAATTCAGGGAATATAATACCGCTAAATTGCTGTATGAACGGATGCTTCAGATCGGGAAAGATGAAAACCAAACAGCAATGGAAATGAAGGCAGCATCCGGATTAGGGAAGCTCGCTTATTTGCGGGGGGATACCAAGCAAGCGTTAGAGTATTATGATTTAACCGAGCAACTGTTGGAACAACAAGAAGATCTTGAAGAAAAATTAGCCTTGCAAGGAAATCGGGTCGCATTGCTAAGCCAGACATTTAACTATGAGGAAGCCATTGAGAAATACAAAGCGATGCTTGAGACACTTCAAGCCCTCCAGAATGATCGCTTACAAATCATTGCTTACACGAATATGGCAAATATGAGTATTTATCTGGATCGGATGGATCAAGCGGCTATCTATATGGATCAAGCACTTACATTGACAGAGGAAACCGACGATCATTCACAATTCGAACAGATTCAGCAAGTACAAGCTTTTTTCTACTTTGAACAAGGAAAGTATTCCGAAGCAGCACGTGCTTTGGAAGAAGCATTGAAACAAAACGAACGCAGCCATATTCATTACAATCGTATTCTGATTTTACTCAATCGTGCGCATGTATATGCGTTTTTAGATGAATGGGATAAGGCGGAGTGTGATTTTAATGAAGCAACCACACTCGGGTACACGAAAGAAAATTCCATTCTAAAAATTCGGGGTATGGTCGGAAAAGGCTGTATGATGATCCGACGAAACCGAACAAATGATGGGCTCAGTTTGATTAATCACACGTTGGATATAGAAGGAGCACCAACGTTGGATATCCCTAAAGCCATGTCTGCAGAGCTTGCAGCGTTGACTTGTGCTTCCATGGATGTAAACAAAGAAGCCATACGATATTATAAGCAGGCAATTGACTGGTATAAAAAAATCCGATTTCTACCGAGTCAACAGCGATGTGAACAAGCGATAAAGCAGCTGTAACCTGCTTTGACGATCCAACAACATATAGAACGTGTTGTCCTGGCTTGCGTTACAATCAATGATATGTTTCGATACCCAATATAGATTTTAATCGCTACGAAACTCAACCTTGATTATTCACAGGAATCGTCTCATGATCTCAAAAAATGATGATATCCTCAAATCGTATATTCGCAGAGTACTTGAGTTACAGTCTCAAGGGCAAACCCGTTTATCTGCTAGGGATTTAGAACAGGTGGCTCGGGAACTGGGACTATCTGATGAGGACATTACCCAGCTTAACGAAACCGTCCGGCACCATTTGGAACGCGCACGGCATTATATTCAGAATGATATTTGGAGTGACGCAATTCTTGAACTGGAACAAGCACAGGAATTAAGCCCATTAGATGAAGAAATCACCCTTGAACTCGCTCGGGCACATGTTGGCAGGTGGCAGGAAAAGCAAATGGTTACCGATCGGAATAAAGCACGACGGTTACTCAAACAACTGATTAAGGATAATCCACACCATCGCGAATCATATCAACTTCTTCGGTCACTTAAAACATCAGTCTCATCAACATCCCGAGCAACTGGTCGTACTCGGATATTCATCCTTGCAGGGGTAGCAGCGCTCGTATTCATCAGTGTTATTGTTTTTATTATTATTCTTCCCATCGAACCCGAAAGCACAATTTCCTCCACCGATGGGGTATCTGAAGCATCCGTACAACATATTCCTGTATCCTATCTTCCTGGACCTCACACCGATCTTACCTTTGATCCAGCGGAATCCAAACTGAATCGGTATAACCACAGTGATGAATTTTCATATACATTAAATGGTGATTTGATTAGTTCAACCGATGAAATTCATGAGTTGGAACTACAGATGCAATGTGTGGATGCAGCAGGAAATCCTATCTTTATTGAAACCGACCATCCAATTAGTAGTGCAACCCCGTATGCTCGTCCGGGGGAATCCATTCCTATATATTTCATCATTTTAAAAAAAGATACACACTATATGCCCATCGCTTCAGTTACGCTTCGTATCGTTTCCATTCAACGCGAACCCGCGTCCGATTCCTATCCTCTATATCCACCCTTACCTATTCAGTGGCAACATCAAGCAAAACCACAATTTAATTTTTCCATCCGTATCCGAAGCAATGATATGCGAAACGGGACAACAAATAGATTCAATTATGTAACCTTATTATTAGAAAATCACGGTAATAAAACCATAAAACGAATGAAAGCCCAACTGGAATGGACCGATCCAATGGGTGCAATTCTGGATTCCAATCGTCGTTTTTTGATTAGTCCTTCAGATCCACCTCTCCGTGCGCATTACAAACGTCCAATACGCTTTATTGGAACATTTCCAGCGGATTACGCTGCGGAATGTACGTATCGGTTTACGGTAGAGGAATTGGAATAGCTAACGAGCCAGGCTTGTCTATATTTCTGGTTTTTCCAATAAAAAAAGAAGAGGTGCTGTTGACCACGGATGACATAATGAATCTTTAGCATCACCAAAAAAGCCTTCCCAAGTAGTCGTTGCATCTTCATCGATCATGGTTTTCCATTCACGAAGAATTAAATCTTCGGCTTCTTGTTCCATTCCTGCTTTGCGCAAAGCAGGTAAAAAATAGAAATGAAAATATGGGGAACAACGACAAAGTCGGTCGTATCCATCCAACATGATTCGAAGACAAGTTTGTGCAGCATCGCCTGTTAACAAATCGAAGTAAACAGCTAGCCCATTGGTCTGCCAGGAAGTTCCTTCTGATAAAGCCCCATTCAACAACGCATCATGATACACTGTGCCATCGTAAAAGGTTTGGGGAATGATGGTTGCCAGATGTGTTAATTCCGCTTGTAAATCTTTTTGACGGGGATGATTCAATTCTGTTGCCAGATCGAATAATACTCGCACAAATCCATAGTAGAATAAGTTTAGCCCACAACTCACTCCGTTCCGGTCAATCCCAGGATGGGGGAAATCATGCCACCCAATTCCAGGATGATCAATAAAATTCCGGAGTTCCTGATTAAAATACGTTTGAAAATCAAAGGAGACCAAACCATCCTCGTTAAGATGCCGTTCATACCATTGTTTTATTAACAACGCTTTTTCCAAGGTTTCAGATGGCTTATAGTAAACGCCAAACTCTTGTTTATAGTAGGATTGTCCCAATACAGGAATCAACGAATAATCCAGAAGAATTTGACTTGCTTCACCCGGATAGGTGCATGAGATTTGATGATCGGGACGTAAGGGAACTCGAATATAACATTCCAAATACCATTTGAGATACGCATCATTTCCAAAATGTTTCCAGATGCTCATCGCAATAAATAAAGCATCTCCCCAATATTGTGCTTGCTCTCGGGTTGGACAATCGATTAAATGTTCCTGTGCACCCACATGGAGGGTATAACTACAAAGGTCCAAAATTTGTTTCATTAATGGGTTCGGATGGGATGGAATCATTCCTTTTCCCAAATTTGGTCGTTTTTCAACACAGCCGATTTGGGAAAGGATAATTGTTTCGGGTTGGTTTGTCCGGAAAATCACATGAATATACCGAAATCCACTCCATCCAAAACTTTCAAATCGCTGCGTCCCTTGACGGGTTGTATAGCGTAGGGAATACCGACCTCCTTTACGGGATATCCACGGACGTCCATCACGCAATCGTTCTGCACCAGACAGTTCAATCACGATCCCTTCCGGTGCATCGATTTCGATTGTGTAATAGCCAATCTTTTCCTTCCCTAGATCCAACGTCATAGCATTCCACCCGGCTGGACTTATGCTGGATGTTGGATCGTATGGTTGCCAATTTTGGACTAGGGATAAGGATTCTGAATCGTGTACTGCTGATAGTTCCACCATATCAGATATAGGTTTGGCAGATGCTTTCCAGAGACGATATTGGACGGGTTTAATTGATGAATAGTTAAAATCTGGAATTAACCGAGGGGTTTCGTTTTTCCAGGGGCATTCCGAAGCAGGAATTATTGTAGCAGGATTTTCTGATATGGTTTTATCCGCCGTGGGAAACTGTTTCGTTTGCCATCCCGGTGGCTCTTTTCGAGCATCATAATCCTCCATATATTCCAGTGCCCACCCCCGGTCGGGTACATCGTTATTCCACATTGGTAAGGGGATACCATACCATGTTTCATCCGTTCGAATCGTATGTTCCCCAACCTGAAACCCCGCTTTAAACCCTCCCCGTGAAGGAATTAAATAGTGGAGATAGGTTTCACAAACATGATGGCAAATCACTGCGATTTGAATTTGTTTAGTGGGATTGGGAAAGATATAGGTGTTGTGATCGTACTGACACCAGGCTGGATCACCAAAAACAGGACCTTGTTGGATAAAGGCTCCATTTATGTAGAGCTTATAAAAGTATGCTGCGGTTATTTCAAACGGTATTTCCTGTATGGGATGTTCCAGTGTTGCCTCTTTAACAAAAAGCAGGTATTGGTTGTTTTGGGTTTGGGGGTGCCAAATCCACCGGGCTTCATGAATTAGATTTTGCATACCGCAAAGATACAAAAAAATAGATGGGGTGCATAGTTGTATATCTATCTTTTATTTTGGGAACTTTTTATTATATTAAGGGTGTTAATAAAGACAAAAGCCTGACACGTGCAGGCTTTGACTTTGTGCTATCGTTTTTGATTATTAATGATACGGGTTACTATGTGGACTCGCCCAGTATATCAATCATTATTTCAACACGTTTAAGGAGCATATTATGAATTACCGAATCTTCGTGATTTTAATAAGTTTACTCGTCTTTGGGTTTCTCGTTGGGTGTCAGAATGCCGCCTCTAACGGAGATAACCAAACAGAAAATGGCGATACATCAGCTAAAACCCAAACCGATAATCCCACCCACCCCCCAACTCCAGGAAACCAGCAGAATAACCAAACAGATGTAGAAAAGGTCAATTCTCTGCCTGAATTCGATAATGAGGAAAATGATTTTGGGGATATCATTGAAGGAAATCAGTTGGAACACACCTTCAAGATTTTTAATAAAGGTACGGAAGATCTGATATTGACCCGGGTTCGTCCCACCTGTGGGTGTACAGCACGAGAATATACTAAAGAACCCATTCCACCAAATGGAGAAGGATTCATAAAAACCACGGTCCGAACCAATCGTATGGTAGGAAAACGTACAAAAACGGTTAATGTATATACCAATAGTAAAGAAAAACCAGAAATTACCTTGTATTTGAAGTTTAATGCCATTCAGGTAGTAACACGCGAACCTCAAAATATTCATTTTAGTCAAGTTATCGAAGGGGAAGAGCGAATTAAGAAAATCACATTAAGTGTGAATGAAGATCTGGCTACGGGTATGGAAATAAAACAAATACGAGAAGTAATGCAACCAAATATTCTGAGCGATCCTCAAATTGAAGAAGTAGATGGGAAATATGAAATTTCGTTTACCCTGAATACAGAAAAAGTGAAAGCAAAGATTATTAATGACACCTTACGTCGGTTGCCCCCAGCGCAGGAAGGTCAAGAACGACCTGAACCCAATATTCCCAAACAAGCTCGGTTTAATACACAGGTTGAGTTCAAAATTAACCTTACGGGTATGAAAGACGATAGCATCGAAGCAGAAAAAACATTGCACATCCCCGTTAATGGTCAATTTGAATTTGAAGAAGATCCAAATACACAAATAGACAAATATAAAGACCAGTAACCAGAATATGCCTCTGATATCCGAATAGTCTGAACATATCCCAACAATAATCGCAGGGGTAATTCAAGGGGAGTGTTGAAAAAATCAAAAATTATTCGATCTTTGTAGGGGCGACTCTTGCGGTCGCCCTTTGGAACAGGATATTGAAAAGGGCAGGCGTAAGACCTGCCCCTAAATTTGCGTTTTTCAACACCCCCCAAGAATTACCACTATGTACTTATAATCAACCCAGGGTTTTGTGTGGAACATCATACCGACCGCTTACTTCACCAGTTTACGGATCAGTTTGGGCCCTGTGAACTCATCCAACAATGTCAGATTCCGTATCGGATTTGCCCTTTGGGTGCTCATATCGACCACCAGTTAGGAAATGTTACGGGGCTTGCCATCAATCGATATGTACACTTTCTTTTCACCCCTACTGAAAATGGAAGTATAGAAATTCACAGCCATCAATTCACGCCACCCGTTTCGTTTTCGATTAATACGGTCCCTTCGTTTGAACAATCTAACTGGCAAAATTATATAGCTGGTGCGGTGGAAGCACTTCAACAATCTTATACGCTCACCCGAGGTATTAAGGGGATATTGACAGGAGCCATGCCCATTGGTGGGCTCAGTTCCTCTGCCGCGGTTGGGATTGCTTATTTACTTGCATTGGAAGCGGCTAATGCATTACAGGTGGATCCATGGGAGAACATTCGGCTCAATCAATACATTGAGAACACGTACATCGGATTGAACAACGGAATTTTAGATCAATCCATGATCCTGCTTGGAAATGCCCATCATATATTACACCTGGACTGTGAAAGCAATGAAACCCAACACGTTCCTATTTCATATTTAGAAGACCAAACTTCTTTTTGTATTGCATATTCGGGTATTAGCAAAGGGTTACCAGGTACATCATACAATCAACGGGTAGAAGAATGTCGTATAGCTGCGGCTCATCTGCTTGAAAAACAAGGGGATACCCAATACCCTCACAAACTTCGTTATGTTGATCCTGGCGTATTTGAACGAGAAAAGGATTCCCTACCCGAATCCGTGAGAAAACGAGCTTTGCATTTTTTTAGTGAAATGAACCGGGTGGAACAAAGTATGGAAGCCCATCATCAGAACGATATTTCTCGTTTGGGATCGCTCATGAACGAATCCGGTGAAAGCTCTATTACAAATTATGAGTGTGGTTCCCCCCAACTAATCCAATTGGATGCTATTCTTAAACAAACGGAAGGTGTTTGGGGTGCACGATTTAGTGGAGCTGGGTTTCGGGGATCGTGTATTGCCTTGGTGGATAAATCAAAGGAATCAAGTATTGCGGAGGAAGTAACACAACGTTATGCCTATGCGTATCCGGATCTACAGGATGCGTTTCAAATAACCTTTTGTAATTCATCAGATGGAGGAAAACTATTATGAAATGTATGGTACTAGCAGCGGGATACGCAACCCGTATGTATCCCCTTACCGAAAATCAAGCCAAACCACTATTGCCTATTAATGGCAAACCTATACTGAATTATATTCTACGACACGTACATCCCATTCAGGAAATTGACGACATATTGGTTATAAGCAATCATAAGTTTGCTTCCCAGTTTCGATCCTGGGCGGATGATTATAGCAAAACGGATTTACCGCCCCATCAGGCAATTCACGTTTTGGATGATGGATCCACATCCAATGATACACGTTTAGGCGCTATTCGGGATATTCAAATAGGGATTGAAGACCAGGGTTGGGAAAAGGAATCCCTCCTTATTATGGCAGGGGATAACATCCATTATTTCGATACCGGTGCATGGTTTCGATTTTTCAAGGAGAAGAACGAGCATTCCATCACCGTACGTTGGTTGGAAAACCAGGAAGAGCTGGTACGCACTGGCATTGTTACAATGGATGAGCAAAACCGGGTGGTTGATTTTCAGGAAAAACCATCGAATCCAAAAACGAACTGGTCCTGTCCTGCATTCTATCTATATAAAGCAGGTATTATTGATCATATCAAACAATACATACAAGAAGGCAGTAATCCGGATGCACCGGGGCATTTCATTACCCATTTGCACCAGGTAACCACCGTTTTGGCATGGCCCTTCAAAGAAGAGGTTATAGATATCGGAAATCTGGAAACCTACAACGAAATGAAGGACCAGCCACTACCCACCCCTACTTGGCTGAATAATTAGCAAATGTCAGGGTTAATACATCCTGGATACAGATGTTTGCTTGAAAAATATAATAGCTATCTCCATCTTCATCGATCGCCATAAAATTCCAATAGCAATCGGTCCCATTCGGTGTGATATTCACCGTCACATTGAGACCATCGTAAACGGTTCCCGTCCATGTATCTTCTGCGGGATATGACGCAGGATTTTGTGGCCATGCGACAATCTTTTGTAGGGTATACCCCGTACGATTTTGGATCACAATACTTTCCGGAATGTTCGCTGCATCGGCTATATCAATTGAATCCAATTCACGACCCAGATCAAAATCCTCAAAGGTAAGGGTTTGCTTAGGGAATTCACACAGGTTGGCAGAAGGAATGAGGTAGAAATCACCATCCACATCGACACCTTGAATCTTCCACTGGCACTTATCTTGATATATTTCAAACTGAACCTGTACCGCATTGCCGTCATACAGGATATCGCCCTCAAGGATATCTTCTTCCCAATCATACATGTTGACAGGCACTAGATATAGGGCTTGGATATCGTATCCAGTCTGGTTTTCAATAATAACATTATCCAACCCATACAGATTCTGTGAGGTAAATGTAACCTGGGGATTGCTGCATATTTCTTGATTCCACAAATAATAAATTTTGCCATTGGAATCCACCATTTTGAAATCCCATTCACATTGTTCATTATATACCGCGATTTGAACCTGCATCGTGTTTCGATTGGACAAGATATCCCCTTCCATGATATCTTCTTCCCAATCCTGGATTGTCGAAGGAACCATATACAATTCAGCTAAGCCAGCTCCGGTATTATTGGTTACATAGACATCCTGTAATCCTTCATCTGATAAATTCTCAGATGAAATAGCAATCTGTGCACCATCACACAAATCCTTTTCCCACGCAAAATAGACTCGTCCTTCTTCATCTTCTACTTTAATATCATAAAAACATTCATCTATTTCAGGGAGATAGGCTTCATAAGTTTCACCGTTTTCTAAAATCATCGATCCAAGAATATCTTCGTCATTCCATTCTTCTGACGAGGACAAGGAAACATAAATATAATAGATATCGGAACCCGTTTCGTTTCGAATATAGAACGATTGGGGTTCGAGTTCTATTTCTTCGGTTACAGGTACCGCGTCCGCATCAACATACGTCGCAGCAGTTGTCGAGTGACGAGGTGCGCGTTCTGCTTCGATGGATTCTTCCCACTCTTGAGGTAATGCCTCACCTGTTTCATCTCCTTCAAAGGAATCCCCTTGGCGATCAATGTTATTTTCTGCGAAAGAAATCAAATTTCCTACCTCTTTATCCTCTTCAGATTGATTCCGTGCATAATCGAATGCTTGTTCCCGCAGTCGTTGATAATCCGTATAGCTAATACCCTGACGAATTACGCTGACCCATAAGGTAGTCGATTGAGAAGGATCCTTGGTACATCCGTCCGCCTGAAGTCCACCAACTTTTTCTACCTGATAGGAATACGTTCCCATATCGATGGCTCCCGATACTTTCACCCGGGATTTAAACGCAACCAAACTGGTTCGGACCTGCTCAATCTGTTCGTCTTCTGCATCACCCCAGGATTCAATTGCTTCGGCAAATTGGGAGAGTACATTTTTGGTAATTGACTCCGCAGCGGCGGCAGCTACATTTCCACGAGCGGATCGTTCGGCTAGATTCTTTTGTTTGGATCGTCCTTCTGCATAAAAATATACATAGGTTTCTCCACCAACACTATCCACTCCACGCCACGGACGATCTTGTACCCATGCGGGAGGATTACCAGATGGGGATTCTTTAATAATTTCTTGTCCGATAAAGTTACAATCGGAATCATCAATTTCGGTGGTAGGAATTCCTCCGTCATCTGAACCACCACATCCTGTCCAAAATAGCACGAGTAGAAGCAGTACTCCCAATCCTTTCCATTTTTTAAGCATAGTGATACTCCTTTTTAATATGTGTATACCCATTTTCCTACTAATCCTCATCCAAGTTGTTTAAGGTTTTCATTCCGCTTTAGAACCATGCTTTAACATGGTACCCGAATCAAATACACCAAATGAAGATACGAGGATTGAAGGCATCGTGGTTGAATGGTAGGATACCATCGGTTATCTACGTTTCATACTGAATCCACAAATACAGAACCACCACGATTTAGTCTTTATAGTATACTTAATCGAGCAAGGTTTGACAATGACTTTTTAAAGCAGAGGTTTACGAATAAGGGGAATAATGTGGAACAGGAGAATTGGGTTTAAGCTTTCTTGGTTCGTAGGTGATGAGGAGTACGTTGGTTTATAAAACGATTTCTTCTTCGCCGCCTCGTGCGATTACGATTTCGCCTTGTTCTTCAAGCTTACGGATAATGTTTACAATCCGCTGTTGGGATTCTTCCACATCCTTCAGACGGATTGGTCCCATAAAATCCATATCTTCTTTTAGTAAGGCACCTGCTCGTTTACTCATATTTCGGTAGATCTTCTCTTGTACTTCCGCATCAACAGCTTTGAGTGCTTTTGCTAATTCCGATTGATCGATTTCTCGGAGAACTTTTTGGATGGAACGGTCATCCAAGAGTACAATATCTTCAAAAACAAACATTCGCTTTTTTATTTCTTCAGCGAGTTCGGGATCTTCATCTTCCAGCGCTTCAATGATTCGTTTTTCCGTGGCTCGATCGCTGATATTTAGGATCTCTACGGTAGCTTCGATACCACCTGCTGCATCAAATTCTGAACTACCTACTTCTGATAACCGTTGTTCCAAAATACGTTCCACTTGTTTGAGGGTTTCAGGAGATGTACGATCCATATTGGCGATCCGCCGGGCGATGGTTGGGCGTAATTCTGGATCCAATTCACTCATAATAAATGCAGCATTTTGGGGTTCTAGATTGGAAAGAATTAAGGCAATGGTTTGGGGATGTTCCGATTGAATAAAATTGAGTAGCTGTGATGGGTCGGTTCGACGAAGATGTTCAAACGGTCGTGATTGCATCGAAGATGCTAACCGATTTAATATATCTGCTGCTTTTTGGGTCCCTAATGATCCCTCTAGCATTGCTTTAGCGGCATCTACGCCGCCGAAGGAAAGTGTTCGGTAAAACGTCATTAATTGAGCAAATTCTTCGAGAATTTCTTCTTTTTCCTCAGGTTCTATTTTTTTGATAAATGCGATTTCCGGTATGATTTGCTCGATTTCTTCTTCTTTAAGATACTTCATGATCTCGCCGGTCGTTTCTGTCCCTAAGATGGTCAAAAACATCGCACATTTTTTTAATCCCGTTGCATCCAATCTACTGGAGATTCTACCATAGGATGTGCTTTTTTCAGCCATATATTCCCTCCCTGAACACGTTTTCATTCGACAGATTTGAATTTTGGTTTAGATTTTTTTTTAGTGGTATGAATTATTTGTTTGGTTTGTTCTAGGATTTCACAAGCGTTTAACTCGCTAGGGTATCAACGGAATAAGAGATGGCAACAACACATACAATATATGAATAATCGAGGGTGTATGTAAGCAGATGAAACCGGCTCTAGGCAAAAAAAAAGCAGTCTGGGGAGACTGCTTCAGGAAAACAAGGGACTAACGTTTATCAAGTATTGTTTGGGAGGGTTAATACTTGACGTTAATAACAACCCTATTATCGCAGTTTTCAGATTCCACTTTAGCCTGTCTTTTAAGCTTTTTTTAGATCGCTAGCGGGCTTCTCCCTCTTATTGAGCGCTTCCGCATGTTTCATTTTTTTATCTTTCCTTTATATACCGAAAAGTGGGTTGATGTATCTTAGACGCTGTACGCCATACACAGCACTACTCAATAATACAGGAAGCAGAATAACGTATCATTCGTTTGTCGGAAAAGCGAATATATCATGCAACGTCTCTTATCTTGGCTTTAATCGGGGAATTTTAGCTGGGTGGTGCCCTCAAAAACAACGACGCCGTGTTGCGTGGATGATACCAAGGAAAAATGATTCATGATTTCGTGGTATTAGAACGATAACGAGAATGAGGAGCAGTGGAAATGTGGAGATTCAAGGTTTTTGCTTTTTTTATTATTATTATACCTAGTTAGGAGCGTTTTAACGCAGTTATTTCCTCAGGTTCCTAATGTGATAACCAAATTCGGGTGATTCTATGAAAATGCGACTACCAATCATACTAGCCGTTTCTCTAACCGTCCTCTTTTTTGTTGGACTATTCGGTTTATTAACCGGATTTTTTACCACACTCAATGCAGATGAGCGTTATTTTTATCGCCCCCGAATTGACCTATTTCAAGTACCTTCTATCGACACTTCCGAACCGACGACATCCTCCTCCCTCGTATCTTCCTCATCCTCTTCCTCATCTTCATCAACCAGTATGCCCAACTTCTGCCCCGAACCGTGTGAATTAGAAGGTCCTACAGATAAAGACTATCTATTACTGCGTACCCTTGTTACCGGGAGGCTTGACGATATAGATACCCTCCCTATGTACCTTCGTAATGCCATTATTTTGGACCGGCAGGATCGAGGACTTCGTGACTATGATTACGGTGAATTGCTCAAATATATATACTATGAAGATTTTAGAAACCTGATTCTTTTACTTAGTGAACAATCCCAAGCTCGTCATGCGGTTTGGAATCGGTTTTATTTCATTGAAGAATTAACCGGGGTGCATTATGTCGACAATGGATATCCCCATCGTGATCTAGATGGAAATTTGGTTTATCTTGAAGATCTACCCGACTGGATGCAATATGCAGACGTGGAAGCAATCGATGTAAATCTGAAATTTTTGATCCACGCACTTTCCCGGGGGTTTATGAATAAAGATCCTCGTATTCGCATTTTGTGTGTGCGCATTGTAAAAGAAATGGGACCGCTCCCTATGGTTTACGATGCACTTAAACAATACGGAGGATTGCATCACGGGGCAATTGAAACGGTGGGAACAGGTGAATACGGATGGTATTCGCAGGATGAACTGGTTTTAACCCGACGCTATTGTTATTGCGACCTGGATGGCATCCATAAACCAGCTGTTCCATTTATGCAATTTGCTGAATTGGAAATGAAAGTTCTCCGTTTCCTTATGGTCAAGCATATTGAAGTCGATCGTGATTTACAGGCTGAAAATTTTAAAAACCTTAATCCCCAAGAATTCTTCACGCTGTTTCAACCCGCTGCTATCTTGGGATACTATGGTATTGATCGGGCTCGTGAGTATACCGCTAATCAAGAAATTTATCCCATTCAACCCGAAGAATATACCATTCCTGGTGGAGCAAATCTCATTCCATACAATCGCTTTATGCAAAATCTTTCGAGCTATAAATACTTAGCCCAACAGGTTCTGTATGGTGAAGATCTGCGCTTGGAACCCTGGTTTCTTGGGGATTCGGTACTTACTGCTGATGATGTCGATTATCTGATCGAGCTTATGGGCGGTGCTTTGGAAAACCGACATTACAGTGTCCGTGTTGCTGCAGCCGATTTTCTTCGTGATATGTATGATTCTGACTTAACTGATCGGTATCAACGGGAAGCCATTAAACGAAAAGCTATGTATTCACGAATCCTTCGTGAGAAACTCAATGATAAATTCGCCGATGAACGTTACGACTTGGATTATCAGTTTATCGATCATACCTTCTTAGATAGTATTCGTGATGAAATCCAAGGCTCTCGGTATGAATGGCAGGATTATCTAGAATCAGAAATACCTACAGCACGCCCCCCCCATACTCGTGTGCGCCGTCGACGAGGACCGGATGGGGAGCTACTACCCCAATATCGAGAAGAGAATACAGAAGAATCCGAATCCAACGAATAACCCCTGTTTCCCATCATCCCATTCTACTCTCGTTTTTTCCTTGTGTATATACCACTTTATCTTAGTAGTGAATCCAGTGCTAGATATGATTATTCAGGAGTTGATTGCTGTGACTATGTTTTAGTTGGGGAGTTTACAAAGCGTGTATATTTAACGAGTGAAACGAATTGGATTTATCCCATTTTTAGGCTTTCGCATCAAAAAACGTTCCCACCAACATCGACCCATCACCAAACACAATCCGTACGGTTTCCCGATTATCCACATGGTACGATAACGTTTGCGTCTGTCCTTGCACCGTCACTCGGCGTGAGATATCATTCATAGTACGACTAGAATGGTAGGACTGCGCTACTTCTTCTGATGATATAGCGGCACGGGAACCAATTTCAGCCCCGCGACTTTCTATTTTATTGGAAAGCACAGGAACCTTAGGGGGAAGAGGGGTTGGATAGCTCCCCATGAGTGCATTGATTTGCATTGGTTCACTCCTGGTAAAATGAAATACAAAGACCTTTCCATTATTTACTTCGGAGATTCCTCAAAAAGGTTTAGCTTTTTTTTCTATCGCAGGATTTTTTTTGTGACATTGACAATTTTCAACAGATAGTATAATTTATGCGGTAGTATCAAATCAGGAGGTATCTTATGAGATTTGAGATTACGGATGGTCCCGTTTTTACGCGGTTGGTAGTTAGTCTTGATGCAGGAGAAGCGTTTAAAGCAGAAGCGGGGGCAATGGTTTCTATGTCCCCATCAATCGAATTGGAATCAAAGGGAACAGGAAAAGGAGTGTTCGGTAGCATCAAAGCAGCAGTGGGAGGGGAATCGCTTTTTGCCTCGATTTTTAAAGCACAACAAGGTGCGGGTGAGGTAGTATTAGCACCAGGAACACCAGGAGACATTAAACAATTTTCATTGAATAACCAAACTATTTTAGCCCAATCCGGTGCATATTTAGCGGGGAGTGTGGATTTGGATTTATCAACACAAGGTTCGCTTAAAGCACTTATATCAGGAGAGGGCTTGTTTCTTTCTAAAATATCCGGGACAGGCGATGTTTTTATCAATTCATTCGGATCCATCTATGAAAAAGAATTAGCCGATGGTGAAACCTATATCGTGGATACAGGACATATCGTAGCATTTGAATCCCAAGTGACGTATACATTAAAAAAAGCTGCAAAAAGTCTGATTTCATCCTTTACATCCGGAGAAGGCTTGGTAGCAGAATACAAAGGACCTGGGAAACTATGGGTTCAAACCCGTAATCTCTCCGCGTTTGCTGGAATGCTCGCACCTTTTTTAACCAAACGCTAAGTGGTTAACGTAAAAAGGGCTATCCCACAGGATAGCCCTTTTAATTCTATTACTAAGCGCGCATTACAGACGGAATGCAACTCCCAACCGAATACCATGGGTTAATCCCATAGACACATTCAATACTCCATTTCCATCGCTTTGCGTTACGGTTTCATTTTGAGCCGTACCTGCACCCAATTTATCTTTTGTTATTAACGATGAATAATAATTGGAGTAATTAATGATCCCTAAATTCATCTGGTATTCCAAATAAATGGAAACTCGTTGCTTCAGCAACCATTGAAACCCAAAGATGGCTTCCAATCCAATATTTAGGGAATTGGTTGAAAAATCATAGATTTGATCGTAGTAATCGTCGGTGTCATCCGTGCCTTTAAACCACTGATGATAATATGAGACAAACAGCCCCCCTCCAACATACGGGTTTAATTTTTCTTTTGTAAGGAACATCAGAAAATCCACTGCCGCAGTTGCAGATAGGTATTTCCAATCAGGGAAAACCTGTTCGTCAATATTGATGATTTCCGATCCTTGAAAATAGGTGGTTGTTTCTCTCATCAACGCGGGAAGGGAAAGGTAGAATCCCAAACCTGCTCGGATCGCCATGTCATCATTAAAATGTATCATGGTTCCTGCTTCCAACCCTTGGGCAGATCGAAATCCACTGAAGAATTGAGAGTTCATGAAGATATTTGCCACTTCAAAGAGAATGGAAATCTTTTTTGTTGGTGGTTCGTCATTGGCATAGAACGCGTGCCTCAACCGATCGATAACCGTTTCTTCTTCATCTGCGTCCTCTTCCGAGTCCGCATCGGTAGCGTCCTGATTAACGGAATCATCCTCTACGGGCTCTCCATCTTCTGCTGGTTCATCGGTAGCTTCATCAGATGGATCTTCTTTTTCTGCTGGTTCATCCGTAGATACAGAAGGATCCGAATCATCAATATCGGGAGGATCCTGTGCGAAAACCGTCATGCTTACGCAAACGCCTAGCAATACAATCAGAATTCCTAAGCCTATTCGTTTTATCATATACTGATCCTTTTTGCTAAGTTCGAATACCCCATCCCTAATGAAACCATACGGTCTCTATTAGGAATGGTTCCATCTCGTAAGCATATCTTATGGTTCTGGTTTATCCAACACAATGGGCCAATAGGGAGTGATAGTAGCATAGGGAGGACCTCCAAACTGGACTGCTCCCAAGGAAACACACGTATCGGTTCCCATTACCTGAACCATAATACCCGTCAAATTGATGATTAAATTATCATCCGCATCTTCGGTTCCAGTTGCTGCTTCGTAATCTGATACCGTTAACGTATTTCCACTTGCAGCAACTGTTAATGCATCGGTGCCTGCCGCTTGTGCCCAGTTACCATCAAGGTCAGAGTCGGTCCGGGCATAATCGGGATGCAAAATCGTTACATTCGTCCAGGAATGATTATCCTCATCGGAACAAACTTCAATATCTGTGGCGAATGTGACAACGAAGGAGGATTGTTCGGTCGTATAATCTACATTCCCATCTGCATCTGCTGTATTTACAGAAAGTGCAACCGGTGTTGCAGCCACTTTATCCAGAAAAATGGGTGGTAAGGATGCATGATCCACTCCAACTGTAAAGCTTAACGCACTTCCATTGTATTCATAGGGGTAACCTGCTGCATCACTTGCATTGTATATATTGATGGTATAGGTGGCACCCAAGATTAGTTGAGCTTGGGCGAATGTAATATCACCGGTGGTAGCATCTGGGGTGGCGGATAGTTGTGCATTTACAACTGCTCCGTTCGTATTGGAATAAGCATAATCACTAAATTCTGTATCCAAAATACCCGCTCCATTAGGGGTAGTAATTGTTGCGGTTACCGTAGCAGTCGTAACAACCGTACCATCATTATCATACAAGCGCATTATATAATCTTCGTTGGCATAGTTAATAGGATACATCCGAACATTCTTAATCGTAACACCACCATTGGCAGGAGTATAATACGCTTTGAATGAAAAATAATTGGCTAGAGTAATTCCCACATTCACCGCTTGATTGGGTAACCCATATATTGAGTAGTAACCCGTTGCGTCCGTACTAGCAGACATCATCGCACTACCCACATCAACGGTAATACTAGCACCTGAAAGCGGATCCCCAGTAATCCCATCAAGGACATATCCTTGGAGGATCGCAGGTGGATCCCAATCACTAAAATAAGGAGATAAACCCGAGCGATCGGGTTCACATGCAAACATACCCATGACAAAAAGACTTGCCAGGATTCCAATCCATATTTTTGTTTTCATAATGATTTCCTTTTCTTTTATTTTCTCAAAATTTCGTTTCACCTTAATACAACGACTAAATATTTATCGAAATACCTAACGCACCACCATGGGTTAATCCCAAATTCATATTAAACCAGGATTGACCCGTTCGCACGGTATATTCTTCATTTTGGGCACTGGTATTTCCAACTTTATCTTGGGTGATAGTCGAATCCGTACGTTTATACGTTTCAAATACGTTGATGGTGAGTCCATATTCTAAAAACAAGGAAATGCGAGGTTTTACATTCCATTGAATACCAAACAGTGCTTCCAAACCAAGCATCAATGTATTGGTTTTATTATCTACAATTTCATCGTAGAAGTCGTTGCTATCATCTGTATACTTTAAGGTATCCAATTGCCAATCGACAAGCAATCCACCACCGGTATACGGATTTACTTTCCCTTCAGAAAAGAAATACAGAAAATCTGCAGCAAGATCCAACACATTACTGCTTCCTGCATCGTTGAATGATTTATCCACATTCACCACTTCTGATCCTTGGTAGTACGTAGTGGTTCCTCTCTTTTCTAATCCTGCTGTACGTGTAAAATCAAGGGTAAAACGAAGCGCCATTTTTTCACTGAGGCTCATCATAAGTCCGCCTCCAACTCCCTGATACGCACTAAAGAACTCAGTATTTCTAAAGATGTTGTTCATATTAAACAGCAACGAAAAATCCGATACCGGTTCGTTCACATCTTCAAATACGTCTGATTTGGCGAAGCTGGTGGTACTGATCGTCATCCCTACCAACACCGCTATCAATACAAGTATTAGTTGTTTCATAATGTTATCCTTTGTTTATGTATTCATACGTTGATATCAACGCGGTACGTTTATTGTTCCACATCAAGCAAGGTTAAATCAACCGTGCTTCCATCCCATTGATTATTAACCGTGGTCAGATCAACACACTCTGTATCGGGATCATCCGCATATTTGACTTCGATACCTGAAAATTCTACATCAATATTGGTATCATCACTTAAACCACCTTCATCCACGCCATCATATCCATCTCCTAATGTATCATATATAGCTTGAATCTGGATATTGGTATACCAACCGCCCATATCAAAACCTAGTAGAAAATCGTAAGGTGTGGTTGGATCCAATGTAGAAATAATCGTATTTCCACCATCTGTTGGGGGTTGTACAAAAGCCGCGGTTGGTGCTGAGGTTGTACAGTACTCGACACTATCTCGGAAGAAAATGTCAAGATAATCTGTTTCCCCTGTCAATCCTGCTACTTGAACATTTGCAGGATTATAGTCTGCTACAGGGATATCTTCGTTTAAGGTATTGCGTACCGTGATCGCTGGATAAGTATAGCGTGCAGGGCTTACACTACGAATTTGAACCGTTTCATCATTATTAACTAAAGAATAGGGAGGAAGATCCGGATCTAGCAAGGGAGTACATCCATTATCGGAAGTGCCCGCTACTTTCACTTCGACTCCACTAAAAACGAGAACCAAGTTATCATCGGTATCTTCTGCTCGATTTCCCGCTCCAAAAATGGGTTCCAAGGTTAGCGTTTCATTATTATTTGATAACGTAGCAGTTACCTGACTACCGGTAGCCGGTGGACGTGAAATTACCGCATCCCCATCGGTATCTTGCCATGTAAATTCATCCGTCGTACGGTTTTGCCAACCATGATCCGCATCAGCAGAACACAATTCAATGGCATTGGCAAAGGTAATTTCAAACGAAGATGTAACTAACGTTTCATCATAGGTTCCCGTTTCATCGATATTATTCGTTGAAATCGCAATAGGTGTCGCTGCAAGTAGATCTAGAAACAAATTCTTGGTAGGATGATCACTCCCAGCCACCCATTTTGAATCCTGAGCCAGCCCTAGTGCATTTCCGCTTCCATCAACAGCCCCGCGTACATCGATGTTATATTCTGCACCCAATACTAAATTGGTTGCTTCAATAGTAACCATACCAGTAGCATCCGTTGTTCCACCAAGGACTACATTATCAGGATAGTCACCTGTTGGGCTAATAATATTGGTGGCATTAAACACACCACCCGCACCAGTAGGAAGTTCGGGATTTAATAAATTACCCGAATTAACATTGCTAACTGAAACAGAAACGATTGCTCCTGTAACCGGATTTTGATCGTAATCGTATACATAAATCGTTAACGCATCGGTTGGTATTCCGATCGGGAACATGCGTATATTTCCGATATTGGATCGATCTGTAATATTCTTAGTACCCCTGAAGGTACGGTATCCCGCTAATGTAGCGGTAAACATTTGAGTCCCGTTGGGAAGCCCATACATGGTATACGAACCATCGGCTTCAGTTGTAGCAATAATGGTTTGGGAACCAATCATTACTGTTATTTCCACTCCCTCTAAGGGTGCCATGGTTAGTGCATTGAAAACAACACCTTGCAAGTAACCTGCTGTATCATTACTTCCAAAATATAGGGTGGTGTCTTCATCACAACCGGCAAAAGAAACAAATAACGCGATCATGAGAATCATGATCGGTGTAAGAATCTTTACTTTCATAACTTTCCTCTTTAATAACATTAGAATATTTGGGGTAATCCCAGAAAATGTACACAGTCAAATCGTAACACACCCCATCTCATTTTCAACAATTTTCTCAACTTTATTCAAGGAATCGTATGCATTTTTTTGGGACTTGTACTGAAGAGGTATGCACGTACCCCTATTGCAAGCATGATATAAAAATAGCATTATCATAAATCAAAAATTACATGAATCTAGACGGTTTGAATCGATTGATACAAGTGAAAAATCAGCGGGTAGATAGCACCGCTCAATTATTCCAAAGGTGCAAACAAAGCAGAATTTTCTGGATGGAGTGAATGAAGCAAATGCAACGTTTCCGGATCAAAATACGCTTTCATTTCATCCGTCGGGAAATCCTCGGTTGTGGTATCCCGATAGCGGCTAACCAGTGAATTTTCCATCAGAATATCATCAAGAAAACTGTTTATGGTCATAAGGGTTACATAGCTTGGTGAAGGCGGGTCAGTACTTGAGATGCTTCCATCTACAGACTGAGCATCTTCCCAATGAGCAAGATCCATACCCTGTTGATCGAAATACCATTCCCCTCGTGATTCCATATAAAACAAATCAGGATTCGAATCGGGAGGATCAATACTAACAGAGGGATGGAAAAACGCTCGGTTCTGCCATTCCCAGTGTACACCGCCGGATCCATTTTTTTCTAAATGAATAAACCAACGAATAATGGGACGTAGTAAGTCGTTACGACTACCGCTTAGATAGGGAATGCTATCCCCCATCTCTTCCCGAATTGCAACCAAATTTTGATCGTTCCAGGAAGCATATCCCCAAATACTTGTTTTAGAATACATAAACGGATTGGCTTTTTCAATTTTCAGATGAACTACATCAATCAAGCTTTCAATTGGATTTTTTAAATATACATAGCTTTCTACCACAGGACGACTTAATTGATGATCGAATATTATCCCTACACGACTATACCAGGAATTTGAATCAAACGCATCCAACACCAACGTTCCAGCTGCTTTGCTGTATTCGTTTAAGTGCCACGATAAATGAAAAATTGTTTCTGAAAGACCGGTCTGATCCCCGTTCGGAAATCCCACCTGTAATTCATACGTCTCCCGTTCTGCATTTGGTATTTGAAGCATCCCTAGGTATGTTCCACCTTCCAGTGTCACCCAGGTATCCGGTATGTCCAACAATGCTTGTTCATTCGAATGAATCTGTTCTAAAAATGCATCCACATCCTTCAAGGTTATACTG
>CAYPZJ010000014.1:0-25628 GCA_964414635.1 uncultured Spirochaetia bacterium
CACACTGCGCACCACCATATTGATCTCCCGATAATACGACACCACGACAGGTTTCCGGTCTGTCGAATGTCCGCTTTTCATCCATAAACGTAGCAGAGCGGGCAGAATGAATAAATGTATTATACAAAACAAGAAGCGTATGGGTTTTTCCTCCTCCAAAACCAGTTTCCAAACGCCAGATACTATTTCCTTCGTTAAATGTTAGCTGTTTTCCAACCTGATTTAATAGATTTCCTAGGGATGGCGAAATATAGGTGGATTCTATTAAGGTTTCAAGTGAAGAAGATTCGCTTTTTGATCCGATGGGAACAGGTTGAAGTAACGATAAACTAGGAGTAAACATCGAATCAGAAAGATACGTTTCTCTTAATTCAGGACGTAAGTTCCAGAAAGAAGAATTCGTTTCATCGCTTTTTAAAAAGCTATTGGGAGAGGATTTCAAGGGGTTATTCCAAATTGATAATAAAGAATCGGGGTGGGAAGTGGATAAAATACAGCCGTGGTAAACCGATGATGAATACCATCAACAAATTCTTTCTGCACATGATCCTGACGTAAAGGTCGCCATGTGCGTTGATAAAATGATTGCCAGAACCAATCGTTATCTTTATATGTTACTGCAATCCAATTATACGAACGTGTTGTTAAACAATAAACAATACTGATAAATACTTCCCCAGGTTTCAGTGTCATCTGATACCACCCGTTGATTTTTTGATGGGAAGGGGATCGGTGCGTGAGATTATACGCATGATATTCAAGTATATTCCAGTTTTCCGTAAAAGGAATCCGTGTAACCTGATAACGTACCTGTTCCCCTTCTGGGGTATTGTAAAATGGAGAAGTATCCCAAACGGGTCCATGTTCCAATGCATAAACCGTTCCAACTAAAACAGTAAGTATAAACAGCATGGCAATACTAAAATAACGTATCATGGATCACCTCCACTAACCTTGAACAGGATTTCATAAAAATTCAGCAAACTCTGGATGGTAAGAATAGGCATAAAACGCACATCATTTTGTCCATCAACATTCCTATATCCCCTGTGTTAGAGGATATTGCTATATTTTTGTTCCCATTCACTAACCAGTGTGCGGGGGAGTTGGAATTGTTCTAAAGCATTCTCTAAATAAGCACGTTCGGTTGTTTCAAAAATCCCATCTGCAAACATCAACCGAAACATGGCTTCGTGATACGATCGGAACAAAAATTCTTGGAATGCATCGGCTTCATTCTTAGATGACCAGGCGCCCTTGGCTACTAGCTGCTTGGTTTCCTTTTGAATTGCTTCCAATGTCTTGGGATCATTAAACGCTTCCATGAGTGTATTCAACATTGTCTTATTGAATTTGTATGGGAGATTGGATTTCGCTCGCACAAGCCATCTACACAGATCCATAAACACTTCCCGCTCTTCCCATTCCACTACTTCATCCGCTTGGCTTGCTAAAGCGAGTGCGGTTACAAATAAATGCATCCAGATTTCAACCTGCTCATTTTCGTATTTATGCTGTGCCATCCTTTTTAGGACGGATAATGCAATGGATTGGATATCATCCATGGTCTTTATCATTTTCATGATGCCTAGCCCCTTTTCAGTCTAGATTTTCGGTTGGTTCTTTCTTTAAAGATAGTGGATTCCGCTTAAAAAACAAGATATACTGAAAAATCATGGATGAATCTCAAACTGATGCAAAGAAATGAATTCACGAATAAAGAAAAAGCGTTGTTTCGAAAAGCAACACACCGAAGCAATCTGATTTCTGGAATTGTAATTGCTTCACTTTATTCACAAAGACACGTTGGTATATTACATGTTGGGAAAAGCTTAATGGGAAGGTTTGTTACTTCATAAAAATAAAATAGTAAAAGCGAACACATGTCAAAATATTGGTACACGTTTTGCTGTATATTTTTAGAGGACGAATCAAACCATTCGTTGAACGAGCGGATGGTTCAGATAATGGTAACGATTAAGATGCATTCTTTTTATTATTATGATTGTATTGATAACACCTCGCTATTCTTGTGCCGAGCAGGATGACAGAATCGCTTGCATGGGATTGTCCAAAGAAAGTGACTTGATGTGATGAAAATAATGTCGGTTATATTTGGTTTGCTGAACTCATGGTATTTTGATCTCATTCTAAGTATTGGTATAGCACTATTAGGTAGTATCATTACGTTGGTTGTACTGCATTTAAAGAATCGATACCGGAAAATAAAATCAACGTTGGAACATCAATTCCAAACGTTTTTCCGGGATGTACAGGATCCCATGATAATCATGGATGGATATTCACTTTTAGACTGCAATGCAAAGGCAGTCGCACTATTTCAGGCTTCCTGCAAAGAAGATATTTTGGGTTGTTCTCTGTTCACGTTCTCTCCTAGAATCCAACCGGATGGGCAATCATCCGAAGAAAAAGCCATTCAAATAATTAACCAGGTGCTAGAAGGAGAACCACAGCAATATGAATGGGAACATACAGCATTAAATGGGAATCATTTTTTTGTGGAAGTGCAGCTCCATAGGTTACATTTTCAAGGGAAGCAATATATTCAGGCAGTTTTAAGAGAAATTACCAATCGAAAACGTATTGAAGCGCAGTTATATGAGAGTGAACGCCGTTATAGAATACTTTTTGAAAATGCACCCATTGGGGTTTTTCAATCCACTCTGGATGGGAAAATAACAGCATCCAATCCCTCGTTTGCACGGATGCTTGGTTTTAATACACCCCAAAAGTTGATTGAATCAATAACAGATATTGCTACCGATCTGTATGAAAACCCAGAACAGCGGATGCATTTTATTCAAGAACTCAAAATTAAAAGAAAGCAAGTGCATTTTAATGTACGCTTTCGCAAACGTAATAATCAAACTATTTTTCTGAATCTATATATGACACCTGTATTTGATGAACAGGGAACCCTCCAATATATCGATGGGATTGCAGAAGATATTACCGAACGGGAACGTGCGGCACAAGCGATCTGGGAAAGTGAGAATCGATTCCGCACTGCGATCGAATTACTTCCGATTATCTATGCCGAATTTAGTTTGGAACGGCGGTTACTCTATCTCAATCATACAGGTTTCCATCTTACCGGCTATACACCCAATGATCTCCACAACGGCATTTACACAAATGATTTGCTTAAAGAAATAACACCGGAACATGTTCAAGGGGAAGATTCACTCGCGAATCTTTTTGATGGGATGATGATTCATTTGCTTCGATGCAAAAATGGTACGTTGATTCCTGTACAGATTCATTCAGTACCTTTAATGAATGAGGATCAGGTGGTAGGGCTTCGTTCAGTTATTTTGGACTTATCCGAACAAGCGCGCATGGCACGAGAAAAGAAAGAACAGAATCGCAAACTTATTCAATCGGATAAACTGCTTGCTTTGAGAGAATTGGCAGCTGGAATTGCTCATGAGATTAATCAACCCTTGAGTGTCATTGCATTAGGGCTTTCAAATATTAAACGCATGGTCATATCAGATAATCAGCTGGAAGATCGAGTGAATATAAAGATCAATAAGCTACAGCAAAGCATCGAACGGATCAAATCATTAATTGAACATATTCGTATTTTTTCCCGAGATCAAGCAGATGTTTCACAACAGTACTTTGATTGTCATGAAGCCATCGCAAATGCGCTTTCTATGACGGAAAATAGGTATAATCGAGCGGGAATAGTTGTACAAAAAGACTTACAAGCTGATCAACCTATTTTGCTTGGAAACATGTATAAATTCGAACAAGTGATATTAAATCTACTGACAAATGCGCGTGATGCATTAGAAGAAAAAAAGAAGCATGAAGACATAACATTCCAACCCACGATTACATTGCACTCAACACGCCAGGACGATCGGCTGCTAATTTGTGTAGCTGATAACGGAATTGGGATTCCTCCCTCCATACGAGAGAAATTATTTCAACCTTTTTTTACTACGAAACCGGTTGATAAAGGAACAGGATTGGGATTGTCGGTTAGTTATGGAATCATAAAGGAGATGGCGGGAGATATTACCATTGAAAGTACGGAGACAATTCAAACCACGATTACACTCACCTTTTATGCTCCATCCAAAACGCCTGTTTCACCCTCATAATGATGGATACCCCAGAGGATGGGCAGTAGTTCTACAAATTCAACACTATATTGATTATATGTTGGAACTTAGAACAAATATGATTTTCTTACTGGCTTCAATGTTGTTTTATTCTGCAGATTATAGTCACTGGTTTTCTTCATCGGTGGACGGTATTCAATACAATTACCATTTTGGGAAAGTGCACTACCTAAATACCTTGCCCTCAAATAAAAAAAATGATATATTAGATATATCGAGTACCGTATAACGAGCAATTTATTAAACAAGCGTTTCAATTCACCAAGATAGGGGCTTGAAAGCTTCAAATCACATAGCAGGGAATGTGGAACCATCATACGAACGCTAAAATTCCAATAGCAATGGATTTATTAAGACAGGATGGATTTCCAAAACCCTGTCATAGTTGTACCAATTGTTCCGTAGGGTTAGGTCGGAAAAAACAGAGAGAGCTTATGAATCAACTTCATATATTAGTACTTGATGATGAAGCGGATTTGCGTGAAGAGATTATCGAATGGTTGGCTGGGAATGATGCCTACCATCTGGTAGGAACCGGATCCCCCTCCGAAGCACTATCCATTCTTCAAAATCAATCTATTGATGTGGTATTATTAGATATAAACCTTCCTGAACAAAACGGAATTGCGCTGTTGAAGAAAATTAAGCAGCACTATCCAAATATCGAAGTGATTATGATTACGGGGTATGGGGATTCCGATGCGATATTAAGTGCATTACGCTATGATGCGTTTGATTTTTTTCATAAACCATTAGAGGCGGAAGTATTGGAAGCAGCGATTCAGCGTACGAAAAAATATGTAATGTTAAAATACCAAATGCAACGTATTACTGAAGAGAAATCCCTCATCTCTAAAGAGTTAGAAAAAGATATTGGACAAATTATTGGGAAAAGCGATCACATGAAAGAGGTGATAGATCTGACGTTACGGGCAGCAAATGCTCCGGATACTTCGGTATTTATTTGTGGACCGAGTGGAACGGGCAAAGAGCTCATCGCTCGGGTGATTCATTATGCCAGTCCTCGGAAAGCGCATGCGTTTTGTACCATTAATTGCTCTGCTATTCCAGAAAATTTGATCGAAAGTGAGCTATTTGGCTATCGGAAAGGGGCTTTTACCGGTGCGCATGAAGATCGTATGGGATATTTTGAAGCGGCTAAGGGGGGAACGTTATTTATGGATGAAATTGGTGATATGCCACGGATTGCGCAAACAAAAATTCTTCGGGTGTTGGAAGATCGAACAATCAAACGAGTTGGTGATCGTAAAGAAATTGATATAAATGTACGAATCGTATCAGCCACCAATCAGGATAGTCCAACGATGTTGAGAAACCAACAATTCCGTGAGGATTTATATTTTCGATTGAATACCATAGAAATCACCATTCCACCACTGAAAGAGCATCCGGAGGATATTCCCCTGTTACTAGAGTATTTTATTCACCAGTATGCAAATCAATTGCATATTCGTCCCTTGGAGATAGACCAGGACGTGGTGGATCGCCTTATGACCTATGAATTTCCAGGAAACGTGCGAGAGTTACAGCATTTGGTAGAGCGAGCATTGATTTTAGGACAAAACGCAGATAAACTTCGGATGGAGCATTTTCGCTTTCCCGAAGCAATACCAGTAACCTGGAATAACACAACACAATCTTCTTCATATACCCTAAATTTAAAAGAACTTGAGAAAAATGCACTTATCGAAGCATTGGAACAAACGAATTACCATCAAATTAAAGCATCAAAACTATTAGGGATATCTAATAAAGCCTTATCCAGAAAGATAAAAAAATTCAATATTCTAATACGCAAACAGCGTTAATCTTAAGCTATTATTCGGTATCTCGAATACGAGAATTTTCTTGTTAGTGGTAAAATATTCTGCCACATCTAGAACCCTTGGACACGAGTGAAATCCATAAAAATGCTCGAATTTGAGAAATATATCACCAAACGAACCCAATTCCTGGATTCTTCTACTGGTCCGATCGGATGAAAGCAAGATGTTGAGCCTGCATTTTTCCGGCATGATCTTTGCTAATTTAATGCTATCTTTTCGTACCCGTGAGTATGATGAAGGAAGTCGTATCAATTTTTCGGTGCAGGATACATATGAGAATAGAATGGACTTATCCTGTGACGATCAAGCCCAAACAAATGTTGCAGCAAAATCCAAACATTACTATAACTGGTTTAAAAACGATGATGAATAAAATGATGGAATATAATACACGCTCCACCAAATATAAGGACGATTTAGAATTCCCCACTCGTCAGGGTAAACGCCGTCCTACATTGCTAATCGTTGATGATTGCCCTATGAATATGCAGCTCTTGGAGTTGTATTTTAAGACCGTTCATTATTCCGTGCTAAAAGCATTTAGTGGCGAACAGGCGATTCAATTATTCAAAAAACGTCCGATAGATTGTATTTTTATGGATGTTAATATGCCTCAGATGTCTGGAATCGAAGCGACCAAACAAATTCGCACCTTGGAAGCCAATACCGATCAGCATTGTCTGATTATCGCTGTTACAGCAAATGAACATGCGGAACAAGCATGCAAGGATGCCGGAATGGATGGGTTTTTCACCAAACCCGTAAATTTAAGCCATCTAGATGCATTTCTTTCCAAAAGAATGAAGGAGAGGCAAATCAGCAATTAAAACAAAAACGCATCTAGTAAAGTACAGTACCCAATAGGGATTAACCCATTATATAATCTGGGGAAGGATCAACCATTGTGGAGCGGATGGATTTCGGTTGAAATACCACAATTCTGCTACATGTTATTTTCAGCTTTAATACCGATGTTTCCCCAGATCTTTTTTGTTCAGGAATAACCCGCTTTGCATAAACACACACTCACCTTATTGGTACCATTGCGAATTATGTGGTGAATAAACAATAATATGATTGTGTTCCTACCGTTCGATTGTTGTAAGCACGTTCCATCTTTGACCTTCATAAAGGGTGTATTCGAAACCATTCGGTTGCAAACCAAAGATATCTTCATTATTTTCATGATTGGGATTTGTCGCGTTATTACTTTCTAGTTGGAATAAAAGACAGAAAAGGAACCCGCATATTTCCTCACATTCTCCACACCTCTATACAGCTGAATTTTATAGGGGAATGGATTCGTTAATTTACACTGATTAACTAAAAGACGCGCTCATGGGTACATATTAGGTTCCGAGAGATGGAGAGGAAGACTGGAGCTGTCGTAAGGAGATATATGGAATCATTAAGTAGTAACAAAAGTATACGTTATCTAAGCATGGTATTTTTCCTCATACTAATCTTAAGTGTTCTGGTTGCATGTACTGTTGGGAAAAATAGGACGATGATGATTATATCCGGCTTTGATGGAAATATTTTCACAGAAACCATCCAAAGCGACGGGGATTCGTTGCACCGAGGTGGGATTAGTTTAGTTTCTTCATTACTAACCAAACATGAAAACGAATTAGGACGCCCCATAACCTTAATTGGGAATGGGGATATGCTTTATGGTAGTCCGGAAGCCTTCTATTCTAATGGAGAAGCGATGATTCAATTACTGAAGCGATTGCCCACGGGTGCGCTTGTTTTGGGACCACGCGATTTCTATCTAACCAGCCAGGAAATTGCACGGTTAATCAACCTAGCGAAAGCTCCAGCTGAAACAGCATCCCAACAAGACAATATACACTCATTCCCTATCCTGGCTGCAAATCTTCAACCTGCCATATTCGATTCCTACGTACTATTACCTGATAAGCAACATCCATCCTATGCAATTATTGGAATCATCCCCCCAGATGCTTTTGAGTTCTTGCATCCGGATCAAACGAAAGGGTATCGGTTATTAAACCCGATGCAAACCATTCGAGAAACCCGGGATATGATTCGGGAGGATTATCCGAACTTGGATATTTATGTAATGGGGCATTTTGTACAACGGTACGATAGTCACGTGGCATTGATGAAAGAAATGGAAGGTTTAGAGGGTATCACAGGGGTGTACGGGGTTACGGATCAAACCGATGCGGTATTAGAAGGTAATATTCTATATACACCCGATTCTTCCCGTCATTATAGTTTAGTTGAAAGCCTGCATCCATTGCGTTCTCAGGAAATTATTGAACAACCTAACGAAGTGGTCTTTGATGAACAGCTTTCCCGTATTTTAGCTCGGTTCCGGATGAATACGGAAAAACGAGGGAAACGCCAGATCGGTACTTGTATTTTTGACATCCCTTATCAGACCGCAGAAGATAATAGCTGGGCACATTTTATTACTGATATCCTGTACAAACATGTAAATCAATCCATGCCAATCGATGCGGTTCTAATCCACGGAGATTTGCTTCGCGCAGGTGGAAAAATGGGTCCGCTTACAAAGCTGGATTTACACCAGATGCTCCCATTTGATGATCAGCTTACGGTGATTCATCTTTCGGGACAAGAACTACTAGATGCGTTAAATTATTCCGTTTCGGAGGCGGGACCCGGAGGCTTCTTACATCCATCTTCCCGAATTAGTTTTAATTACTATTACGATGAAACCCAAGGAGCGTATTTAAATCCCAATTATGTATATGTTCATAATCATCGTATCTACCTAACGGAGGAGTATCAAATCGCCGTTCCATATAGTTTGGTGAATGGTGCGTATGGATATACCATGTTTATGCAGGGTTCTGCTGAAATAATGATGGTGATTGATCCTACCATTCGTACCATCGTAGAAGAACAAATTTCGGAACTATTCTATATTTCAATTCCAACAGAATATCGAGTGGTCAAAATAGGAAACTCATAATCAATCGACTCACCGCCATTTTTTATGGTGTACCATATTGGTTATAGTTTAATTTTCTCAATTGATTAATACGAATTTCCTGTACTATAACTACGTTGAAATCAAAAGAAAGGAGCATAGCGATGATGCAGCAAGAACAAACCAAGGCATTTTTGCAGGTGATGGAACGGGAAGCCGAGATGATCCATCGGAATTTAGATATCCTGCAACCACAGATAGCCCCCGTTTTACATGAAATTTTGGGGTGTACAGGAAGAGTTGTGATAACTGGCGTTGGGAAATCCGGACATATCGGAAAGAAAATAGCCGCGTCCCTGGCAAGTCTTGGTACGCCCTCCTTTTTTGTTCACGCTTCGGAGGCGATGCATGGAGATTTTGGAATGATCTTAAAAGAAGATGTGGTCCTAGCGATTTCTAATAGTGGAGAAAGCGGAGAAGTGACTCAGCTACTCCCTCATCTCCAAGCAAGGAATATACCGATTGTTGCGCTTTCAGGCAAAGCGGAGTCCACCTTAGTAAGAGCATCAAAGGTCGCGTTGGTGTATGACGTTACTGAGGAAGCCGATCATTTAAATTTAGCCCCAACAAATAGTACCACTGTAACCCTTGCCATTGGAGATGCCCTGGCGGTTGCTCTTGCACAAGCACGGGATTTCCAGCGGAAAGACTATGCGGTTTTTCATCCTGGTGGAAAACTGGGTGAAATGACGAAGGATTTGCGGTAATGAGCGTTCCCAAAACGAACATGCACATTCACACCCCCTATTCCTTTTCTGCATTTAATGATGTACAACAGATTATTGAAAAAGCCACGAATGAGGATCTTTCTGTGGTGGGTATCACTGATTTTAATACGACTGCGGGGTTTGAGGAATTCATGCAGGTAGCAGAAACCAGTTCATTCTATCCCACTACCAACATTGAAACCATATTTCTGGAACCTTCGTTACAGAAACAGAATATCCGTTTAAATGATCCGAAAAATCCAGGAATCGGTTATTTTTGTGGGAAAAGTTTGGCTTGTGATTCAAAAGGGAAGGCGGTATATGAATCATCGTGGGTGCCGAATACACTACAACGCCTTACCGATCAAAATGCAGCTCGTATGAAGGACATGCTACAGTTGTTGAACGGTTATTTGAAGCAGTTTCGTCCTATTCTCCAACTAGATTATGATTGGATTCATGATACCCTGACACGTGGAATGGTTCGTGAGCGTCATATCGCCCAAGCTGTCAGTATCATGGTGAAAAAGCAATTCACCAATCCTTCCGAACAACTCACCTATCTAGAGCAAATTTTTAAACAGACCCCAAAATCTTCCATGGACCAGGAACCCCAACTGCAGAATGAGATACGATCCCATCTGCTTAAAGCGGGAGCACCTGCATTCATTGCAGAAACCGATGACGCCTACTTATCCGTTGCAGAGAGTATGCGATTGATAAAAGAAAGCGGAGGTATCCCGTGTTATCCCATTTTAGCAGATGGTACCAAAGCCGCATGCAATGAATGGGAAAAGGATCCACACGTTTTGATAAACACTTTGCTAGAAATGGGCGTCATTGCAGTTGAATTTATTCCCAATCGAAATGCTCCTGCTGTGCTTCAACAATATGTGGATGCCTTTAACCAAGCGGGAATGATTGTGATCTGTGGGACCGAACACAATACGAAAAACATGATTCCTTTGATTCCTCAATGTAAAGAGGATCATCCCCTCCCCGAATCCACCCAGCCCGTTTTTTGGGAAGGTGCCTGTATTTGTGTTGCGCATCAGGCAGCAGTAAATCAAGGAGATCGAGGTTTGCATTCAATAATGGATCAAATGATTGCGGATGAACGCGTTCGAAAATCCGTTTGTCACGATTTTCAGCAACAAGGATCGGTATTCATTCAGGAACGGATGGATTAAACTTGCACTAAAAATAATTTATGGGAATGGATATATGAAAAAAACCAAGCTCCATACACGTGGGCTAACATCGTTTTTTACTCTTTTTGGATTTCTCATAATGGGGATTTCTGGACTTATTTTATATCTAGTACCAGAAGGACGGATCGCATATTGGACTCATTGGGTGTTTTTGGGGTTATCCAAAACGGATTGGGGGAATATTCATATTCTTTCCAGTATTTTGTTTTTAGTAGCGGGAATCGCGCATATCCTTTTCAATTGGAAAGCGCTCCTAAATTACTTTAGAAGCAAGCTTACCCAAGCAATCAATCTATGGCGAGAACTGCTTATTGCTTCGGTAGTTACATTATTGGTTATTCTAAGTTCCCTGCTTTACTTGCCACCATTAGCGTTCTTATTGGATCTTAATGATGCCATTAAAGATGCATGGATCCTACAAGATAAATACGAGCCTCCCTTTGGTCATGCTGAGTTGTTGTCCTTGCAGGCATTTACCAAAAAAATGGATATCAATCTTTCCGAAGCTGAAAAACGATTACGTGAAGAGGGGATTCATTTTGAATCGACTCAAGATACGTTAGAAGAAATTGCAAAGCAGAATGGAATGACTCCCATGGCAGTGTATATATATATTCAACCACTGGAACCGCAACCCATCTACGATGAAACGTCTCCCTACACTCCAACCCAAGTGGAAGTGGAATTCTCAGGGAAAGGTATTGGGCGAAAGACGCTTCAAGTATTTTGTGAGCAACTTGGGATTAACTTACGTCTTGCTCAGAAACGGTTAGGTGCTGTTGGAATCCATGCTTCCCCATCAGATACGATTAAAGCGATTGCTACACAATATGAGTATACTCCCCTGGAGCTAATTAAAGTGATTCTCGTACCCGACTATATACCCAAGCATTCCAATTAATTCGACACGATCCCCAATTCTGACAACCAATCGCGGACCGCTATGTGATAAGAAACACGAAACCAAAATCCCACGCTCGTAATATGCGGATGAATCTGCTACCGAGATCAAACTCGTCTTGGCGTGGAACGAGGTGACGAAGTAATATTATCGATACGGAGATTGCTTCATTATGTTTGTAATGACATATAACTTTTTCCTCCGTCGCCGGATTTATCCGTTGACGAAGTCTTATATTTCCATTATGTTCTATAGGGCATCCTATACGGATTAGATGCGGAGGATTGCAATGAGATTAATTATACTTTTCATCGTGCTGGGTTTAGTGGGATTTTTCCTAACCTGTTCCACAACGAATAAGGATCAGACTTCTCATGAATCAGCCCAAGTATCAGGGGATCAGCCTACATCCCAAGCAATAGAAGAAACAACGCTGGCTGAACCTACGACTGAGGAATCCCTAGAGGAACATCGGATTGATGATCTGGATCAACTGGAAGTTATCAATAACTCCGAATCGGAAGAGGATAATGTAGATGCATTTTTAGAAGGGGATATGGAAAGCTTAACAGAGAAAGAAGCAACCGAATCTACTTCTGAAAACAAAAAGCAAAGTCAGAATCCATAATTCAACTTCTATTTTTGGTTAGGAAACCGAAATGAACGGTTGGGTGCTATACGCGTTCAGCGTTATTATAACAGGACTCTCCTTACTGCAATGCATACCGAGCCAATCTTGTGAACGGTCCTTATTTCTTGAAATGTCGCCCTATTATATCCGTGCTAATTTGGATATACCTACCTATCATTCCGATGCTGCATCAGCACAAATTCAAACTGCCCTATCAAAATATGTCATGGAGTATCTTCAGACTTGCGGTATTACTGGGGGTTCTAATATACAAAGTATTGCGGTATCCAGTTTAGCCCCGACCGGATTAACTGTAGAAGAAGTTTACCAGCAAATACAGTCGGGGATTCCCTTGTCCCCCCAATTGTTGATTATTATTCAATGGGATTCCCTTAGAGCGTATCCTTCTGCTCTATTATCGTACTGGGTTAAAACTGCTCTGCTAAATCATCTATCTAGGGCATCGATTTATGCACCCTATGAGACACGAATGATTCCCGATCCCCCGTTTCTTTTTATCGTGAGTGCAAGCTATCAGGATAACGCATTAGCCATTATCACCAGACAACCAACACGTCATGATACGAGTGTAAGTTATCGTTCTATTCACGCATTGCTAAATCAATCCCAAGCACCCGTTGAAATAGTATTTTCGATGGAGAATCCTTCCGCTAGCTCTACTCTTTTGACTCATGTTTATGCCAGTGCTGTACAACGGCTGAACAATGCGACCGATGAAAAAAATATCGAAACGGTGATTAGACATGTTCCTTATGTATTATTAGAATTGAAAAGCACGCCCACGGAATCGGCTGCACGTGTACAATTTATAACGGAATCCCATGCAAGTATGGCAGGATTAATGTATTATCTGCAACGGTTACTCTCATATTCAGATATTACTACTACAATCCAGCACCAATTTTCTACATTTCAGTTCAACACAACCTATCCTCTTGTTATTTTAGAGATGACGTATACACCAACTTTTTTTCAGACCGAAATAATTCCATTCGTTCAAATGTTGCTTACGACAACGCGAGCGGAACGAGGGGCAAGTCCCTGGGACCGAAAAGCATTAATGATCCAAAAAGCCATGATGCGAAGTGGATGGACCAAACGTTATCCCGAGCGGAATCCGTGTGCACATTTACTACCAACCTGCAAGTAATCCTATATATAAAGAGAATAAAGTGCTACCCTTGTTGTACTTGCAATGCACTCGCGTTATTGGAATATCCACCACAACTAAGTAGTGCATGATGACTCTTCATTAATTGTTTTGGAGTGTTTTTTTCAGGTGGTTTAATTGCTCTATTTCTTTTTTATTTAAACGACGGCAGGATCCTATCGGCAAATCCCCCAATAGAAGGGGACCATAGCCAATACGTCGCAATATATGGATGGTAGATCCTAACAAGCCAAGCATGCGCCGAATTTGGCGTTTCCAACCTTGATACAATGTGAGTTGAAGCCAGGTTTTATCCGATTGGTTGGATTGTATGTTTGCTTGAATGGAACCGGTGTGTCCTTCCTCTAGTTCCATACCCATCCGTAATGAATCAAGCTGGGTAGGTGAAAAGATCGGAGAAACCAATACTTGATATATTCGTGGGATTTCATAGCGTGGGTGGAGAAGTAGCTGGGTTAGCTCGCCATCATTGGTTAAGAGAAGTAATCCTTCCGAATCTAGATCCAATCTACCCACCGGGTAAATTCGGTGTTTGATCGTAGGGGGAAAAAGGGTGGTGATCGCCTTTTTTTGGTGTGGATCGCTGAGGGTTGTAATGTAACCAACAGGTTTGTTTAAAATATAATAGGTATACTCGGTAGGGAAATAAACCGGGTTACCATTCACAAGTATGGTATCTACTTGCGGGTCTACCTGGATGCCTACTTCGGTAATGGTTTTACCGTTAAGCACAACACACCCTTGCCGCACTAGCTGGTCCGCATTTCGTCGGGAAGTTACTCCACATGCAGCCAAATACCGGTTGATTCGCATGGACTACATTACACGTAAACTAGTAGTTAATAGGAGGTCGTTTCCGGATCTTTCATTGTTACTGGAGAATTGGGATCGGCTTCCAAATACTCCAGAACATCCCGTAAAGCGGCATTGAATTTTTCCAGATCCTCTTCAAATACCCAAATCCGATTCCGTTTTGTGGTATCGTCATTCATTCGCTTACTTTCTGAAATCACCAGGTAATTATCATCCTTACCTGTTTTTTTCACATCAAAATAGTACGTGCGACTTCCAGCACGTACCCGTCTCGAAAAGAGTTCTTCCTTATTATCATTCATACCATTCATACATCGTCCTTTAGGTAGATCCTTCGCTCGGTGGAAAACTATTAACAAAATAAAGCCGCGTCAACCAACCCCGTTCGTTTTTTTGGGTGCAATGCAAATACATCCCTACCACAGGAAGAAATAAAGCAATCCCAATCAATAAGAAATCAAAAGGATCTCTGTGAATGGGGAAGGAAGAAAAAAGGGGAAAAAAATTCGAGGGGTTCGAAAAAACTCAATCTTCCCTATCTACGATAGAGAAGATTGAGAAGGAGTGGGGTTGATTTACGATGCTGATAGAGGGTTAAAGAGTAAACCGTCAGTTGCGTTAGCAACTGGATTATTATTTCAGGTTTCTCGCTGCTTCCCGACCGCTCACGTACGGTGAAGGTCAGGTGATTGCCGTTCTATCAGGTGGCAATCACTAATAGTTCATGCAAGGTGTGTGCCATATATAAAAAAACTGCAACATTATTTTTTGTATTTTGGTAATAGTGTTATGGAAAGCGTGTTACAGGACGTCATATTTTTTACTAGTACAATAATCTACGCTAAAAATAGAGTACTGTAATGAATGATCCATATTTTTGCTACACAATCAGGCAATCATACGATTTTTTTGAAAACTTATGTAGGAGCGGGTTTTGGGAATATGCGGGAGTCAAATTCCAGTGCGGAATAAAGGAAAATAGGTAAAAGAGGGCGGTCTGTAACATAAGTAATAGTAATGAATTGGGGAATAATAAGATATATTTATCGGGCATTTGTGAGAATATACACGAAAATGCCTGGGTTTTTTCTGCCATAACCGTTTGTCAAATTCATAGAGGATCTAATCCAGGTATTTGGAGAATATAATTGGGATTGGGACAAAGGCGAAGGAATTCATCCCGTTCTGATGGGGAACACACACCTGGAAAATCTCCTTTGTAATCTTTCATATCCTTTATTATCTGGAAATGAAGATGAGGGGGCCAACCTCCGTTTTCTAAATGGGAGCCAAGTCTCGCGAGAAAAGTCCCTTGTTTAACCCGTTGTCTTTCCGTTTTCCCTTCGAGTGAGTCGATACTGAGATGTCCATATAACGTATAAAAAGTCAAGCCATTTAAATGATGTTCCAGAATTAATGTTCCTCCATAATCCCCTGGTTGGTTATTATTATTAAAACTATGAATTTTTCCATCGAGCGGCACATAAATCGGTGTTCCCATCGCACAAAAGATATCGATTCCCAAATGAATGCTACGCGGTTCTTCCTGTGCCTTGAAAAGATGACTCCATCGATAAATCACGCGGTTCTCATTATATTTCCCTATTCCAACAGTTGCTCCGGCATTAACCAACAACGCACTTATGTAGTTGGTAAATGCATCGGTATTTTGAGTCATCGTGGGAGTCAGATCCATATTGGCTTCAGAAAAATCAAACACAACCCGTGGTAACTGTTTCCAATCGTATTCTATTACCGGACTAAATCCGACACGATTTGCTTTGAGGATTTCAACCAAACGGCTTCCCATTCTATCACCCCTTATTTTAAGTTATTGGATTGCGCTCTAAGATAAATATAATAGTCTTCAAAAGCTATTTCACCACTTCACGGGGAATATCCAACGGCAACCGTGCGAGCAATTCGTAATTAAGCTGATCGGAAAATTCTCCAAAAGATGCAACGGATATTGTTAAATCACCTTGGGTACCAATCAATACCACCTCATCTCCCCGTTTTGCGTGAGGAATATGGGTCACATCAACTAGAAGCATATTCATATTAACAAATCCAATCGCATTGGCTTTCTCACCACAAATGAGTACCCGACCTTGATTACTAAGCGATCGACTGTATCCATGAGCATATCCTACTGGTACAACAGCAACACGCATTTTTCGTTGGGCGATAAAACTGGTTCCATAACCAATAAAATCCCCATCCGAAACTTCTTGTACACTCATGATATTGCTGATCCAACTAATTACTCGTTTAAGGGGGTCTTCATGAACACGGTTTTTGTGAGCATAATGAATAAAAGTTTCCCGACTAGGCCAGAAACCATATTGCAAAATCCCTACCCGTACCATATCCATTTGTGTTTTTGGATAAGTCATCACCGCAGCAGAACAGGCTGTATGTCGATATTTTGGTGTAATCCCATTTTGCAATAACCAATTATACATCCGATTAAAGGTTGCAAATTGTTTTTGTACCCGCACATGATTTGCGATGCTTTCTGCACCAGCATAATGGGTACAAACCCCTTGGATATCTACTACAGAAACGAATTCGCGTAGGGCACCAAGATGCTTCCCAAGGGTCCGTCGTACAAATCCAGTTCGATGCATCCCCGTTTCGAATTCAAGGTGGACCTTAGCTACCTTTTTCATTTGCTTAGCGGTTTCAATGGTGTGTAATAACCTGCCTTCATCAAAAAGGTAAAATTCAATACCATGTTCGATAGCCCAAGGTATTTCCTCCGGATCCATATGCCCCATAATCATGATTTTGGTACGTGGTTTTTTAACTTGTAGGGCGCGTAAAGCTTCATCTGCACTAAAAACGGAGAAATGATGAATCCCCGATTGCTCCGCAACGGGAATATACTCTTCCAATCCATGTCCATAAGCATTTGCTTTGATAACACCGGAAAGTCGAACACGTTTTCCAATTTGAGACTTGATAAATTTAATATTACTCTGAATGGCTGATTGACTGAGTTGAATCTTAGAAGTTCCAAACATGTATCTGTGTCCAATCCCGAATGAACTTCGATCGATGTTCTTAATGTAGTATTTTTTAGGGGATTGTCAACTCCATTCGTTGATGGGAATGCTTATACTTGAATTGCAGATACTAGACAGACGTTCTATTTGCCCTTATAGATAAAATTATATATCTTATACTTGGTGAATTACTCGAAATGGGAATACATGGTACAACAAACTCCCTGGCTTTCCAAACAGAAAGTTAAGACAACTTGATCTTTTCAATCTTGTATTTTTATTTTGCCAATTCCTATTTTGGATCTATATTTTTAAGGAGCGTTTTTATGTTGACATATAAACAGCTAAACACTACCGCTGACTTTGATGAATCCCTAACCCGAGACCAAGTAGTAGATTTCCTCTATGACAATCTGGGCCAATGGGGAGACAACAAAGAGGAAATCAATAAATCGTTGGATTATGCGTTTTCCACAAAAAAAGAAATGGGGGGATTTGTTCTCTGCGCCTTCAACGAAGAAAAAGAATTGATCGGTGCGGTTGTGATAAATACAACCGCTATGGATGGTTATATCCCATCTAACATTTTAGTTTACATTACAGTACGGAGTGATCAACGAGGGAAACGATTGGGTGAAAAGATTATGAAAGAAATCTTTGAACGTACCGATGGGAATATTGCACTCCATGTAGAATATGAAAATCCCGCAAAACGCTTCTATGAACGAATTGGTTTTACTACAAAATACGCTGAAATGCGCTATGTAAAACAGTAGTCCCGTGCCCACCATAACAGAGGATGGAACCCCATGTCGATACTGCGTATCAAAATACCTAAAATAGTTAGTAATATAAAGAAAATAAATAAATTTCTTGCAGATTACGATAAAAAATGGACCCTGGTTATGAAAGTATTGGCTCAACATCAGGAGAGCCTAAAAATCATATTGAATCATCCGTGTATCAACGAAGTACACTCCGTAGCAAATTCTCGGTTATCCGGGCTCCAAATCATGAAAGAAGCAAATCCGGATTTGCGTACCATGTATATTAAACCACCCGCAATCAATCATGCCGAGCGGGTCGTTCGATTAGCAGATATATCCTTGAATACATCCTACCCCGTTTTAGAAGCGCTGGATGCCGCCGCTAAAAAACTCGGGAAAGTCCACCAGGTTGTCATCATGATAGAATTGGGGGAACTCCGAGAGGGGATTATCCGAGAGAATATAGATAATTTTTATCGAAAGCTATCCAAACTGAAACATATCAAGGTGATTGGGATTGGAACGAATTTGGGATGCATGTATGGAATTGAACCGACCTATGATAAACTTATCCAATTAAGTTTATACCGGGAATTATTGGAATCAAAATATGAGATGAATCTGGAATTGGTTTCAGGCGGTTCATCCATCACGTTACCCCTCGTTACAAAAAATACGATCCCCCCCGCTGTAAATCATTTTCGTATTGGAGAGGCTGCCTTTTTTGGTGTGATTCCAGGGGAAACAAAAAAGTTCCGTGATCTTACAGTGGACACGTTTGAGTTTGCAGGGTATATTATTGAATTAGAGAAAAAACCATCGGTTCCTGATGGAAATCTTACGGATGCAAGTGTTGGAGTCGCAGCAACAGATGGGGATGAAGAGAAGGAAACCTATCGCGCAATCCTTAATTTTGGGATCCTCGATGTGGATATGGAAAACATTATCCCTAAAAACCCCCGGGTTCAATTTGCTGGTACTACCTCCGATATGACGGTATTTGACTTGGGAGACAACCGAAACAAAGATGGAAAACCGATGTATAAGGTAGGGGATCAAATTCGGTTTAAAACGAATTATATGGGAGTGGCACGGTTGATGAACTCCCACTTCGTAGAATTTGAATTAATAGATTAAATGTAATTGGTCACAAAGAGAAATCTGGTAGCCTATCGTTTTACAAGCTGTCCAGGCGTTTCTCGAACAGTTGAATTGTTAGGGTGGGTTGTATGCAAGCAATCTGCAATCGATACCTATAAACACAATCCTCCTTTGCATTCCCAACGTTGTGTGGATCATCGTTGGACAGTCTGTTTAACAGTTGATGAATAGACGTGCTAAGATAGGGCGTCATTGCCATTTGTGGACTAGTGCGATTAAATTAACCTTCATTAAGGGAGTCATTCATGGCAGCAAAACAAACATTCCGAGAAAAAGTGGATAAACCTGCTGAACCACAACGGGTACAAATCCCCGATACTATGCACAAACGATTCGGATCAGGGAGCATGATTATCGCCACACCTAAACTCATTGAGTATCTGATTCAAGATATTCCTGAACGGCAGATAATTTTGGTGTCCCAGCTTATGGATCATCTTGCCCAAGCATTTCAGACGAATACAACCTGTCCCATGACCACGGGTATTTTTCTTAATTTGGTTGCCAAAGCAACCGAAGAAGATCGAGCCAATGGGCATACAAATTTGGTTCCTTATTGGCGTGTTCTAAAAACAAAAGGCGAATTGAATCCAAAATATCCGGGTGGAATGGAAAATCAGGCGGATAAATTGCGTGAAGAAGGGCATGAAATTGATGATAGCCGTAAAGTATGGCGGGTAGTGGATTATGAAGAAGTTATATTCCCTACCTTGAAAACCATCCCGGAAGATTATCTAAAGCAGGTAATTGATAAGTAACATAATTAAACAGCTATTCATTTTAAACTTCCCTGTTCTAAAGGAAAAGCCATGCCTCTGTCTCCGGTTTTAGAGCCCTTACAAGTAGCTACGGCAGCGCTGGTTAAAACCTGGTGTGCATTACTCTCCCCGTATTATAATAAGCATTGTGGTTCCATGGATTTGGATCTTAAACTTTATCCAAAGGGTATCGCACCAACAATCTCGAATCAATTTGCTCATGGAATGTATCTTCTGCTGGCTTATGATGTGATCCCAGGACTCCCTTCTATACTTAAAAATCAGTATGAATCACTAGCAATCGCTAATATTCAGTATCTATTATCCCTGGTGGAAGACGATGGAAAAATACCACTCTATTCACGTGGGCAGTATTGGCAATCTGGATTCAATTCCTGGGCGTATATTGCATTACTTTGGTCCTATGAATTGCTGAAACAGAATAGAACTCATCCTGAAATAGCAAATGGGATTAAACATGCCCTAAATCGTATTGGTCCTGTGTTTCATGAAATCATATCCAAGCGTATGGAAGTACCCACCGATCCTGCCAAGGATACTTTTTTGGGGAATATTCCTGCTTGGGATGGGTATCTTCTATATCAACTCGGACGTCTTTTTGATAATCAAGATTACCAGAATGATGCGTCTTCGTTTTTCGATGGTTGGATACTCCCCTTCCAATCACCCTATGGATATTGGTCGGAAGGGAAGGGGATGGTTGTTAATTATTCCCATGTTACAGCATTGGCTGTGGGATTATATGCTGAGGCATCTCAATGTTTAAAAGCGCTGGATGCAATTCGTCGCGCGTATCCTTTTTTCAAAGCTACTCGTTATCCAGACGGGACCAGTAGTGTTGTGAGTGACGTACGGATGCGGTATTCAGAACAACCATTTATGCATTTGGTCCCTGGGTACTTGGAAAGTGAAGAAGGGATTTTAACATGCACACAACAGATCGAAGGAATGCATTCCTTTCTGGTAAATCATGAAGTAGAAGACAATATAGCCCTTTCCCTTGCGTTTTTTACACCGTTTTGTTCCACATTATTCACAAATCCTCCCATATCACAAGCGTCGCTTTCGTATACCGATCCCACAACTCAGGATGGATTCCCATTTTGTTGGATCCGCAATGAGCATTGGCATGTGGCGGGTTCAACCCAGCTCCAACCGGAAATTCCTGTCCGTTGGATTTTAGATACCCAGCAATTTATTGAAGTATGGCATTCCCAAGCGGGGATCTGTATAGGAGGGGGCGGAAGTCAATATAACCCCCGATTTTCAACCATCCGAAAATGCACGGGAAGTAGGGGATATATACCCACGCTGCTTGAATGGGATTATATTCATTCCGAAAGCGGGAGTTTGCTTGTTGGATTTGATGCGGATCGTATCCGTATTACGATTGACCTATTAAAGGAACAACTAATCCTATCGTTCCAATTGGTGGAGATTCAGAACAGAGACGATCGCTATGAATTGGCACTTCAGATCCCACGTATTCAGAATTCTACCGTGGAATCTTCTCGAGGAGAACAGTGGGAGATTGCACCGGACTTGGGGTGGGAAAAATATGTAACCTCGACTGGATGGTTTAAGGTAAAAGGTATTCAGTATTCGTACCCCCCGGACAGTCTCGTGGAATATCCGGTGATACCGTTTAACCCCTATCGTCAGGATACATTACCAGAACCATCCGATTACACCATACGGTTGAGTTCTCCCATTACAGAGAAGCGAAAAAGCATTCGTTTGCAAGCCCTTCCAGGGACTGGGGTATAAACAGGTTCTAATACCATGTTGTATTTATATTTGAATTAGATAATTTATTCTGAGTAGTGGTAATTCATGAATTACCCTACATACCGTTTAATTTTAGGTCAAACTTGATATAATACATACTGACTATTGATATGAAAATAACTTTATCATTGCCTACAGTGAAGCGATAAAACAATCCCCTTCCTAATCTGAGATTGCTTCTCATCGTTTATAATGATGATGTAAAGGGGGTGTATCGCATAGGGATGAATCAAAAACAAAATCATTGCGAACCAAGTGAAGCAATCTCTTTTTAAAGCAGAGATAGCTTCACTACGTTCCCATTGAGGACTACCTATTTTTGGTATATTTATTCTTGTGAAAAGCCCACGGTATTAATTATTTTCATATGACTTTGAGATTCATCCATTTACAGGAATACTCATTTGATCTGGTATTTGGTATGAATATTGATATTATTGCTAGCAGGATGTGGTTTTTAATGGAAGTACTTTGTCGTGAGGAAGCTTTGAAAGGATCTATTTTTCACCGAATATATTAGATAGCTCATCGGCTTTCACTTGTAATTCCAGACGAACCAAGTTCCCTTGTGAAGATAACCGCACCGAATCAAGAAGGGAAGCAATATCCAGCTGTTTTTTGATGAAATCCAACTCAAGAATTTGGTTGAGTTCTTGTTTTAAGGATCTGGTTCCCTCGGTAGTTTTACAATATGCATAAATACCTAAGAGAGCTTGGGTTCCATAATGTGTCCCAAAAGCTACATATTCAATTTCCCCAAGGGTATGCAACAAAGCTTGACGCCGTTCTAACCGTTCATAATCCTGCATAGATTGTTGGTGTGATTCCGATTCCCTATCTAGAGTGGCAGAATTGGGTGGAAATGAAAGATCCTTTGCTTTTTGTTGAAAACGAAGTGCTTGTACACGTACATCCACCGCTACTTGAAGTGCCTGATATCCTTTGGTATGAAGATAGGTATCATAAAAATGTGGATTTTCAAACGCCAGACTCTGTTCCAGTTTCCCATAAATTAGTTTAAGCCCGTCCTTCATACGATTAGACGACGTAACCATTATTACATCAGTGTTGACCAACGCCACACCAATTTGCTCATGGGTGCGGTAATAAACCGGAGTATCATTGATTAAGGTACGCTGTTGCCATTCGGATACACGATCCGAGCGCTCTGGTTGTTCGAAAAACGCTTCAAATCGGGATATTCCTTCATTAAAATCGCCATAAATGACCATCACAAAATCTTTTGAGAGATGAGAAACAGGGAAAAGTCGTGCAGAAAAAACATAAATTCCCCGTATATCGCTTTTCCAAATTACTCCAAATTGATCCAGTGTCAAACTAAGTTGCTCCAATTCATAAGACCCTATAGGTAATTGTTGAGAACCGATAGCAGATGGATCGAGGTGGATAATGGTTCGACACCAGGATGGGAGGGGGAGTTCTTTTTCATTTACATAGCCTTGATATTCCCCTAACTGATCTACAGTACCGCTGAGGAATTCATGCGCTGTAGCTGGATCTTCCGCTCGGCTAAGTGGTTCTTGCTTTTTTTGTGCGCAACAAATAAGTAACATCCCAAAAAGGATGATACCGATCCCAAACATGGAAAAAACCAACAAGGGTCTTAATTTGTCGCGTGTATTTTGGAATCCCATATAGGTATTCAACATAACAGAACCTCGGTTAAGCCGCCTGTTCCCACTGCTCAATAAGTTGCTGTGCATCGTGTATCGTGGATGTACCACTTTGAAGCGTCACACCCGTTTGGATTCTACTTTGTTTTAATAATTGTAATTCTGATTGGGATATTCCCCAACCTACATGGGCTATACGACGGGTTTCAAATAGTTGATAACATTCTTGTAGAAAATTCATCCCATAATCCCAGCCTGGAACCTGACCAATATTAATTGCGCCCATATTATCAGAAGCGATCATACTAGCAAGCCATGCAGGTTTTTTTCCACAATAATGGATGCTGCCTCCACCAAATGCATCCAAAATACGTTGATCATAGGGTTTCACAAATGTTTCATACATATCGGGTGATAGGTTTACAGCGCTATCGTTGCGCAAGACGATTTTACCTGGGAATACCAACCCCCAATGATAGACCAATCCATCCGATTCATCATTGATTTGAGTCTTGATGTGTTTCATAAATTCAATATAGGTTTGGGTTACCAAGTCCATCAATTTATGAATTAAAGCCGGATTTTCGTAACATGCCATGTAAATATCGGAACCCCAAATCAGATGCGCCACATCAAATGGACCTTGTAAATCTGGATGCATAATATGTATTGCCTTTTTACAGGTGGGATAATCCTTTAAAACGGCATGATAATACGTGTGTGCTTCTTGCACCAATTTCCCCAAACCTGCATTAAAATTGGGAATCCCCGCTTGTATTATTGCTTTAATATCTGATTCAGATTCCACGTGTTCAATCCAAGGTAAGGTATCCTTAAAAGCACGATAGCTTAATCCAAAAAGGCTCGGAAGGATAACCGTTCCATGATTCGCGCGAATAGTAAAAAGCGCGTGATCCTTTATCCGAACATGGGATAAAACCCGCTCGATCAGTTCATTATAGAGCATTTTTTCTGGATCAGCCAGAGTATCTTCGTGAGGAACGGTTTGGTAATCAGAACAAGGGGCTCCCATACTTAGTGGGAGATAAGGGATTTTTTGATAGTGTAGGGTTCTTTTATGAAGTTCCAGTACTGTTTCGAGATGATTCAGATCCAGTGACTTCTCCAATTCTCGTAATAACGGGTATGGATTCATTTATGACCTCCGAACCAGGGTAATTGGGAAGATACTGAAAAAAAACAGCGAATGCAAGTAAAAACACTAAACTCATTTCTATACTACCCGAATAATGAAACGTATGGGAGGATTATCATGCGTACACTCCAGCTTTTTTTTACGATCTGTTTTCTTTTTTGCATTCTTTTGATGAGTTTCAGTTGCCAGAATGAAAATAATACCGATCCACAAGATTCCACGGATTCGGAAACAACAACCACAAAAGAAACCGTGACCTCATTAACGAAATCACCCGGTATGCTGGACGCATCCGGTAATCCAATCCCAAATGAAACGCCAACCCAAAAAACTGAAGACGAAACGCCCTCCACCGAACCTCAGCCAGCAGATCAAGAGCAAATTCATGAGGAAATCGTGTTGGAAGATATGATAATTCATATTCCCGATCATTTAAAAAATCGAGCTAAAATCTTACCACCTATTACAGAAGATGATTTACGCACAGCATTAAGTGATCCACATGTAGAAATTGATGCAGAGGAATTGGAAGAACCCTGATTTAGTACCACCAATTCCTAACAATGAATCCTCCTTGTTATCAATCTAAAACCAATCCCCTATTAAATGATTTATATCGTCGTAACCAGCCACCAGCAAGAAACTAATGGTACTTGCTATTGTTATACAGAACCAACCTTCGTCGGATAAATATCCCTACACAACGTATGTCGCCTTTGGAAAGATAGCTGTATGATTAGATTACGGTTTGATAGCACGAAAGAGATGCTTGGTCTAGCGGCAAAAAAAGATGACCTGAAGTAAGATCCGTGCTATCTTGATTTTTCATGGATTCTCAAGTATATTCGTATACAACGAGTGATCCTTTTGTGTTACTCCAGAGCGGTTAACCT
>CAYPZJ010000015.1:0-25375 GCA_964414635.1 uncultured Spirochaetia bacterium
ACGCTTGCATCACTTTAAACCCTATTCCTCTGCTCGTAGTGAGATGACGGAGGGAAAAATATTCCTGGATGCCAATGAGTTAAGCCTGGGAAGCCCTATTTCATTGGAAGATGTCGTTTTAAATCGCTATCCAGACCCGCTGCAGATTAAATTGCGCAAAGCATTGGAACGATACACCGGAATCCCCATAGAGCAAATTTTTGTAGGGGTGGGATCCGATGAAGTGCTGGATTTATTGTTGCGATTATTTTGTGAACCGAATCAAGACGCGGTGGGGGTACTTGTTCCTACATATGGCGTGTATCATGTTTTTGCTGAGCTTAATGGAATTCAGGTTCATCCTGTGGAATTAGATCCCCTGTTTCAGATTGATGTAACGCAAACGTTGCACGCATTGCCATCGAATACAAAAATAATTTTTTGCTGTTCTCCAAATAACCCTACGGGGAATCTATTACATCCGGAGCAAATCCTGGACCTGTGCACTCGGTTTCATGGATTGGTTGTCGTGGATGAAGCATACGTGGAATTTGCGGAACGACCATCCTTAGCGTTAGAAGTTGCTGCTCATGAAAATTTAATTGTAACGCGGACACTATCCAAGGCATGGGGCATGGCGGGAATTCGTTTAGGATACTGTATTGCGCATACCGAAGTAGTATCATATTTGATGCGCATCAAAGCACCGTATAATATCAATGCGATCACCTCAGCGGTTGCATTAAAAGCATTAGACCACACCGATTTTATGGAACAAGCAGTAGTAATCATTCGTTCAGAACGAGCGCGTTTAGCATCACGATTGGAACGAATTCCTTCTGTGAAAAAGGTATATCCATCCGATGCGAATTTTTTATTAGTAGAATTCGATGAACCACAGATACCCTATCAAACTTTACTAAAGGAAGGAATCGTCGTTCGACAGCGCTCAGAAAAACGGTTGCAATCCTGTTTGCGTCTAACGGTAGGATCAAAAGACGAGAATAATGCCATACTTGCATTATTGGAACAGAAAAACTAGCTGCGGGGCAACCATGAGCTGTGTTAATAGGTTTAGCATCAGCATTATTATACAAGGAATCGTGTATGAAAGCGGTAATTTTTGTTGATCGAGACGGTACAATTATTCAAGAACCCGATTCCGAACAAGTGCATAGTTTGGATGAGTTGGAGTTTGTTCCAGGTATCATCCGGGGTCTGCATTTGCTTGTGGAGATGGGTTTTACTCTTGTAATGGTGACCAACCAGGATGGATTGGGCACTCCTGCGAATCCCCACGATGTTTTTGATCGTATCCAAGGTAAAATTCTTCAGCTATTGAAGGGTGAAGGGATCATCTTTGAGGAGATCTGTATTTGTCCTCATACACCTGCCGAACAGTGTTCGTGCCGGAAGCCTAATCCAGGAATCCTAGGGGATTATTTAGAACGGGAAATCATTGATTTAAATCGTTCGTTTGTGCTAGGGGATCGGGAAACGGATGTGGAATTGGCACACAACCTGGATATCCAATCGGTACGATTGGTCGGGACCTCGAAATTTGGTGATAGCATCCTAAAAGTGGAAAATGAAAGCAAAGCCCATTATATCACCAGTGATGCCTATGATGCTTGCCAACACATTGCTCAAAGCAGGCGCAAAGCGCAAATGAATCGAAAAACAGGTGAAACCGATATTCACATCGAGCTTACGTTGGATGGATCTGGAAACTATAAAATTAATACGGGTTTACGCTTTTTTGATCATATGCTTGAACAAATCGCGCGCCATGCTCGGATTGATATGGATTTATTTTGCCACGGGGATTTGGATGTAGATGAACATCATACGGTAGAAGATGTAGGAATTGCTTTAGGTGAAGCGTTACGGGAAGCGTTAGGTGATAAACGAGGAATCGAGCGGTTTGGGTTTGAAGCACCTATTGATGAATCGTTAGCGAAGGTATCCATCGATTTGAGTGGTAGAAGCTACTTGGTTTTTTCGTGTGAATTTCAGCGAGAACGAGTTGGGGATCTTCCTACAGAGCTTGTATATGACTTTTTTCGTGCCTTATCCGATGGGTTAAAAGCCACGCTTCATATTTCTTGTGTAGGCAGAAACGATCATCATAAAATGGAAGCAATCTTTAAAACCGTTGCTCGAGCATTAAAACAGGCGATCGCTGTAGATAAATATGCATTACAAGTGCTCCCTTCCACCAAAGGAGTGTTATAACTATTATGATTGGAATAATTGATTATGAAGCTGGAAATCTGGCTTCGGTGAGTAATACCTTAGAAATGCTACGGATCCCCTATCAGGTAACTTCGGATACATCTGTTCTTGAATCGGTTTCAGGAATAATTCTTCCGGGCGTTGGTGCTGCGCAACTCGCGATGGCATCGCTTCATCGAAAAAAATTGGTTCCATTCATTCGTACCACCCGCAAACCGTTTCTGGGTATTTGTTTGGGAATGCAAATCCTTTTCGAACATACTGAGGAGGGAGATACCGAATGCTTGGGAGTATTGGAAGGACGAATCTTAAAATTTGATGATCAGGAACCACGGGTACCTCACATGGGATGGAATGAGGTACGTTTTATAGCAGATAGTCTTATATTCCCTCCCGTGGGAGCTACTGGCTTCTTTTATTTTGCCAATTCCTTTTATAATCCTGTTAGTCCATTAACTAAAGGAGAAACCCAAAGTGGGATTGTGTTTACTGCAGCGGTTCAACGCGACAATTTTTTGGGCACCCAATTTCATCCAGAAAAATCCGGCTCCACCGGATTGGAAATCCTCAAACGGTTTTATAACTTATGCGAATCTTCCCAGCAATAGATATTTATCAGGGTGAGGTAGTTCGTCTCACCAAAGGTGATTTTGCCACCAAACATGTATACGCCACTGATCCGGCAGAAATGGCGATGCGCTTCCAAGAAATGGGTGCGCAATACCTCCATGTAGTAGATTTGGAAGGAGCGGAAAAGCGAGCGATTACAAATTGGAGTACTGTGGAGCGATTATTGAAAGTAGAACGGCTCCAAATTGAAGTGGGGGGCGGAATTCGCCAACTTGACGAGATTAAACGGTTGTTGGATGCGGGTGCATTTCGTGTGGTACTGGGTAGTGTGGCGATGAAACAACCCGATTTGGTTGCACAATGGTGCACGGAGATAAATCCCAAGCAATTATGTATTGGTGTGGATGTAAAAGAGGGATTTCTGGTATCCCATGGATGGAAAGATACGGAACCGGTTGAGTTACACACCTTGGTTTCATTCTTGTCCCAGCAGGGGATTCAAGCATTTTTATGTACCGATGTTTCGGTAGATGGAACCCTGGCAGGACCGAATATAGGACTATACCAATCCCTGCAGGAACAATTCCCTCAATTGGAGTGGATTGCATCGGGTGGGGTAAAAACCCGTGCGCATGTGGATCAGCTAGCTGCTATGAATATGCCGAGTGTAGTAATCGGGAAAGCCATTTATGAACAAACACTTGATATCCAGGCAGTACTTTCCCACTATCAAACGGAAGGATGAAACAATATGTTGACAAAACGCATTATTCCGTGTTTGGATATTAAAAACGGGCGGGTCGTAAAAGGAACCCAGTTTGTGGATCTAACCGATGCGGGTGATCCGGTAGAATTGGCTGCCCGGTACTACGATGAAGGTGCGGATGAACTGGTCATGCTGGATATTTCCGCTTCATTGGAAGAACGCCGTCCCTTTTATGATATAGTACGTCGGGTCGCAAAGAATGTAGCTATTCCTCTAACCGTGGGAGGAGGAATTCGTACCGTAGAAGATATCACCGAAATGTTACTCTCGGGAGCGGATAAGGTTTCGCTGAATACCATTCTTTCTGAAAATCCAAATATCTTAGTGGATGCCGCTCCTCGGGTTGGTTCCCAGGCATTGGTGGCTGCGTTGGATGCCAAACGATCCCCCGAGGGAGGGTGGTTAATCCGCACGAAAAGTGGAACACAATATACTCCTTTGGATGCGGTGGAATGGGCAAAAACGGTAGTAGAAAAGGGCGCTGGGGAGATTTTAATTACTTCCATCGACCGTGATGGTACAAAATCGGGGTATGATTGTGACTTGTTGCGAGTTTTATCCGAGGTAACGCGGGTTCCTATCGTTGCATCGGGAGGAGCAGGTACGAAAGAACATATTCTGGAAGCGTTACAAACAGGAAAAGCCGATGCCGTACTAGCTGCCAGTATTTTTCATTATGATTTGATCCCCATTCCTCAATTGAAACACTATTTAGCCGATCAGGGGGTTCCTGTACGTATGTAGTTCCATTAACATGTACAGAACGTTCACAATGCTGGATTTCTATACTAGTTATCCTGTTCCTTTTCTTCCAATTCACCCAGTAGGAAATCGATTGCTGTTTCGAGCTGCCGGTCAAACCCTGCCAGATTATCTTTCGGAGAATTATCCACATAGATATCCGGCTGAACGGGATTGTTTTCCAAAGATACCCCATCCAATCGATAAACACCGCTCGATGGGACTCCAATGAAACTCCCATCGATAAGCCCGTATAAGCTAACTCCAATTACCGCTCCATAGGTGGGAACACCGATGATAGTACCTAATTCACGATCTTTCACGGCTTGGGGAAACATTTCCGCGTTGGAATAACAAGACTCATTAATCAATACAGCAATGGGACCAAAAAAACCGAGACCAGGTCGTGGCGTTTCCTGAAAATCACGATATCGGTTAATTTGGTAGGGACGCCGCTCCAACACATCAATAAGTGCTTCCTCAATATTTCCTCCACCATTATAACGCACATCAATAATCAAAGCGTCCTCGTTGTAATGCCGATTTAAATCCCGAAGGAATTCAAGGTAGTTTCCGTGTCCCATCCCTGCTATATGGGCATATCCTATTCTACCATCGGATTTATCCATGACATATGCCCGATTGGTACGTACCCACTTTTGATACATCAATCCCATCATTCCCCCAAATGAGATGGGACTAATCCGAGTTTCCCAGGAATCTTGCAGGGTGGGGGACTCATTTAATGTAAATTCCGCACGGCTACCAATAACCTGATTCATCCGTTGTGCCCAATCTTCTTCAGAAGATAAAGGAACTCCATTTACTTTCAAAATATAGTTTCCTTCCTCAATTTTCACATAATCATGATCTGCAGGTCCTTCATCATAAATATGCCCTACACGATAGTATGGAACGTCGTCTTCCCGTACTACATCAAACCCGAAATATTTCGTACTGAACAGATGCCCCTTCCACCGTACCGCATACATGTGTGAGGCATTTAATTCCCCAAACATCTCACCAATAATCGCTACCACCTCAAAAGCAGAATCTACATAGTCCAGTAGAACCTGATATTTCTCTCCCATCCGTTCCCAGTCAATATTATGCAAATTGGGATCATAAAACTGATGCTTTATAATTCGATGGGCTTCCCAAAACATCTGTTCCCATTCCTCCCGCAACGATACCTGAACGCGTAATTTGTATGGGACAACCGCAGCGGGTCCATTGGGAAGATTGAACATATGCAATCGTCCCCCATCGATATACACCAGCTTACTCTTATCTGGTGTTTCGGTTAATCCTCCGAGTGATCCAGCGGAAAACAATTTGCTGGTCTCACCTTTTAAGTCTACTTTATATAATGCATTGTTTCGTGAGGTAGCACCGATTTCGGTTACTACAAAATAAACCGTCTTTCCATCAGCAGATGGGATCGCATAATGAATGGGGATTTGAAAGTGGGTAAGCTGCCGCAATCGGGTTTTCAGATTGGTTAAATCATACGGATGCGTCGGGGAGCGTTCCGTTTCGGATTCTTCTGTGTTTTCATCTACCTCGGGAGATTCTTCTTCAATTTTGGAATCCTCGCTGGATTCCGAATCATTACTATCTGTATCTTCTTCTGTAGAATCCGCATCCACTGGTGGATCTGTTTGGTCTTCCCCCTCCTCTTCTGATTCATCTTCCGATTGATTCTCTGTCTGGGCATCTTCCTCTTTTTTCTTTTGGGCTTCATAAAACTTTTCTTCCGCTTCCCGTACTTCCAATTCAGGATCAAATATATCTTCTTCCAACGGTTGCAACGGCAGATAATAAACCTGATTACTACCCGAGCGGTTGGACACAAACGTGATATACTTCCCTTCTGGACCAAAACGAGCAGATCGATCATGGGAAGGATCATCCGTTAGATTAAATAATTTTCCCCCTTTGGATCGCATGAGAAAGATTTCCCGATCAATCCCGTCTTCTCGGGAGTCAACTAACATAATCCATTCCCCATCCGGGGAAATCTGTGCCTCATCCACATACCCCCATGGGGATGTAAAAATCAAGCTTTCTTCTCCCGATTCCATTTCATAACGGAAAATCTTCCCAGCACTTTCTGCAATGATTAAATAGGAGGTATCCGGTGCCCATAGGATTCCATAGACCTGGGAGTCCCGATTGGTAAGTTGTCGTTTTTGTCTTCCATGGCTATCACACAAAAACACATCTTCTTGCCCATTGGGATCAGAAACATAAGCAATCCATTTCCCATCCGGAGACCAGACCGCTCCATTTTCCCGTTCAGGGGATTCCGTCAGATTCACCGTATCCCCTTCACCAAGCGGTGTAATAATGACTTCACCCCGATTAACAAGCGCAACACGCTGAGAAGTCGGCGCAATGGAAAATTCGTTAGCCTGACTGTTGAATTCATGATAAATAGGTTGGCTATTTCGTTTCGGAACAAAAAAATTCAACGGAATTTCATGGGGGATTTCATCATCCAGATTGAGATACCAGAGTTTATGATCTTGTTCAAACGAGATGCGAGATCGATCCGTAGATAGTTTGGGATTTTCGATATCATCATTTTCAAATGCAGTAATCGGATTACAGTCTTCGCCTGTTTCGGGGATTTTATACAGGTTAAATACTCCATCCCGATCGGATACAAAATAGATATATCCATTGGAAGCCCATAAGGGCCACCGATCGAACCCATCAAAATCTGTTAGTTGTGTAAATTCCTGAGATTGGAAGTTATACGTCCAAACTTCTGTATTGGCGGGACCTCGATATCCCTTACGGTTAGCACTAACACTTCGACGATTGAATGTGAGCGCATTCCCATCCGGTGAATAGGAAGCAACCGTTCCCATATCAACCGGAACCCGCTCTTCAATACCCCCTTGTACACTTATAGTAAAGAGTTGTATACGTTGGGGAAATTGCAAGGGACGATATGCACGGTATAAAATCCGGGTAGCATCATTGGTCCAACCGGTTAATGCGGATCCCCCAGAATGGAACGTGAGGCGTTTGGGTTCACCACCTTGGCTAGGCATCACAAACACATCCGGGTATCCCGCATAATCTCTACTAAAGCCTATCCGCGTACCATCTGGAGAAAAGGTTGGGTTTGCATCATTATTCTGAGACAAGGTCAATGGGCGCGGGTTGTTTCCGTCTAGGGTTGTTTTCCAGATATTTCCCAAATAGCTGAATATCACATGATTTCCATGAATATGGGGGGAGTGACAATTACGCAATTCCTCTGCAGATGCAAGGGATAAGGGTATATGAAGAAGGAATACGAGTAGTATTCCAATCCAAGTAGGTTTCACACGAATCATGGGGACTCCTCAAAAATTGCACTCCACTAATGGTTAAATAAACCCCGGTAGGTACACCAATTCGGGTTTCGTAATCGAGCCCATCAAACCGTTTTGTTGGAGTGTGAGTATGGGAAATCAGAAGCTTCACATGTATATAAGGACAGCTTCCTGGATGTTTGCTTGAGGAAAATAATAATTTTTTCAAGAATGTAAAAAGCTAGATTAGTCTTCCCACACCTCATTGACACCCTTGTGGTTCTTCACTACTTTTCCTGTATGGTTGTAATGGGTGATTATCTCAAGATATTTTGAGACAAGTCCTGCTTAATGCTGTATACCATCTGTATAACGATGCTTCTGTATTAGCTCAAATTTGGAGGTACTATGAATCGACTCAAGCTTGGTATTATTGGTTGTGGTTCGGTCGTACGTGAAATCTACCAGTATGTATATTTTAAAAGTGAGTATAGCCCCCTCATTCATGTAGAAGCAGTCTGCGATACCAATGAAGCCGGGCTTCATGAATTCGCGGACACCTGGGATATCCCCAAAACCAAGCGATTCACCGAATCGAATACGATGCTCCATAACTGTGAATTGGATATGGTTGCAATAAATACACCGGATCACCTTCATTGTGAACCTACACTTGCTGCTCTAAAAGCAGGTGTTGATGTTATCTTGCCTAAACCCACGGCTTCCACCTTGGTCGATGCTCATCGAATCATTGAAGCCGTTAATCAAAGTGGGTGTTATCTGGGGGTTGATTTTCATAAACGGGAAGATCCTCGAATAAAGGAAGCGCAAACACGGTTTCAACAAGGGGATTATGGTGTATTTCAAAACACCACCTGGTATATGTTGGATAAAATTATGGTTGCGGATCCTAATTATGTACCCCGATTCTTTTCAAGCAAGAATTTTGCAGAAGATAACTCTCCCGTTTCCTTTCTGACTGTTCATATGGCGGATGCTTTTATGACCATCACTCGATTAAAACCCCTAGAAATTCGTGCCACAGGCTATAAACACAAATTGCCATCTCTAAAACCTCTTCCTGTAAATGGATATGATCTGGTAGATACGGAAATAATTTTTGAAAACGGGGGCGTGGGGCATATCATAACTGGATGGGCACTTCCAAATACAGCGCATGCACTGACGGTACAATCTGCCCGAATCATTGGTTCTGAAGGCATATTAGACCTATCCATTGATCAGCCAGGATACCATGAAATTCTTCCGGATGGCATTTTTGAGCGCAACCCTTTATTTCGCAATTTTGAAGTGGATGGTACCGTCTCTGGTTACGGGATTAGCAGTCCTGGGCGAATCATTCAAACGATTCATCGGTTTCGCGACAGCGCTCCTTCTACTGAATATTTGCGTCAGTGGCATAGTCCATTCCAATTAGGGTTCTATACCACCGCTGTATGTGAAGCAGCACACCATTCGTTAGCCCAGGGCGACTCTATCCATAAAGGAGTGATACGTGGCGCAGCAATTTCTATCCCACAATTGATAGAAGATCAATTGGGAAATACTACCCGTACTACCTATTATCCTGAAACCTAATTGGAAAACGTTGCTGGATTTATAATGAGCGATGGTAGTTCATACTATGCTTTATACCTATTGCGTTTCAATAGTATTCGATGCGGATGTACACCTAAATATTGTTCTATAGACAGTATCGGGATACTTGATCCAATCTTATCCTTGTAGTCCAGGAGTTTCTATGCCTTCATATAAACAAACCCCTCAATCCATTCCATCTATACATACGGCGTACCGAACCATTCAAACTGCCTTACCTGTACCTGAATCCATCCCCATTTTAGAACGATTGCATCGTAGTGAACCCCGATCAATGAGTGGACAACCTCCTCTTATTTGGGATCGGGCGGAGGGATTTCAGATATACGACCCGTGGGGTAATTACTGGGTAGATTGGTCTTCAGGAGTATTAATTACTAACGTCGGACACGGACACCCCCGTATTACTCAATCTTTGGAACGCATGCTTCAGAAACCGCTTCTAACAACGTATGTATTTGCACACGAATCCCGGGCAGCGTTATGCGAACTGCTGTTAAAGTATGCACCCGATCCGCAAGCGTATCGCGTTTTTCTACTCACTACAGGAAGTGAAGCGATAGAAAATTGTATCAAACTAGCGAAAACCTATGCACTGGAAAAATACGGGCGGGAACGAACCTATCTAATTTCTTTTAAACATGCATTTCATGGACGCACCATGGGTGCGCAATTGGCGGGTGGTATGGATGGTCAAAAGCGTTGGATCATTGATGAAGGACGGACATTTATTCAAGTTCCTTTTCCAGATGGGTATAAAAATGAATACACCCATTTTGATGGATTCCTGGAAGCCTTATCTCAACAGGGTATTGATCCACATACTATTGCAGGGGTTTTAACCGAGAGTTATCAGGGAGTCGGTCCTGACTTTCTTCCGGTAACATATGCACAACGGCTACAGGAATTCTGCCGAGCGCATGATATTGTCATGATTTATGATGAAGTCCAAGCAGGATTTGGCCGGACTGGAACCATGTTTGCATACGAACACTATGGGGTCAAACCCGATCTAATTGCATGTGGAAAAGGGATATCCTCATCCCTACCTTTGTCCGCTGTCATCGGGAGGTCTGATATTATGGATCGTTATCCCCCAGGCTCGATGACGTCGACACATTCGGGGAATCCCCTCGCAGTAGCTGCCGCTGTGGAAAACCTACGGATCCTTGAGGAAGAAAATTTGGTGACTCATGCTGCCAACGTTGGAACCTGGTTTCTTTCTGAATTGAAGCGAATACAAAAGAAATATGCTTCGGTGCTGGGATGCTTGCATGGAAAAGGATTGGTCGCTGGTATCCAAGCGGTTCAATCTCAAACAAAAGAGCCTAATCCCGAACTTGCCTGGGCAATTAACGAACGGTGTTTCCAAAAAGGGTTACTTATGTTTGCACCCGTTGGGATTGCTGGGGAATGCATAAAAATTGCTCCTCCATTATGCATTACACGTGAAGCATTGGAAGATAGTCTACAAGCATTTGAAGAAGCCTGCGACGAGGTAATAAACCTATGAAATCAAAGCAATTCCCCCGCGATCCAGATGTTAGAAATCACTTAACACAAATAATCATGAACCCCATATTTCAAGATAAGTGGAAACAGGTTTTGTACAAGCTGTGTAGTGTAGACACCTCTCCCAAAGTTGATATCGAGCAAAGCAGAATCGCAGAAGAGCAGGTCTTTCAACAAATTCAAGATGTGTTGGAATCCTTTCAATTTCCATCAAGCAGCATAGAACGCCACCCAATCAATCCTGCGATTCAATCCCATCCAGCATTCAGTAATCTTCATTACACCATAACCCCTGAAAATCCGCTGGGTCTTGATCCCCATGTAGTGTACAAAAATCGGTACAACCTGCTGTATATCATTCAGGGCGACTCCACCCCCAACGGACGAAATCCTGCTTTAAATGCTCATGTTGATGTCGTGGCTCCATATTTCCCTCCACAAATTGAAGATTCCTATCTAATTGGAAGGGGGGCAGTAGATGATAAAGGGAATGTGTGTGTTATTCTCGGTGCGTTGGATGCGTTACAACGCTATTTGCTACAGACCAAACAACCGTTACGAAATCGTATTACCAGTATGTTTGTAATTGAAGAAGAAACAGGTGGTAATGGATCCTTATCCCTTGCTGTAGATAAGGGGTTACGTCAGATGTATGATTCCATGATGGTGTTTGAATGCACTGAAAAAAATATTCATCCTGCAAATCGTGGGGCAGTTTGGTTTAAAGTGGATACGCTGTTGAATCACACCACTAATTCGTCATCCGAATCATGTTCCTTGCTGGAAGCATTGTTCTATGCCATTCGCACCATGCAGGAAGAAGGTATGAAGATTAAAGCGGAATCCGATCATCCGCTGTTTCCACACCGTCCTGTACAAACATGTAATGGAATCCTGGGACCGTTTGGGGAACATCCTTCACGCATCTGTGGTTATTTTTCTTGTTTATTCACAGGGGATTTTGCAAAAAAAGAATGGGACACAATCGAATCCCTACTTCAACAGGGTTTACATACCTACCTTCATCATTTTGGAGATAAAACCCAAGAACTTAATCCTGAAACGGGTTTACCAAAGGTGGAACAGCATTATATCCTACGTACAGTTGAGGATTCGGTTTATGAATTGGAAGTATTTGGATCAACGGGGCATATGGGTTCGCTTCCAGAAAACGATGCTGCAATTACTAAAGCAGCATATATGCTTGTCCCCGTTATTCAATACCGGATTAAAAACAATCTTCCTCCATTTATTACATTAAAAAACCATTCCACCCCCTCTTCCCTCTCTCTAGAAGGTGGGCAGGGATTTTTACCTACTCATACCATTGATACGATACAATCACGTCTTCAAGCCGTGTGCAATCAAGGTATTACACAATATACAAAGGAAGTGGGTGTTTCGCCCGCGATGATTACCGCCACAACGACTTTCGATAAGTTACATAACACCGCATTTGAAGGGGATTCCCATGCTCCTTCGATGCAGGTAGCATGGCAAACAGGGATTGAATTAGGAACTATCACACCCGATCAGCCCATTCGGGGGTGGGATGTTTCCTGTGATGCACGATTGTTTGCTACAGAATATCCTGAATTACCGGTATTAACAACCGGGGTGGGATCGTTACGATATGCTCATGCAGATGGAGAACGATGCTATTTACCAGACCTGTTTCAAATGATGCTATTCGCTGCGTTATATCTAATTCGAGAGACACATACCCTGGATATTTGATGGATGGTGGTTATGCGTAACCATCTCACCGGAGTGATTAACTGGATCCCACTTCTTTTCCTTGATACCATCCTCGTTCAACTAAAAATGTACGGAAAGACTCGATACGTTTATTTTTTGGGGGTAGGGATTGAGGCGCAACAAGCAGTGTATCCGAAGAATCCGAGAATAAACGGTAAACCACAACCGATGATGGCATTACGAGTAGGGATTGCCCCAGTATTTCGTAAACCTGTGTTTCATCCAGTAATTGGATTCGGTTATCATGGTATGCCTGTTCAAATGGTGTATCTTTAACAATATGCAACTGATGAAACTTAATTCCACTCACCTGATTTTGGACACACCAACGAACGCTTTCTACCATCATAGGAAGCGTTTCACCTGGAAGTCCTTGGATTAGATGCGCTACCCATTGAATCCCCCCGACTGCATTGATTTTGTTCACGGCTTGTTCGGAATCATGCTGGGTATGTCCCCGATTAATTTCCTCCAGTATCGGATCCCAAATGGTTTGGATGCCTAATTCAACCCAAACGGGTAATTCCACTTGTAATTCCGCCACCAAGTGTAAAAAATCATCGGATATACAATCGGGTCGGGTTCCGATAATTAGTCCACACACCCCCGGAAAGTGGATTGCTGGTTTATAAATTGCTTCGAGTGTTTCATATGATCCATAACTGTTTGTATACGCTTGGAAGTATAGAATAAATGTTGACTTCGGATCCCGCTTTAGATGGGGTTCCATCGCGTTCTGGATCTGTTCGGGGAGGGGACGAGTTCGATCTGCAGTCGGTGCTAGAAAAGCACGAGGGTTGCAAAATGCACATCCGCCCGTTCCTTTATTACCCGTACGATTTGGGCAAGTGAACCCTGCATCCAGGCTTATTTTATACGGAGGGACCCCAAATTTTTTCTTATAATGTGATCGTAGTGAGTAGTATAAGGGCGGATTACCCATTGGAACGTCTCTTTAAACGGTTTATAAATACGGTTAACTCTTCAGATTGATGGTTTACATTGTGCTGAAACCGGGGTACAACGCATATCGCTCTGATACATATAACATACAGGTGAATAATACGTTTGTCAACTAACTATTCTGAATTCATACACACAAACCGCCCGGGATGAATCTCATACTGATGAAACAAGTACAAAGTCATCGCGAACAACGTGAAGCAATCTCTGTTTAAAAAAGATTGCTTCGGCGCTTCGCTTCTCGCAAAGACCCTTACTTCCTCTGAGGTTGTCTTAAATATTTTTGCATTACTTTGAGATTCATCCAACCGCCCGTTCCCATTGACAAATCCTTTTTTTTCATTATATTTGTCTTGCGAACCCTCGGTGGTTCACCCATCAGGCTGCATCCAGTAATGCAGTAAATAAGGGAAACTTATGGCACTGACTAAGGCTAAATTGGAATATTACAAAGACTTGTTGTTGCAGGAACGCCAAGCCATTCTGGAAAACTTTGCCGATACCAATGAAGAATTTAAGGATTTGGTGAAAAACAGTTCCGGTGATCTGGTTGATCAGGCGTACAGTTTTTATCAAAAGGATATGCTCATCGGCTTATCCGATCGAGAAAACGAAACGTTGCGTCAGATTGACATGGCACTGAAACGCATCGAAGACGGAAACTATGGGGTATGCGAAGTAACAGGGAAACCCATCGAGGAAGAACGTTTGGAAGCCATTCCATATACCACTTTGTGTATTGATGAAGCCCGGAAGCGTGCTAAACGCCGCTTCTATGAAATGTAAACATTGTTACTGGTTCCTTATGGAACCATCATCCCCTACCTCAATCCCCACTCCTTTCCCAACCTAACCCAGCATGCGTTTCAATTTAGAACCGATGCGCTTCATGGTTCCGGTGATGGAAAATCGGAAAAGTAACCGTTCTTTCAAAGGTAACGTGTGAATTTCCCCCTGAAGTAGATTCAGAAAAATTTGCTGGGCGTTGAAAAATTCTTCCTGTTTCCATCGTAAGATCCGAGGGTGCTGGCTTGTTTGTTCCGGTTGATTCATTCCTTCGCGGGGACTGATTTCCGCTTCGCTCCACACGTGTTTGGGGATGTAAATAAATCCTAACCGTAAATCTGTTTCCAAATCCCACAGGTTGTAAAACACTTCCCGTGCCCAAATGAATTGGGTGAATGCATCGTCGGACAAGGTTCGCCGGATTCCAAAAATTCGAAGCATGGCATCAAACGCGTGTCCAATCTCCACCAAATCCTGTTCCAATTGAGATTGGGTGCGTATGGTTCCACGCCATTTGATATCCAACTCTAAATACTCTAGTATGCCTTCAAAATGCCGTTGTAACCCCCATCCTTTCTGCTTATCTTTACGAATTACTTCCCATATAAAATCATCTTCTGGAAAGGTTGGTGTCACTTTTTCTTGAGCATAACATTGGCGAAGCCACGCTTTCCGTTGTTGTAAAAAAGTCAAGGCGGTTTGCTGCGTTTGCTCTCCGGTATCAATAGTATTATCAATCCAACGGAACCAACTATAATAGAAGATAAACGTTTTTATGGGAGGTAACAGCGGATAGAGCCACCGGGGTATATACGCAAAAAACCGGTATTCCATAACAAAATGGGGGTTGGAAAACAGATAATTCAAACTGCGGTTTAAAACAGACGGATGAGCTGTCAACGGAGGGAATCCTTTTGGATACGAAAATGGATAATCATTCCAGTATGGGACGACCGGCTGGGGGATGCGATACCAACAACGGACTGCAATCCCCCACTACCACGGGGGCAATCCCTGCGATTTTATTTCAGTTCAAAACGACACACTGTAAATTCTTTATAATTAGGCCAAGCACCTTGGGTATGTTCTACGACATAGATATCCAACCCATCGCTGGTTGCATTTTCCTTTGCGGTCATAGCTAGAGAATGTTGCGTGGACCAACGTTGCACTTCGTAAAAACCGTCGGCTGACGAGGCACTGACATCATAAATACGTGTTGTTGAAGCCGTTCCATTCCCCGGGCCATACATCACCCATACTAAGTAATTGTTAGGTGTGGAGGGGTGCAATTCATCCCCGAACCTCCCCCAACATGCTGCAGGAAAGGAAATATCTGGTTCTGTTTTTTGGCTTAGGTTTTGAGGGAAATTACTTTCGCTGGATGCATCATAGCTATATAAATTCAGCGCATCATCCGAACCAGCAACTGCCGTATGATAGGTTTGCCCTATAAATGTTTGATTATACTCCTCATCAGCACAGACCCCAATTTCACTAATTCCAGATATCGCTGGAGCAGGCTTGATGACCGGTTTCTTATCTACATAACCCGTATAGTTACTATGAGCAAGGGTAACCAATGCTTCTAAGGGAGCAATACCAGACCCTTGGACAAACCGGCTTGCTATAAGAATATGACTCGTAGTCCACCACATGGGTCCAAACACATTCGCAAGTCCCCAATCATTGAGTTTGTTAAAACTTGAATCATACTGCACCAGGGTTGCGTTTGCAGATTTCCCAGTGACATCCCGTCCAGCACCACAGGCATAGATATCTCCTGTTGTGGGATCGACTGTGATACCAATCAACTCGGTAACTCCACCATCACCAAATTCAGGTCGTCCAAATGTTGCACCTTCATCACAAGGGGTCATATCGCTTGTTTTAAAACAATAGACTTCACTACTACTATCGCCTGTTTCTGTTGCACATGCTTTTGTAACGTAAATTTTACTCCCATCCGGGCTGAGTTCCACATCTGCTGAATACCCAAACCCGTTAAGCATTCCTGTAGGAGTAATCTCTTGTGGATCAGAACACATCTTCGTGCTCGTATCCACTAACCGAATCTCAAAATATTTATCCTCGGACCAATCCCCGCAAGGCTGCCCTTTCACACCCCGTGCACGCCAATAATATTGGGTATCCGCTTCCAACGTGACGCCCAAATCCTCTACGGCAACATAACTGGCTCCCCGAATCTTTGAACCAAGAAGATTTCCACTGCTATCATACAGTTCCACTTGTACTTGCTGCGCACCAACTGGCTTTTCCCAGGTTAAACGCGGCGTACCCGGTATTACCGAATTATTGGGGGGATTCAAATCCGTAGGAGGACCTTGCACATCACACGGTATCGGACGAAATTCAAAACTACACACATCCGACGTGGCAACACAAATTTCATTCATACTAAAGTTTTTAACACGCCAGTAATAAATGGGTCCTGGCGTATTTTCATCGGGTGGAGGTGGGCTTTGTAACGCAAAATCACTCGTGGTCGTCCAGGGATCTCCCGGATTTTCTTTTACAAACTCCTGGCTTGTGTACTCAAAGTTTTGATCAAAATTGCTGGTAATCGCCACTTCCACCTTTATTTTTTCTACTAACTCACTCTTAGGTGCATCCCAAAACAAATTAACCCGCTGACCCGTATCCCCTGCACTCTGTCCATCACAGGGTAAGGATAGGGTGGGTTTCGGGAGTAATTTGTGGTACCCTACTTCCATAGGACATGCCAATCCACAGTCATAACAAATCCCCGCTTTACAGCCCAATACGCGGAAATAATACTGTCCGGGAGTTAACCCCGTAAGTTCCCATTCAGGATTGGGGAATTCTGCCGAACCAATCACTGCTGTCGCTTCTTTCAGCACATCCCCACTAAAATCGGTCGAATCGTTCCATTGTAATTTATATTCATCATAATCCGCCACATCAACCCAACCAAGCATGAGACTATCCGTACATGTTCCCGTCCCACACTGATACCCATCCGTACGGCCAAGGGTGTGCGGTACATCCAGACTGGTTACTGTAACGGTATTCGATAATTTAACATTGCCCGTAAGGGAGGACGCATAAATAGCAAATGTCCGAACGCCACCAGGTGGGATTTCCAACATAACCTCATAAGTATAATCGGTCGGCGTATAAAACCCGGTATTGAATGTTTGCATATTTGCTACTGCATTATCGTTAAACAAAATGAATAACTGCTGAAGTCCATCACTAGCTTGGATGCGTGCTCGCAATTGAAAAAAGCACGAAGTGTATAATGGGTTTGGAATCTCCGAAATAGATTTCCAATCGTCTGGTGTATTGGGATTCGCATTGTATTCAATTTCAGTAATGGTCAAATCATCCGCTGTACAGGGAATAGTGAGGTAGCCTGAAGCGGAATCCACATATTGAAAGGTATTGTACGCACGGATGGTATACTTTAAAGTCTTAACCCGATTCCCATCGTATTCCGTGCAAGGTAAGGTTACATCGTCGGGAAGGGTATATTCTATTGCTGTTCCAGGAGACGTTGTACCGTTTTCAATATGGGCAATGGAATTCCCATTGACAATGATTTCATAATAGGTTGCTCCCTCCACCGCCTTAAAGGTAAACACCCCTGTAAATACCATGGGATCCTCTTCGATTGACTTAATTAAATTCCCTTCTTCATCCTTTTCAACCAAGGTAGGAAACGCAATGATATCACCAAACTCACCCGTGGATTGAGGGCATCCAGTCAGGCTTAATGCAAAGATGAAAAGAAGAAGCCCTGTTAAAATTCGTATCATAATTACCTCCAAAAGCCTGTTGGGTTAATTGGCTGTGTTATATAGATCTGAATTATCCCGATCCAACGAAATCGGATAAGGTTCATTCAATGTTTTCAACGTCATATCCGTTATCCTCAGATAGGTGAATCCGGTGGCTTCATCAGTAAAGATGGATGCCAGTATATACCAGGAATCCTCCACCCAATCCGTTGCTCCCGTCTCAATATCCGGTTCGGGCATCGTCTGTTGGAAAATACTGCATTCATCCTGGATCGCGAAGGAACCCGTTAAATTTTCACCATTCGCAGATACTTGATGAATCCGTAACCGTACCTGATAAGAGGACGGCGAACACCCAGGATAATCCAAAATATCCTGGTAATTAAGCTGTCCATATGTTGATTCTAATTCTTCAGAAATCCCCATCGTCCCATCAAATTCCAACGTGCATGTGGGTTTTCCTTCGTCCTCATACGCTTTTGAAATATAAAACCACGTTTGGTCAAAGGTGACTGTGGTCGTCACCTGAACACCGCCCGAATCCTCTACTTCAGTTTGGGTGATCCAGGTTCCATCAATCGGTGTCTCTGGAACAAAATCTGGAGTACACCCCATAAACAACCATCCGCAACAAACGAATGCTATTATCATCTTTCCAAGTTGTGTGATATTACCCATGGTTCTTACCTTTCCATTCAATCGTTAATATAGGGATTGCTTTTATATTATTCCTCAGTTGAAATTTCTTCATGCCAAAACACTTCAAACGAATACCAATCATAATCGTGGCTATCTCTTACACAGGCATCTTCATACCCATATAACCCGTCCATTTTACTTTTAATACACCCGTATTCATCGGCTTCATAGGTGTCATCCCATGCAAGTACCGCACCGACGGGGTTTAATTTTGTTACATCCGGACTATTCGTCAAGCGTCCCAATTCAATCGCATTGGTATTACCATCATGCAGTGGATGTGCATTGACTCGGTAAGCGGGAACACTGGCATCTAAATTGGCTTTACTAACAGTTAAGGTATAATCAAACGGTGGGGAACCCGTGGGAAATAACGCTCCCGACATTTTAAGCCCTAACACACTAAATTCACTATTCAAATGGGTGACTCCCATATTTACACGAATAAAGAATTTCGCAGGTAAATACCGGGGTTCATTTCCTTCCCCTTGATCAATATCAGGGAGATAGCGTACCAACGCTGCATTATCGCCTGTGGAGAACGGTACCGTTTCACCCTGATCATGATTGGAATACAACGCTGCATTGATACAGTATTTCAGAGGACCTTCCGGACTTTCGAAATATTCCGCTACGATAAGCGGTGTTCGATTCGCTAAATTATTCCCCAAGCCCCCTACATAGGGTGCCCCCGATGTATAGACTAACAGACACGTGTCGGTTGGCCCGTGGGTACGAATCACAACCTTTTGATCAACTGATCCACTGAAGGATACTGTTTTTAACGTTTGAATTGTATAACCAGTATTTGCTAAATCCCGATCGAATTCTGTTTGAGAAATCGTTCCACCTGCAGGATTCGGATACTCTCGTTTCGTCCGATTAAAATCCATGGTTACCCGATACGTTCCGTTGGGTGCTCCATAAATATTATTTAAGAATTGTCCTTTTAAATTATATGGTTGGGGGGTTGCAGCAATCTGGGTGGCTTGCTGGAATTTCGTCACACCCAAGATATATTGTTCAACCACCTCCGTATCTACATTATCACCATAAAGAAAGATCGGTGTTCCCAATGGTATATTCGCCGTTTCATCCCCATCATTAAAAATAAGACATTCCGTTAGTTCGGTTTGGAGTTCGTCCACCCCAATCGCCCCAAAATCATCCGTGCCATAGGCATCGTTCTCACCAAGAATGATTTCATCCGGGAAAACTACTTGATCAATACGTAAATCAGGACCGGTCGGGGCTGCTCGGTAATCTGGTGAAATGGGTATTTCTTCTGGGGGTTCAATACAACCCGCTAGGATTATTACAACGCTGCATACAACACTCAAAACAGCTAAAAGCAATTTTCTTCCAAGTAGGGTGTAGGTGTGCCTTCGGTGCATACGGAGCTCCTCTTGAATTTTCAATGGAGTAGCAAGCATGGAACTGATGTTAATGATTTCGGTTAATTTGTTGTTTTTTATGCCTAGTATCACGCAAGCTACGCTTCATAATATACTGCAAGCCTTTAAAATAAACAAGTCATTTTCGTGAAAAGCTGGATTTCATTCGCGTGTACTCTCTTTCCTAAGGTTGAAAGCACCCCACAGATGCTTGCCCCTTGCAACTTGTGATTTGTATTAAATAAGACGTTGGTTACTCCATTTGAAACCCAGTATCCCTAAAACGATCCCCCGATCTATCGAATAAATAAAAGAATCAGGATACCTGTAGGAATAAATGTCTAAAAGGGTTCCAGAATTGCAGTATGCCATCGAACGGTCTGTGTGAGTCGAATTCCAATGATGGTTAATACCAAGGGATAGCATGTCCCGATTAGCTGCCGTAAAATATCGATCCAATCAGGTAAGCCTGAAAATCCACCGAATTCGGAGGCTTTCGATTCTGGGAAACCGATCATCAGAATGGATTCGGGTAACCACATAGTGAGAAGCATAGGGACGGGAAGCGCGATGCAAAACATCCCAAAAATTTGATCAAACCCAATAAAATCCCCAAAGAGGCGGACTATCAGATAACAGGTTCCACTAAATACAATACAAACCAATAAAAAAGTGGGTAAACAAAAAAACGTTTCCCAATAATAGTAATCCGCTGCGGGGATATTCAACCAAGGGGTGTATGCTGCCCCAAAACCATGTTGATACCCAATATAAACCGTTATGGTGTATAAAATTCCAATAATAAGAAAACTGAAAATTCCATACCCCAAGATCATACGATCATTTAGAAAACGCTGGATACGTGTTCGACTAGGGTACAAGGGTATACTAAAATAAAGAAGAAAGGACGCAAAATTCATGGAATCCTCAAAAAGCAAAGGGTAGTTAAAATACATCTGTGAGTCAACTGAATCGGGTGTGTGATTTTCATTCTCGGTTTCTATTGTTCTTATTCACCACTCGATTATGGCTTTCATTCACTATCCCATAGCACCTACTGTTAAACAGGGTGTTCAGGCTTTTCGTTTCCGAAGACTGATAGAATAATTCTAGAGATGTAAATCACATTACATAGCGGGATGAGCTTACAAAGGAATTCCGATTCCTTTCCTGCAAATATGATCTGCCTTTGTCAAATGCTTCAAGTTTAAGTATCTTTTTGTCAGAAAGCCAATCTGAAAGGTAAGAATCATTACAAATCCTCACGGTTACTATGAACCAACTGATTTCCCGATATTCCGCAAATACACCGCCTAGGATCCAGATGATTGTCAGCGATTTGGATGGAACGTTAACCCGGGATGATCAAACGATTTCATCCCGTACAATGGAAGTATTTCATGGGTTATATAATCTACAGGTGATTCGGGTAATTGCAACGGGACGATCGCTTTTTTCAGCCAATAAGGTGCTTCCCCCTTCGTTTCCGATTGATTATCTTCTGTTTTCTTCTGGAGCAGGAATCATGGATTGGCACTCCAAACAAATCATTCGAACGCAACAAATTCCACTCGCTTCAGTAAACCGTATAACCCAGCTGTTGGTGGAGCACAACCTGGATTTTATGATACATAAAACCATTCCAGATAATCATTTTTTTTGTTATCATCCCTCCGGAAAGGATAATCCTGATTTCTGGCGTCGTATTCATCTCTATAAGCCCTATGCAGTTCGTTATATTTCTGGCATGCCTCTCTGGGAAGCGTGTCAATTGCTCGCTGTGTTTAATAAGCATGCCCTAGAAAAATTTCAGGAGATTCAGCACACGCTGCCTGATAGTCAAGTTGTACGAACAACATCCCCATTAGATCATGAGTCGATTTGGATGGAAATATTCCCCAAAACCGTATCCAAAGCGCATGCTGCTCGCTGGTTATGTACATTACTCAAGTTGAACCCTAACCATACGCTCGCTATTGGAAACGACTACAACGATCTCGATTTATTACGATGGTCAGGATATAGTGTTGTTACGGCAAACGCTCCTCTGGATCTGCAACAACAGTTTTACCAAACGGATTCAAATAACAACGACGGTGCTGCCAACGCCATTCGGCATCTACTCGGGTTGTAAAGGAAGACAAACTATGTATACTTTGCTTATTCTCATCGCTGATGATAATCCCCAACGGGATCTCGTTACCATCGAAAAAAATAAACCCGAAAAAATCATTTTTTTGGTAACCCAACAAACACGTCCAAATATTGATGCACTTACCAAACTGGCTCAGGAACGTAACATTACCTTAAATCCAGGCATGTATGAAATCCTGGAAGTAACCAAACCGATTGATTTCTCCTATTGTATTCGGACATTTCGAAATGAATTAGACACTAAAGTTTTCAACTGGAAGCGTCGGGGAGCGGAGTATACGATAGATGTGGATTTTAGTAGTGGTCCTAAACCAATGTCCGGTGCGCTGGTGCTCATTGCTCACCGATGGGAGTGCAATTTTATTTACGTGGGAAGGGATATCACCGAAGAACAAATAATTTACAACCTGGAAAGCGTCACAGATTTTGATAATCCATGGGATGAACTTGGATTACAGGCTCGGGAAGATACGATTATCATGTTTAATGGATACGATTATTCCGCCGCTTCGGATAATCTAGAACGAGCACGGAATAAACTAACCCGAAGTGCTGCCAAACAAGAACTAAACACCTTAAAGATGTTAGTAGATGCGTATGCTGCTTGGGATCGCTTTGATCATGACAAAGCATTAAACCTGTTCAATCCCGTACTAAAAGGAATTCATACGTTTGGATATTTATTCAGCAATCATATCCGTGATTATCTCGAAGATACCATGCAAGGGCATGTAACATTTCTAAAAGCGCTGTTGGATGCTCAGCGTATGAATCGATTGTTAGTATATGACCTTATTGCTAATGCAGAACGGCGTGCAAGCGATGGACGATTTGATGATGCAGTTGCACGGCTATATCGGGCAATCGAAGCTATGGGTCAGGTACAGTTAGCAGAAGAATATGGCATTTCCGATACGGGACATATCCCATTGAACACACTTCCACCTTCTCTTCAGGGAAAATGGAAGATGATGCAAGATGATGATGGAACCATACACAGCGCCCTACAGAACACGTACACCATTCTTTATGAATGGAAAGACCCGCTGGGTATTCGGTTTAAAGATTTGAAAATGGATCAACCCCGTTCGGTCTTGCATAGTCGTAATCAATCTATTCTGGCTCATGGATTCAATTCCATTGATAAAAAAAGCTGGAATGCGTTATATAAATTAACCATGTCTTTAGGTGCTATCCATCCCAATCAGATACCCCAATTCCCTCAAATTGAATGGTCATAATGCATGGCTTTAACAAAAAAAACTAAGTGCAATCCTGATTTCTGCCAATACTAATAATAAGGATAGGATTGCTACTATGGTTAGTAAGGCGTATGAAATCATGCTTACCATTCTGCTCGCAGGCACTTGGTTTATTTTTTTATATGTATTTATTGGAGATCATCAATCTGCTTCGGCTTCTCATACGCCAATAAAACCACCATATCCCCAAACAAGTAGCTTCACCAAATCCCAATTGGATGTAACCCAATCTACAGAACTTGTTAGATCCGCGAATCAACCTTCATCCATTTCTTCCTCAACGTTGCGGACTCATTCAGCAATTCTTTCAAACGAAACGACAACAACTTCATCACCAACAACCACCTCGTTCATCCAAATAGAACCAACAACAAACACGATACCAACCATAGACCAAGTAGAGAATGATAGTATACCTTATACCTCAACGATAGTAGATTCAGAAAGCATTCCCATTCAGCTAACTACAGCTACTTCAAACAGTATGCATTCTAAAATGATCCCAACAATGACGGAACCCGAAAATCAAACGATTACTGACGCGGTTTCCGATGTAACACCTTCTACGACGGAGGATGTGAAACACTCCCCTACTATGGATACCACTTATCCAACTTTGCTAGATCATTCGGATTCTTCGAATACCCGTGCCACATCTACACATCGCCATCTTCCACCTCGTACGGCTCCTTCAGAACCAGCAGAATCGGATTTACCTATTCGTAATAGAGGCGATGAATCTTTCCCGTTATCCCGTGAAATTCCCTTCTATTATAGTTTTTATCAGCGATTTAATTATTTGATACGGAAACGATTTTCAGAAGAGTAACTGGAAATTCCCTAAGTGTCTATTTATCCTGAATTCCACGATATAATCCTGGCGTTAAACAACAATTGTCAACCCAACCACAATTGAGTATATATTATTAAGGAGAAGCGTATCGGTTTTTCGATTTCTTGTTTTATTCTTTCATCTTCAAAAAATCTACATTTTATAGAACAAAAGTACGATAGCGCTTCCCAAATACAACAGAGGGAGCATTAATGGGAGCAAAAACTTCATATACGTATTTATTTGGACCCGTTCCATCCCGACGATTGGGTATGTCGCTTGGGATCGATCTGGTTCCCCACAAAACCTGCACCCTGAATTGTGTGTATTGTGAATGTGGTAAAACCAATCACCCAACGCAAAAACTTGATGCCTATGTACCGATAGAGGAGGTAGAACACGAGCTAGAGCAATTTCTTGCAACAGTTCCTTCTATAGATTATCTGACTTTTTCTGGAAGTGGAGAACCTACACTCCATAAAGATCTGGGGCGAGTTGTTCGATTTATTAAAAAAAAGTATCCTAAATATCCGATCGCCTTGCTGACCAATAGTACCTTACTCCATCTTCCCGAAGTACGAGAGCAACTTCGTGATATCAACCTGATTATTCCATCTTTAGATGCTGCATCAGAAGAGATGTTTCAGATAATTAATCGACCAGTCGAAGGCGTCTCGGCAGAACAAACAATACAAGGATTGGTTGCACTTCGGAAGGAAAATCCTCATAAAATGTGGTTAGAAATTTTTCTAATTCCTGGGTTGAATACATCCGATCAGGAGCTCCTTTTACTTAAACAAGCAGTGAATCGCATTCATCCCAATAAAATCCAACTCAATTCGTTGGATCGACCCGGAACAGAACCCTGGATTACACCTGTGCCAAAAAAGGAATTGGTGCGAATCTGTTCTTATTTTGATCCTTTCCCTATAGAAATTATTTCCAAATTTGAGCAAGGTGAAACATGTTACATCTATAACGACGATTTGAGCGCCCGAATATTGGGGGTCATTA
>CAYPZJ010000016.1:0-25285 GCA_964414635.1 uncultured Spirochaetia bacterium
GTGAAACATAATACTGAAGGAGCCATTACAGGTGAGAAATAACAAGCCGGTTTTGTTAGTTGAAGACGATAAAGTCGATGCCATGACTGTAGAACGGGCATTTAAAACTATTAATATTTCCAATCGACTTGATATTGTTCAGAATGGGGAAGAAGCTTTAGCCTACCTGCGTGAACCATCAAAAGAAAAACCGTGTATCATTCTTCTGGATTTGAATATGCCTCGGATGAATGGGATTGAATTCCTGAAAATAGTAAAACACGAGCCGGAAGACTATCAGAAAATTCCTGTTATTGTTCTAACAACATCAGAAGAGCAGCAGGATCGGGTAAATAGTTTCAAATTAGGTGTAGCAGGGTATATGGTTAAACCCGTTGATTATCATCAATTTTTGGAAGTAGTTAAGGCGATTGATTTGTATTGGACATTAAGCGAATTGCCAGATTAGCAAATACGAAGTCGGGCATTCCTGGGAGAATAGATGAAAACAGGATTATCCATGCGTTCGTTAAATCTAAATCCGTTTACTACAAAAACACACAAGCCAGCTGAAATCCATACGCATATATTATTAGTTGAAGATGATAAAATAGATCAATTAGCGTTTGAACGGATGATCAAGCAGGATAACCATCCTTATGAATATACCATCGCCAGTTCTGTAGAAGAAGGATTACGTTGTTTATCATCCGAAGTGTATGATATTATCATTTTAGATTATATGCTTGGGGATGGAACTGCATTTGATATATTGAACGTGGTTAACGATATCCCGGTTATCATTATAACCGGAGGGGGCGGTGAAGAAATAGCAGTAAAAGCGATGCGCGCCGGAGCGTATGACTATCTGATTAAGGATCGTGATCGAAATTATTTAAAAATTTTACCTATTATCGTTGGGAATGCTATACGCCGTCAGAAAGCAGAAGCGATATCCGGTATGTTGACCCACGCTATGATGAATATTTCCGATAGTGTTTTTATCACTGATTTGGATGATTTGATTGTATTCGTAAATAAAGCCTTCTGCAAAACGTACGGATACACAGAGTCAGAGGTGTATGGGACCCATGCGGATTTCCTTTGGAATGACATCACAGATCATATCCACGCCAGAGAACTAGCGGATAGCTGGGAAGGGGAAGCAATACACAAACGGAAAAACGGGACCAGCTTTCCTGTTTCACTAACGCGTACGATTATCCAGGAGCAAAATCAATCGATTATTGTTGGAATTGCTCGCGACATTACTGAAAAGAAACGTTCAGAAGAAGCGTTACGTCGGAATGAAGAGGCGTTACGTATACGGAATGAAGTGATTGAGAAAGATTTAAGTCTTGCTCAACATATTCAGCGTGCATTGCTGAGCCGGAAAATGACTTCCTATGAAAAAATCAAAATTCACAACTGGTACCATACCATTGATATGGTGGGGGGTGATTATTTCTCCCTGACACCGCTACGAGAAGGGGGATTGGGTGTTTTTTTGGGAGATGTCTCTGGTCATGGTGTTGCTGCAGCGCTGTATCTATCGCTTGTGAAAGCATCTACGGATCGTATTTGTAGAAATCACGGTTTGGAACCTGCCCGATATCTCCAAACATTGAATCAAGAATTGCTTGAGTATATGCCTTCTAGTTTTCTTACATCTATTTATGGATATTTCAAGGTTCTCCCCAAGGAATCGAAGGTGGTATTCACCTTTGCTAAAGGGGGCCATCCCTATCCGATTCTCTACCGAGCTGGTAAATCCCCACGATTTGAATACATCAAATCCAAAGGTACGCTACTAGGTATTTATCCAAATATCAAAATTGAAGAAGTTCAGGTTGATTTATTTCCTGGCGATCGCATCTTTTTATATACTGATGGGTTATCTGAATTAACAGATAGTCAGGGTAACCTGGTTTCAGAAGAACAATTGTTGGATTTCTTTCATTCATCTACGAAATCCCGGTTATCCAAAACCATTGATACGTTGATTTCACAAATCATGGTATTTCGCAAAGGGCAGGACCTAGAGGATGACTTAATTCTTTTAGGGTTTGAAATCGAGTAGGGTGCTTGGTTCTACATCCATTTATTCTTATCACCCTGATTTGAAGGATTCCAATGGGATTGGTTAGAAAAAACGATGGTATACATTACACCTGAGATAACAGTTGTGATGGCTATCCTTAAGAAAACGGATATCGATGCGTATGATTTTGAATGAACCAACTCGAATTATTCTCATTGAAGACGACCGGGTAGCGCAACTGGCATTTAGACGATTGATGCGAGAGGATCTGCCAGATCTGGAAGCTACCATTGTGTCGTCTGTTGGAGAAGCACGAGAAGTTCTTAGAAGTAAACCATTTGATGTAATTGTAACGGATTATTTATTGGGAGATGGGAATGCGTTTGAAATCATGGAAATGGATGAGGTACGCCATATTCCCATCATTTTTATTACGGGTGCTGGGGATGAAGCAATTGCGGTGAAGGCGCTGCGGCTGGGTGCTTATGATTATTTGATTAAGGATCTAAGAGGAAATTATCTGAAGCTGATTCCTGCGACGGTTGAAAACGCCTTAGAACGTAAACGTATGGAACAGCAATCCCGTATGCTTAGTCTTGCTATGCGGGATATTTCCGATGCGGTATTCATTATCAATGCGAAAGGGCAGATTATTTTCGTCAATCATGCTTTTGTAAATACCTATGGATATCGCATGGAACATATTTTGGGAAAGACGATTGAAACATTGTGGGCGCAAGCATTGCCTTCCGAACAGGAGATTCATGAAAATCCCCATGATGAGCTTTTACACCAACGATCCAATGGCGATGTATTTCCGGTGTTGCTTTGTCATTCTCCTATTATGGATGACGAGGGGCTTCGTTATTTAGATGTGTATGTGGCTCGGGATATTACGGAGAAAAAGAAGGATGCCCAAGCACTTCAAAATAGTGAAATTCGATACCGTGTCTTGTTTAATAAGGGGAATGACGCGATTTTTCTACATGAAGTAGGTTCTGATGGTTTAATTGGGAATTTAGTTGAAGTAAATGATGTGGCGTGTGCTTCGCTTGGATGTTCTCGTAGTGAATTATTAAGTCAATCCTGCAATGTGGAAACGCCACCAGATCATATCAATGATTTCAATTTGACTGAAAAACTCCAAGAAAAGGGTCAGTTGCGGTTTGAAACCTTTTGGGAACCGAAAGGGAGAGAGCGTCGGATTGTTGAAGTTAATGCTCATCTGTTTAGTCTAGATGGGAAAGATATGGTATTGTCCAGAGCATACGATATCACCGAACGCAAGCAAACCGAGGATTTACTCTTTCAATCGCAGGAGCGTTATCGTCATCTATTTGAAACGGCGTTGGTTGGCATGTTTCGCACACGGATTGAAGATGGGCAGTTTTTACTCGTAAATCAAACCTTTTTACGATTATTGGGGTACAACCCAGAAACAGAGAAAGAGCGTTCACAATTATTGGAAACCATTTGTGCCGAAGCGGTATTTGATCCGGATGTATATGAGGAATTGGTTCGCCAGCTTCGGAAGAAAGGCGAAATCAGCAATTATGAAGCAACCATTCATCAACCAGAAGGGAATATTCTTCAAGTTTTGTTAAATACTCGGTTGTATCCAGAAGAAGGGGTAGTGGAAGGGACCGTAATTGATATTAGCAAACAAAAAGAAGTGGAATCGGCATTACGAGATGCCTTATCCGAAAAGGAAATGCTACAGGATCAGATTGTCCAGAGTAGTAAAATGGCTGCAATTGGAGAAATGGCTGCTGGGATGGCACATGAGCTGAATCAGGGAATTGCTGCGATTATGAGCTTTGCCCAGGGTATGTTAAAACTGGCGATACAAGATGATTTTCGGAAAGATCGATTTGAACGGAATCTGGAATATATTGTCAACTTAACCAAGAAGACAGCAGATATTATCAATGAATTACGCTCCTTTGCTCGTCCTTCCAAAAAAGATTATTCCTTTGTTCTTATAAATAAAGTCGTTCACGAAGCGATGATTATTATCAAAGAAAACTTTCGATCAGAGGGCATCGATGTTTTGTTTGAGCTGGATCAAACCCTTCCGATGATTAATGGGAATGCTAATCAATTAGAACAAGTGATTGTTAATTTTCTGAATAACTCCAAAGATGCCATGGATACGGGTCAGGAAAAGCAGATAACCATTCGAACGTATACGAAGCATAACCTTGTATTTCTTGAAGTGATCGATACTGGAAAAGGGATGCCATCTGATGTAAAAGAGAAAATCTTCATTCCATTTTATACTACCAAAGATCGAGAGAAAGGAACAGGTTTAGGCTTATCCATCTGTTATAAGATCATTCAGGAGCATAAAGGTACCATCAAAGTGGAAAGTGAAATTGGTAAAGGAACGATGTTTCAACTACAATTTCCTGCGGTATAGCTTTTTTATTTGATAAAAAGTACTACTTTGAATAATAGGAACTGTAAATTTTGAGTAGTATTGACCTATTCTTACTATAGATGATACAGCAAACAAAATACGGTATACAGAATTTTGAGGGTGTCCGGTTGAATAGATGGATGAGCTCCCCTCGAAGAACGGAAACACAGGGGCAAGCATGAGTCTCGGTGATACATAATTAAGGAGAGTGTTCATGTCCCGCGCGAACCGAATCTTAATCGTGGATGATGATGATTATATCCGAATTGCCATTCAAGATCTTCTTGAAGATGCGGGGTACACGGTATTTGCATGTGCAGATGCGTTTGCAGCATTTGAATTGTTGAGTGAAGAAGGGATTGAGAGCATTCATCTCATCATCGCAGATATTAAGATGCCTCATCTGAATGGGTTGGATTTTATTCGACACATCCGCAAATCCCGAGAGGATATCCCGATTATTGTCGTATCCGCTCATTACGAAACGAATTACATGGAAGTGGCGAAGGAACTACAGGTTCGAGAATTTATTAATAAGCCCTTTGATAATGAAAAATTGTTAGAAACAATTGAAAATATTTTCCACGATGCTTAGCATCCCATATTTATCATTCCTCTTTCTAGCCACAGTTATCGTGGTCCCCAATAATAGTAATAAGTTTCATTTCGTTCGGGTTTGTGGATTCTGTTAATCGGTTGACCGTTCTCATCAAAGTATTCCAATAGCACCATTGTTCCATCATTGTATCGTTTCCGAACCCGAAGCCGATTGTTCTGATCAAACATCCAGATTGTTTGGATTTGAAAATGATAATATGCTTTGATGGTTAATCCATGGGCATGATGAAAATAACGGAGGACATGGGTTAGATACGATTGCCAATGACGTTCCACTGCCCAAATGCGTCCATCTTCATAATAATAGACTTTCCAGATGGGGTTATAATATCCAATTTCAGCGAGGGGAATTTCTTCACGGAATGTTGGTTGAATCATGCTGTGGGCAGAGGGATTAAAGGGTGACGTGGTGGGAATGGCATCCCAAAAACGAAAATATTTAATTTGTTCGGGTTGATTTCTATTTGCATTTGTAGAATCAATCAATACTAACAGCAGCAATGGAATTACCATGATGCAAAATGACAGCCCTATCCGATTCATGCTTTCATTGTCGGATAGGCAGGAATATTTCTAAACTACCCGATGATTTATGCTTCGACTGTTTATTTGTACCACTTGTGCGAGGTTCTTCCGCTAACATGAGTGTCCAAATTATTAGTTTTGTGTTGGAAGGATGAAAAGTATGAGGGAATGAAAAAAAATTTGACAAAGTAGCAACCATGTAGTATACCTGTATCGATTTTTGTTTGCACAGGATGTGCAAGCTGTCTTTTTATAAGGAACGCTGAATCATGCAAGGACGCACCACGATTATCGAACGGGCGTATGAGCCTGGATATTATACTTTTTCAAATGCTTTTTTATTTGTTGATGAACCACATCCACGGTTTTATGAACCCATGCGATATTTTAAGGGAGATAGCACCCGGTTTCAATTGGAAGAATTGATTACCCGTTACTTTGATCCCCACGATAAATATCTGTTAATCGCGCAACTAAAAACCCTCCCAGAAAAATTTATTCGCTTGTTTTATGAGATGGGACTGGAAATTTTGATCGTAAACCCAAAATTTTCCGAGCGGCACCAGCTTCATGTCCGAGAACGCACGATCCATTTTACGATGCAATCGATATTTGGAATCCGGAATGCGGGCACATACCTTTATCAGGGACGAATTTTGATATTAAATAACAAAGTACTGCGGGAGCTGGAATGGTATGTACCATTTTATCTTCTCGCTAAAGCAATCGAACAAGCGGTTCTGACAAATCCTAAAATAGCAACCATTCGACCGGAATATTTACAACCGGATAGTTCTTTAGCACTCCCACATATATTGGAAGTAGCGTTGGAAAAGTCGACCACATACTTTTATGAATGTTTTCATCTTTATTTTAACGAACGGCATCAACCGATTTTAAAGCAGAGGGATCGGGTAATGTTTCGTTTATTTCAAGCCCTAGAACGTACATTTCAAAATTGAAAAAAAACGATGAATAAGCGATTATTTTTCCTTTTTTTAGCAGAATGCGTTATATTATCTAGTGGGAATAGATTATATCGCTATTTCGAGGAGGCAAAAATGAAAAAGTTAGTACTAGTATTACTCGGGAGTTTATTACTAAGCGTTCTGAGTATAAATGTATTCGCTAATGGTTTCACCACATATACTGTTGAACGAGGGGATACCCCCGCAACCATTGCACAAAAAACACTAAAAGATCCTGGCATGTTCCCTCTGTTAATGAGATACAATAATATTACTTCTCCTGATCAATTAACCCCAGGAACTGAAATTCGGATTCCCTTTTCTGTATCCCAAAATAGAAGAGCACGTGTGAATTATGTTTCGGGACAAGTACAAGGAAGAGAAGGGGAAGGGAAACCCGTAGCAAGTCTCTCTCAGGGAGATGTGCTACTGGAAAACCATCAGATTCGCACAGGGAACGACGGGCGCATCGAATTGGTATTAGATGAAGGGTCTGTTGTACGCATTGGACCAAACACCAACTTTGTCCTTAAAGGATATAACTACGGTGAAAATGCTAATCGAAATACCAATGTCGGACTCAGCAGTGGAAGTATGACAATGCGTGTTACTCGTCTTACCCAGGATTCCCAATTTAATGTATCTACGGTTACTGCTGTGGCTGGTGTTCGAGGAACATTCTTCTATGTTAACTTCGATGAAGAAAGCCAAGATGTTGGAATCGCAGTATACAGCGGTGCAGTAGCAGTTCAATCTGAAGAACGACCTGAAAACAATGTTACCGTTGATAGTGGATACGCTACGGTTGTTCGGGGCGGAGAAGAAGTAGAAAGTCCTTTCCCCATTCCTGGACAAATCAAGTGGTTGGACGAAGAATAAGCGAACCAAACTGCGCCTGAATATTGGCGTTAAACAGTAATTTTTCCTAAAACCCTATCGGGATGATCCCGGTAGGGTTTTTGTATGCATCAGGAATGATATAATGAATGAATTATTCTCTTCAGAAAATCCTTCTTCTACACAGCAACAAACAAAGATTCAACCCCTTGCAGAACGGGTCAGACCGAATACGCGGACTCAATTCATCGGAGAAGCAACCCTACTGGAGCAAATTTTTAGGAATACAACTATTTCAATGATTTTTTGGGGACCACCAGGTTGTGGAAAAACCACGTTAGCACGTATTTATGCAGTTCACCAGGAAAGCAGGTTTGTTGGAACCAGCGCCATAATTATTGGGGTTAAAGAATTACGCCAACTCATGAATGAAGCCCAGCTCCACTTTCAACAGGGGAAGCAAACGATTTTATTTATTGATGAAATCCATCATTTTAATAAAAGCCAGCAAGATGTGTTACTAAAAAGTGTTGAAGAAGGGGTTATCCAGCTTATTGGTGCTACAACAGAAAACCCCAGTTTTAGTTTAAATAATGCGTTGCTTTCTCGGTGCCGAGTGTTCCATTTTGCTGCGCTTCCGAAACAGGGATTGGAGCAAATTTTGGATCAAGCCCTCCAAACGGATCCCATTTTGCAACAACAAAGTATTTCGTTTAAGGACCATGCTCGACAACATCTTATAAATGTCAGCGATGGGGATGCTCGTCGAATGCTAAACCTGCTGGAGGCGGTGGTAGGAAATTCATCGGAATGCCAGATCACCGTACAGGATATTGAAGCAGCCTATCAGCAAAAGACGTTACTTTATGACCGGTCCGGAGATTTCCATTATGATGTAATTTCTGCCTTTATCAAAAGCATACGCGGCTCGGATCCCGATGCGGCGTTGTATTATTTGGCAATTATGCTCGAAAGTGGGGAAGATATTCGTTTTATTGCACGACGGATGGTTATTCTTGCTTCGGAAGATGTGGGGAATGCATATCCCCTCGCATTATCCATAGCTAGCGCATGCATGACCGCTGTAGCTCAAATCGGAATGCCCGAAGCACGAATTATTCTTGGTCAAACCGCCACATTTCTAGCTTCGTGTCCCAAAAGCAATCGGGCGTATTTAGGAATCAATAAAGCCCAGGAATGGGTAAAACGTGAAGGCGTTGAGCCAGTGCCCCTACATTTACGCAATGCTCCTACCTCTATGATGAAAGAGCTGGGCTATGGTGCTACGTATAAGTATCCCCATGATTTCGAAGGACATTTTACCGTACAACAATACCTACCAGAATCATTCAAACACCAGATTTTTTATCATCCTTCCACAAACGGAATGGAAGCGCGATTTTTAACCTATTTAAAAGAAAAATGGGGAGAAGAAAAACCTTACTAAGCTGGTTATACGTTTTCCAATACCACGGTCTACCTACTTTAATCTAATACTCACCCTTCATCGTATTTTCATAGTGGTTTTTGTGGGATGAAGCTAGTACGGAGGAAGTCAAAATAATGTCTATGCAAACGCAGGAAGGTTTGGCAAATATTGCTTTTAGATGGAAAGTAAACACAAAGAGATGATTGAACTATAGCTTCTTTTTTGAAGGGGGTAGGCGCAAGACCTATTCTGAATAATCCAATTTTTCAACTGACACGGAGGTTTGCCCTTCCGGATTTGTTGGATTTGGATATCTCAATTGACATAAGAATCATTCTCTAAAGGCTTCGGTTGAACTAATATTTCATACTATTACGGCAACGGTGTCCTTCAGTGCGCAGTGTCAATAAAGGTTACAGGCTTATCATCAGATAAATTCATGTTAAAGGTGTCCTGAAGTAAGGATCGTCTATTCTTTTCTTTTTAAATTGAATTTATTATCCTAAGCTATGGTTAGAAATATGGCATGAATGTTCAAACCATCGTATAATGTGCTCTGGGCAACCATATTGCTAACGTAATATAATAGAAATTCAATGTATACGAGGAATGTCTATGATTCGATTCGTTACGTTTCTTTTAATTTTCCTGATTGGTTTCACTCCTATTCTGTTCTGGTCTTGTTCTGATGAAGATCCGAATGAAGAAATTCTTTCGTCACGTTCTATAAAGGACATGAGAACGATTCCGATTCCAATTATTTTGTCACAGCATATCCAAACACTCTAGACACTCGATTGGATGACTGTCAGACATGCCACACGGGGGGGGAATTTCAGATGGAGAAGAAGGGGAAGATGATAACGGTATTAAAAAATGCCTGTGATTATTGTCATCTAATAATCCATCCCGATGATTCCCTAATCGGTACTGGTCCTACTTCCTATACTGACACACTCAATGATTTTGGTCTTGCCTATAAAAACGCAGGACGTTCGGTTGCTGCGTTTGCTTCGATTGAGGGGGAGGATAGCGATGGAGATGGATCAACCAATATTGTCGAAATTAATGATTTGAAATATCCAGGTGATGCTACCAGTGTACCTGGACAACAGACGGCCCCTCTTGTTACCTATACTGAAACAGAACTTCAAGCGTTGGAATCGCACACCCAATTCCTACTGGCAAACTCCCATAAGCAACAATTTGATGATTATGTAAGCTATACAGGAGTTATGGTTAAAACGCTACTTACAGATGCGGGGTTGGATACGACTGATTCCACGTTTCAGGGTGTAACGGTGATTGCTCCGGATGGGTATCAAAAAGATTTTGATGCCTCACAAATAAACCAGGCTTTTCCAGCAGGGTTGTTCTATGCGGGGTTGGATACTGCTACGCTAGGAACGGATTGTGGATTTGTAACCTATCCCGATACTCTTCCAACTGGATTAACGGATGGCGGGGAAATTCCCGGGGAACAATGGCTTATGTTAGCTTACCAACGAGATGGAATGGCATTGGATGAATCGTATTTAGATATTACTACTGGAAAAATTAATGGAGAAGGTCCTTTTCGGATTGTCGTTCCTCAGTCCGATCCTGGGGTGCCGGATCGAGGATCGGATATTTCACCTACGGAATGTGGCGATGCGTATGATTATGATGATACAAAGGATCACAATGCCGGTTCCATGGTTCGTGGTGTCGTGGCAATTCGGGTTAATCCACTACCTGATGGGTATGAAGATTTTGACTACCAGAATGGGGGTTGGGCATACATTACTAACCATTCGATCATTTTGTATGGCTTTGGGCTCACCGATTAACCATGTACGCTGCTTTCCAATCGTTTGGGTGATTCTCCTTGGGAGCTTGCTTCTATTACCAATTTCATTCAGCTTTGGACTTTCCTTGAATGAGCGATTTGAATTGGTTGGATACACCCAACTGGGGATCACCCTTGTAGAAAAAGCCGAAGGATTTGGAACCATTTTACAAGCCTCGAGTCGGGATGAAGCAGCGGATGTCACTGCAGGGTTTCAATTATATCGCACGCGCATTGGGATATTATTGCTTCCTGGTGATTCTGTTCCCTTGGGATTTCAACTCAGTGCAGAATTAGTCGGTTCATTTCATCTGATGGATATCATCCTTGAAATCCCCATTCGTAAATGGTTCGTTTTAAAAGTGGGGCAGCAAAAAATTCCATCGCTTCCTGAGAATCTTCAGAGCGCAACCCGGCTTCATTTTATTGACCGTTCGTTGATTGCGCAATATAGTGCAGACTACGCACTTTCTCGGACGACATATCCCTCTTCACTTTTTTATGGCAACCGCTCCCGCTTACGGGATTTGGGACTGTCCATTTCAGGAACGACAGGGGTAGAAGATGTATTTCAATTGGATTATTTCATCATGATCGGAAATGGACTCGGTGCTAATTTATATATTGGAAATGTGCTGCATAAAGAGTTTATTCTAACGAACCCGTTTCAGTTTTTTTATGGTACACGCATCGATATGGGATTTCTTCCTGATAAACTGATTCACATCGGAGGACATATCAGTTATAATAGGCATGATAACATCTTGTTTAACAGTCAACGGGTTGTTAATGACCTCAACCGGTTATCCTATTCGGGGGATGCCTGTTTTATTATCCCTAAAACAGGGCTATCCATTGGAGGAGTCTACGCTGGTGGTTTCATTGCTGATGACTTTTATAATAACGGAAGTAGGGACGCAATGTATGAAGGCTGGGAAATTTACCTGCTCTGGAATATGATTCCACTAGTTACACGGTTCCTAAAAACAGAAAAGATAATAGATCATCATCTAGGATGGGCATTCCGGGGGGAGGATTATATGGAAGAAGCGGATGAGTCGGGGATCGAAATTCATCGGTACCGGATCACCCTCGGCTTCAATTATGGCTACCGTAATTGGTTGTTCCTGCGTTTGAATTATCTCATACGTATTTTAGATGATCCATACAATCCTGATTTAGATGATGATGCCTTGTTGCTCCAGGTTCAATTCCAGTTTTAATCTTACTTGCTGTAATACAATGAAGGTCCCGTACGTATATCCCACTCGGTTTCCTCAAACAGAGACCGACAATAGCTAACATTATGTCCTCGTCCTTCTTCGGTTCGCTGTTGTGTATCTCGTGGGTTGGCTCCCACTTCCGCCCAAAATAGATTCGCACCGGCGAGAGCACCCACCGTACAAGGTTCGTGTGTGCAATTGCCCACGACCGTATGAGGAACACCCAACCGTGTGATCGCTACGATTTGAGCCATCCGTAACTCGGTAATCATACCCAATTGCTCCATCACCCCACCAGGGATGGCAATACGCCGCGCCGCGCCGCTGTACGCTGCATCGAAGCTTCCTGAAAAAATAATAGCATCCGCTAGTTCTTCGGACGTATGTTCAGGTCCTACAGGTTCCACACAGGTTCCAATCGATAAGTCCGCTTCCTTAAAATTGCGAATACTTTCTATGCGTGCTTCGGGTTCGATGCGCGTATCCTTTCCTTCCCGTAGGCGCATGGCATGATAGACACCGTTAAAACCTGCATCCCGCAATTGTTTGGCTTCTCCTAGAGTGCGATCTCCTACATTGGCTATAAGTGGCATATCCGGGGATAGATGACGGCGGATTTCTTGCCCATATTCGATATATGTACCAAAGTCAAAATTGCCCGTACACATAATAAATACTGCATTCACACCTGCTTTTTGAAATGCTTTCGCTTGGGAAACCGCTTCTTCTACACGGATTTGTTGCTCATCATGAAAAACATCATTCACGGTCGCAAACGAACAGAATAAACAATCCAACGGACATGCCATTAAATTTAAACATAGTTGTCCATGAATTTCTGCTTGTTTTTGCGAATCGTTTTCCGCTAGGTGTCTTGCTGCTGCCATAATCCGGTAGCTATCCGGGTGGGTCGGATGTAAATTTAATAACTGTATGAGTTCAGAACGGTCTAATACAACCCCATCATTGATTTTTTTAAGCATATCCTCGATTGCCATGGTGACTCCTTTTCTTTTATCTTAAGAAAATAGAACAAAAATAGTATTATGTCTAATTCCTAGCATCGGAATGAGGGGGATGGATGAGGGTCTGAAAATCGACACAGGTTTCACGGAACAAGGTATACACATCCATTGACCGATAGGATCCATGGATGAAATATGCCTGCTTCAACGTACCTTCTTTTACAAATCCGGTTTTTTCTGCAACGATACGGCTGGGAGCATTATCCACATCAATATGTGCAACAATTCGTGGAATAGGCTTCAAACTAAACAAATATGCACAGAATAGAAGCGCTGCTTCGGTCATATACCCTTGTCCCCGCTCGTCACCCCGAAAAATAGAGTAGCCAATTTCAACACCGGATAAATAATGATTAAGTGGAAAAAACGCGAGCATCCCTACCATATGATCCGTCTTATTAGTAATCAGAAGGGTCCCATTTTGTTTTTGCCAAAACCCATGTTTATTGAATTCAGCTCGGAATTCCACTTCCGAACGTAATTCCACGGGCCAATAGGGACCACATTCCTGAATATCTGAATAAAAATCAAACAATTGATCCAAATCCCGCTCTCGAACAGTACGTAAGTTAATTTTTTGTCCTTGTATCATAACTACCTCATGTATACTTGAAAGTTTCAGTTTTAACATGGGTGCCTGTGGCGCTTCGCGCCACAGACACCCCAAAAAATGTCAAACCACTTTCAAGTGGATATATATTGCTTCGTATTAAGAGGAATGGTATATCTCCTATGCTGATGGTTCTCATCATCCCACGATTGCATGCCTTTTCGTGCTAGAGAGTATAGCCAAATCTATAGGTTTTGAAAACTGAATTATTTTCTCGAATACGCAAATAGTCTCGAAAAGGAGTTTGCTGAAAAACCTAGTTGAAAATGGCTACCTTGGAGGTTTAGAGTTGTATAAAGAATGGAGAGCTTCATCTTTATATAATTTTAATAGGATTGATGCTTTGTTTTTCTGTGCTTACATTATATTTTAAGTGCTTGAGAAAACGACGCAGCATTTTGGATTGGTTAATCCTTGACCCGTTTTCACGCGCGGCAACATTCACGATATTGCTTGTTAATTTATTTTGGAGGATTACACGATGAATTTACAATTAATTGGACTTATCATGATTAGCGCATTGGTTCTGTCCGTGGCTACGATCGTAGTAGTTGGATGTGCGGATAATGATGATCCGTATACACCCCCATCTACCAATACAACTGGAAGCACTACCACGGGAGGATCTACCACCACAACAGGCGGATCCACTTCGACGTACACGGGTGGAACGATGAGTACCACGTCCACCACTACGGGTGGCAGTTCTATGAATCCTGGGGATATTTATATTAATGCATTTGTATGTGATTATGACAGCGCTTCTGCTCAGGGGGGAACTGCTTGGCTTGACATTACGATTCCTGACATATCCAAGCTTTCAGGTAATTGGAAGGTGTTGGTTGGTACCTACTTCCATCGTAATGAAATAATGAATGCTAATGATATTTCTACATTTACATTAGCTAATGGCGATGTTATCCGGATTCATGGAGACGACGGCCATTATACGGGTGGACACGATACTTCATCTAAAACAGAAGATGGCACAAATACGGATAAATGGGATTATGTTACGACATCTTCTTATCATTTGAATTATAAATATGGTGCGGCGTGGATCGAAACCGAAGAAGGGAATGTAATTAACATAGTTGCATATACAACGGATAACAATACTGATAATAAATGGGTGGAGGATGATTTCGGTTCCGATGAAGGTCCATATGAAAAATTGGCGGAAGCTGTTAATGCAGGACTTTGGAATGGTGAGAATATAGCGGATGCATTCGATCATGGAGCTACGGATACCGGGTATGCCACACTGAGCAATACGAGTAGTCCAGGAACTAGTGCATCTGCCTGGACCGTGCAAAATTAAATAAGTAACGCTTTATCATTTGTTTGTTAGAACGAAGGGATACGATCGTGATCGGATCCCTTCGTTTTATCAAGAGAAAAAAGTTTTTTTTTATTGTGGGGATCCCATTTTTTTTTGTATTTTTGCAAATGGGTTTATACTATTAATAAAACGCCAGGGAAACGATTAGGTTGGATCGTGATGAAATCAAACACTTGGTTAGGGTCTGTAACCGAAATGGGTGAAATCTCACAGACTATGCAAATCCATACAAGGAGAATATCGAATACAATGAAATGGAAACAAATCATTCTATTGGCTACTGTTGCAACACTACTATCTATTTTGGTTAGTTCCACCTGCACCACAGAAAGTGTGTTTGTATATTTTCAAATCCCTGATAAAACAACTTCTTCCTCTCATTCCAAATCTGGTAATACTACCGGAAATTCCACAAGTCTGGATAATTCTTCAGAAACGACAGGTACAAATAGTAACATAACAACCAGTATGACTGCTGAACCGTCCTTTTCTGTGACGAATGTGTTTGCATCGGATTATCAAACCGTCATAATCAAATTTAATAAAGAATTCCCCCCTGGTTATGTGATTCCGGCTGGGTCATTTTCTGTTTCTGGTGGACTGATGATTCTTTCAACCGAAGTGGATGGAACAAATGCGGATCAAATTAATTTGAACACCACCGAGCAGCAAGCAATCGAATACACGCTTATGATTACCAACTTGGATGATGGACAAGGCAATACAATCGATGAGGAAGCGATTACGTTCCAGGGGATTGCCTGGGAATTCTGTATTACACAAGTGGATGCTGTTAGTCCGTATGATAAAATTGAAGTGCGCTTTAATGCGAATGTAGATCCCACTTCAGGCTCGACGGTTTCCAACTGGAGTGTCCCTCAGAATCAACCTGATCCGAATAATATTTCTATTACGGGTGCTTCGGTTCATGGATCCTATGCGGACCGGATTGTACTAACCCTCGATAAAATCATACCTGAAGACACAACCTATGCCATAGCGGTGACTAGTATAACCGATACAGAGGGGAATCCTGTTTGCACAGACGAATCATTTACTGTGAGTCGTACAGGTGTGGAGACATCTTTTTACATTTATACGGTAACCCCGACGGATTCCAACACCATTGTTTTAGATTTTAATATAAACGTGGACCCCACTACAGGTGAAAATCCATCCAATTATTCTATTCCTGGGTTGGTTATCACGGGTGTTTCTCTAGATGGGGGAGATCCAAGCAACGTGATTATTACCACAGATAACCAGGTTCCATCTCAAGAATACGAGCTAACAGTAACTCCTGACATACAGAGTAGTGCGAGTGATCCTTATAATGGATCAACTAGCTTTACATTTTATGGATATGTAACCTAATAATTCAAAATTACAGGATAGACACAGAGGGGAGTGTTGAAAAAATCAAAAATCATTCGATCTTTGTAGGGGCGACTCTTGCGGTAGACCTTTGGAACAGGATATTAGAAAGGGTAGGCGCAAGATCTGCCCCTACATTTGTGTTTTTCAACACTCCAAGAGGTTTAGCCCTACAAAAAAATAGTAGGAACAATCCTCTGTGATTGCCCCTTGTTCGGTTGTGATATTACTACTATTATTACCTAGCACCCTTCGACAATAAAAAATGGTAAGGTACAAATCAGGTATGCATGGAAGGAATTTATAGGTATCCTTCGTTTGAGTGGCTGGGAATTGTAATTATACTCCGTAAAGGAATTAGAAATTGGAGGCAATTATGAAGTATGGTTGGATTATTCTATTCGGAATCTTTATTGGTCTGATTGCTGCGTGTGGCAGCTCGACTGAATTAGAGGATCAATGGTTGTTGGAAGAGTTGGATGAGGTGGATTCGGTTCAGGATGAATCTACAGTGGAACCACCTCCCGAACCGGATCCCAGCTATGAAGTAGATGACACCGATGCGACCATCCAAATAAATCTTACCGTGACAGATTTCCCTGGAAACATGAAGAAGAAAATTTTTAGCTGGGATGAAATCCCCGGTGCGTCCTTGTATATGCTCTATATTAATGATGAATTGGTATATAGTGGAGAAGAAAGTTCCTATGTAGTAGAGCGGGATTTGGCTTTTGGAGCCTATAAAGCTTATGTATTGGTAAAATATGAGGAGGGAAACCCATCTTCCGAATCATTACCACCAACCCATGCTGAATCGTCGCCAGAAAACACTCCCGAGGGAGAAAAACCACACGATCCTTCCGAATCCGAAGCATAAGCGCTTAAAATCGAATTGTTAAAAAATTTCCCCCAACAAAAAATTGCTTTTGTGCAACCGCAGCATGGGTGGGGCTGGATGGAAATAGAGAATAGCCAAATTGGAGTTGATCCAGTTTCCAATCAAAGACAATCTGTTCTTCTTCGGTAAACAAGTCTGCTTCTTCATCTTCAAAGGGAATAGCAAAGGTGATTGCGGAAGCAATCCCATAACCTAGTAATGTAAAGATAAATCCCGTTACACCAATGCGATTACTCATGGACAATCCCGAAACCGCAAATCCAATATTAGTGCTTAGAAATGACATCCAGAAAATAAGTCGTGCAGATCGGTGAGACATATCTACCCAATGGGTTAAAAAGAAACTGAGCGTAAGCATTGTAGTCATGCCTATTAGAGCGTTTCCAGTCATTTCCTTAACGCTGACATTCCAAAAATCTTCTTTCATTAAACCAACTTCGAGCCCTAGGACCATACCCAACATCATATTTGTGTTAGCCCATGATGCTTGTCCTTCGGACAGGGTGGTATTTCTGCTTAGAAAGGCAGAGGCAATACCTCCAAGTAGTGTAAAACCTGTTGCAGACAACCAAAATGGAAACATCTCATTGCGATAATCATAATATTCAGTTCCATCATACCTTTCGCTTTTAAAAATTTTCCAATCAAAGCCATTATCACTAAAAAACAACAAAGGGAAGGTACCACCTGCCAGCGCTCCATATTGCATAAACGTACTGATTACAATCTCACGAGCCTGGGTTAAGCCTTTGTCTTTCAACGCAAGATAAATGGAAACATCCGTAACAGTTGTAAAAAGGAGTCCTCCTATGATCGCCGTAAATTCAGGGGTTTTCAGCTCATCTGCAATTAAAAAACTCCCCATGGTACCCGAAGCAAACGCCCATATCCCTGCATTAATCATCAGGGGAGCAATCCCCTCTTTTTCTAGGATCTTCCCACTGTCTTCCAGGGTTCGTTTCAAATAGAACATGGCACGCTTTGCAAGCACATGGCTGGGTGGATATGCGTAGAGAATTTCACGAAATGCGAGCTCCGCTTCATCATATCGTTTTAACCGATACAAACAAACGCTTTCTCGTAACCAGGTTTTCCCATACAAGGTGTGTTCTTTATCCAGCTGTTTGCGTAATTCCTGGTAGATTTTCAATGCTTCCTCGTATAGTGCTTCGTCTTTCTCTAACAGAAATGCGACCATATAGCGATACTGCATTTCCTCTTCAGTAAGCATTCCCATGGGATCCTCAGGAAATTCAGCACTAGCGGGATGACCTAATAAATAATCCGCTCTGCTTTGGGATGAATCGGCGGTGGAGCCGTCTTCTGCTTCATTCAATACAGAATCGGCTGCTCCCACGGGATTTGCAATGCCAATAAAAAGAAAAAAAATACATACACTTAAACAGCGATTGTACACAAGCTCACCTTTCTTAAAATTCAAGTATGCGATGTCCTACACGAATAGTAAAGGAAGTCGTCCCAATTCGTCGTTCTCGTTCCTCTTCTTTATCAGTCCTATAATTATACTCCGGTTCTTTTTTGACATACGCACCGGTAATATTACGGTACACACTAATCTCAAAAAGGAATTGCATCGTCGATTCCAACAGATATTTTTGGCGGGTTGTGATTAGGATTCCAATTCCTGTATGAAGACCAAATTCAACAGGACGACTCGATAAGATTTTCTCATAGTCAAACGCTCTATCTGGCTCATAGCTGTCATATCTATATTCTATGGTGTTATACGTTATTCCATTTCGTACAAATTGGGATTGAAGTGCAATACCAAGCTGTGCACCAAAATAACTGTACAAAGATAGAATCCGCCAATTCTTTTGGAATTTCAAGTAAACGGGGACTTGAATCAAATACTGTTCGTAAAACAGCCAATCGTATCGCAAATTATAGTCAATATCATATCCTTGCAGCAAGTTTCGTTCATGAAAATGGAAATCCCGATATTCGAATAAGAGATCAACTCCCCAACAGGTATGCACTTCTTCGATTCCATGAATTCTCATATCAAAATAAGCACCCCCGTTCCCGCACCATAAGGCTTTCGCACTAGTAGGATCCCCGTTTGCAAGGAGCAATCCTCCTTTCACTCCTATATTAATCTCCTTCTTCCCTTCCACAGAAAATTGGCGAACAGCACTTTTCTTTTCAGCATTATTTTTTTTTGCCACGACATACCATTCAAAGCTGCCTAAACTGATAAATCCATCCGGTTGAAAAGAATTTTGATACCCCGAATACACTTCCTCCCCATTTATGTACACTTTATACAACGGCATATTTGCAGGATCTCCATTCCAGGTTAAGGTTGGCCATCTGGTTGCATATCCTTTAATAAGGGTTGCCTTATTCAGAGGATGTTTCAATTGGGGAGCATTTAATGGACTAATTAGAAAACGCCAACGCTCACTGGTAATTTCCTGGATATTGTTAACCGCTACCACACGCCAGCTATGCCATCCTAATTGGAATGGATTCTCTGTTAGGTAGCTTACCGCCTTTGTTTCTGCAATAGGTTCGCCATCAACCCAGATTTCGTACCAATCCGCTTCCTCTACCGGTTCCCATTGGAAAGTAAAGCGATCTTTTTCTAACAATTGAATCTGATCCCCCGGTGCAACCAATAGAGGAGGTTGCATTCCTACATAGAAACGAACGCGTTCACTTCGGTCGGGGACAGAATTGGATGACGCCTGCGCGCTTACCCATAGTGGAATAAGAAATAAAAGGGTGCTTAACCCTATGACGTAGAGCGGGTGATGGTTGAATTTCATTGAATGGTTACCCTGGCTCAAATAGTAGAATCAGTAGTACGCTAAGAAATATAGAACATTTTTTGGAATGAACAAGGAAAAAATTTAAGCGTAGAAACCTTTGGTATTCCTTTGTATTTTGCTAAAAACGAAAACGTGTTACCCACCTTGTATTTTTTATTTCTCATGAGGATCATGATTATTCGTATCCAGTCAATTTTACCAACTAGCAAATGAGTACATTATGCATCTCTGCACTCTGCACACCCCTGCTTGACGAATGAATGAATATTTAATTACTTCATTAACAATGCACGAGCACCTTTTATTACATTTTTTTTAAATGGGAGACCAGCATGAAACAAATTCTTATTCTCACCGCCTGTTTTGCTATGGCGCTTTCTAATATGTTTGCCACCTGTGAAGTAGAGGCGGAAGCATCGTTTGAATTTACGTATAGTCTAGACCTTCCGGAATGTGCTCCGGTTGATGTACAAACCTTCGATGAACGGATGCAAAAATTCTCCGATGCATATAATGCGTATGTTGACAATTACAACGATTACATTGCTGAATTGGCAGGGATCTTAGGGGTTAGCGCATCCAGCGATGCTATCATCTCAAAGATCAACAATGCCGTAAGCAGTGAAACGTCGTGCCGGTTTGAAATTGTTGCAAATCTCTCGGCTGAATACACCGGATCTGCAGCGATTGATAACGATGAAGCCCAGCTAATGTCTTCGGGTTCATTGGAAGCGAGCATTACCACCGAATGGGTCTGTGAAACCACCACTACAATTGAAGCTCCGTTTGATAATGCATCGAAGATTGCCCAGATGGAAGAAGTTATCGCCAAACTCCAGGTGATGATTGAATTAGGGGAAGGAATGCAAGCTAAAGCCAATTGGTTTGCAGATCAATCCGTGGAAAATTTCGAGACCGCAATGACCAATGCATGTCCCCAAGATGCAGCCAATTTTACGACATTAGTCGCGCAAATGCGTACTGCTAAGGAAAAATCCTATCAGGTATGGGGTGAAACCGAATCCATAATCAATTCTGCTGAATCGATTAACGCAGCTATGGAAAATTCGGGAGCGTAAGTAGTCAGCCCATCCAGCCTTATTTGCAGAACACAACGACAAGGGGGTGATTTATGGGAGTGTTGAAAAAATCAAAAATTATTCGATCTTTGTAGGGGCGTCTCTTGCGGTCGCCCTTTGGAACAGGATATCGGAAAGAGCAGGCGTAAAACCTGCCCCTTCATTTGCGTTTTACAACACCCCCTTATGTTACCCCCTTTACTCAACAATTTTCATACCATATTTCATCATTATCTTCCAGCACCATTGCCACGAGTATCTCCACGTCCTGCTCCGAATCATTGAAGAAGCTATGAGTATCGCCGGGTTGATTGATGATTACATCCCCTTTTTTAACTGGGAATTCTTCATCGTTGGTAGTCATGTGCGCTTGCCCTTCCACAATAAGGTACATCTCATACCCTTTTTCGTGGATATGCCGCCCAATACCGGAATTCGGAGGAATTCGCCACACATCGATAAACCGCCAGGCACCATTCCCCAAATCATTCCGATCCATAAGCACACCTCCATACGCGATGCCGGTACCATTATGGAGGTTTTGCGCTTTTGTTGAAAAAACTTCGTAGATTGATTTTTTAATCATACTTACCGACTGCCTGTCAATAACTCAAAGACCAACTGATCCAGTTTTTCATAATGCAATTCTCTTTTTGCTAAGCTTTCAGGATCAAATGTTATGGTTTTGATCTGCTCTGCGTTGTGGGAAGAATACGAACGCATGGCATTGTCAAGAGAGGTATCTTGAGGGGTGATTTCTTTCAATAAGCCCTGGATTTCAGAATCGGTGTTAAATCGCTGTACTTTTTCCTTGAGGATCAGATAGCTGCGCATATTCCCTTCAACAAACTCCCAGATTCCTGCTTCGCTTTCCGAACGATACGGATGCACATCAAACGCACGAGGCCCTTCCCACTTGTTGTCCTCAAACAATTTTACAACAAAGAATGTTTCTTTGATGTCTTCCGAACCAAACCGCAGATCCTGATCAAATCGACCCGTTTTCTGTGCTCCCAAATCTGCATGGAAAAGTTTTCCTTTATCCAATGCCTGTCCATATTCATGGTAACAATTCAGATTGGACATACGAATATGTTGTATCTCAGGGTTAACGCCAACCATATCACGAAAAGCGGGATCCAGCGTGTCAATGAATGCTAGCGCGGAACCAACCGTTGGAAGGAAAATATCGCCTCTCGGTTCGTTTGGCTTTGGTTCCAGTGCAAATTTTAGATTATAGCCTTGTTCTTTCACATATCCACACAGGAAATTCATAGCATCTCGATACCGTTTTATCGCATCACCGGGGGTTTTCGCAGCGTCGCATTCGGTACCTTCTCTTCCTCCCCAAAATACATAGACGGATACGCCCAATTCAGCCCCCAAATCAATCGCATTCATAACTTTTTGAATGGCGTACGCACGTACGTTCGGATCATTGGATGTAAATGCTCCATCTTTGAATACCTTATGATAGAATAAATTGGTGGTTGCCATAGAATTAACAATGTTAGTATCTTCCATGACTCGTTTGGCTTCTTTTACGATACGGTCTCGTTCCGCAAGGGATGAACCAAAGGGAACTAAATCATCATCATGGAAATTAAACCCCCATACGCCTCGTTTACCCAGTTCTGCTATATTTTTTAAAGGATCCAATGCTTCCCGGGTAGGTTCACCAAACGGATCCCTCCCCACATTACCAGTACACCATAATCCAAAGGTAAAATGATCTTCTTTTTTCGGTTGATAGTGATTACTCATGCCAAGCTCCTTGTTTATTGTGATTGTTGTATGCTTCTAACTAAGATGTTATCCTAACTCTTGAATGGTTACCCACCGTTTCTCTTTTGCAGATATATCCACGGCTTCCATCACTTCCTGGGCTTTAACACCATCTACGAAGTTGGGTACGGGTTGTTTGCCCTCATGGAGAGCGTTGAACAATTCATAAACCAAATGGGTAAAAGTATGTTCATAGCCAATATTATGAGCTGGGGGCCACCAATTACCAACATAGGGGTGGGCAGGTTCCGTAGTTAGGATCGTACGAAATCCTTGATAACCTTCCGGATCTTCTGCATTGTAGTACTGAATTTCGTTGGGTCGTTCCATCAGAAAGACAACACTTCCTTTGCTACCGTTGATTTCAAACCGATTGTAGTTACGTCTTCCTCCTGCAAATCGAGTAGCTTCAATGGTTCCCACCGCACCTCCTTTGAACCGTGCAAGAAAAGCTGTGGTATCATCGACATCGACTTGCCGCTTTTCACTACTGGATGCTTTGGCTCCCAAACCTCCATCCATATCTGCATCGGTAATGGGACGTTCTTTAATAAAGGTTTCTTGCATCCCTACAACCGAGTCAAATTCTCCAACCAAAAACCGTGCAATATCAATCGTATGGGCGCATAAATCTCCGAGTACTCCCGATCCTGCTTGGGATTTGTCCAACCGCCACACTGCGGGGAAATTGGGATCCATGATCCAATCTTGTAAATAGGTACCACGGAAATGATAGATCGTCCCAAGTTTACCTTGTTCAACCATTTTTTTTATGAATGCGAGTCCGGGCATGAACCGATAATTGAAACTTATGGCATGCTTTACTTTATTTTTTTCTACAACATCTAACATCTTACGCGCTTCGGCTAAATTACGTGCAAGTGGTTTTTCACAATAAATGTGCTTACCTGCAGCGGCGGCGGCTTCGGTAATGGGCAAATGGGTATCATTCCCTGTAGAAATATCAACCAATTGAATTTCTGGGTCCTGAACGACCTTCTCCCAGGATGTATCATATTTTTCCCAACCAAATTGCTCGCATGCTTGTTTCACACCTGCTTCATTCCGACCGCAAATGGTTTTTAATATTGGTTTGTAAGGGATATCAGGAAAAAAATGAGACACCTGTCGAAACGCGTTGGAATGGGCTTTCCCCATAAACTTATATCCGATAAGACCAATGTTGAGTGGATTTCCCATAAATGACCTCCGTGTATTCATTAATCTGAAAAGGGCAGCTGATTTGATCAGCATTTTTAGTGGGTGGTGAGTTTTGTATGTTTTTAATGCTAAATCAAACCTATAAAAGTAAATATACTTAGGGGAGGTAGGATTGTCAAAGGGAGGGAATATACTCGTTGGTCTTTGATATAGTACCTTGGGACAACTAAAATTGTTTTGCACTTCGACTACGCTCAGTGCGCGTTCATCCAGCGAAGCTGAAATGAATCCTGGACTAATTACTCTCCTAATTTTAAGTGTCCATTGGTACTAGGGGGGATCATTTTTTTCGGTGTACAAGGCTTCCGTGAATGGTGTTTTTTATATCGATTAATATAAGCCTTGTTCGCTTTTTTATCTAATCCAAACTAATAACCAACTGTAGAATCATGAGGATGGATAAACAAGGCTGAAACGAAATGAATAGACACCAATGCTAGTTTTTATTACCTTTTGCGTTGATGTGTTTAGCTGATGGAGCAACCTTATGAGCCGATCAATTCACCATATATTTTCAATTCTTAGTGTACTATTAGTCCTGTTATTCTGCCTTACCGCCTTAAATGCACAGGAATCCTACAACGATGAACAAGACGGGGATCGTATTTCCCTTACCTATCAGGAATCTATCCGGATGTCCAAACAAAACCATCCGGATATCCGCCTTTATGAGTTCGAACAACAAGAAGCCGATATTGATATTGAAAAACAATTAAACAATAAACGCCGCACCGAAATTATTGATTACCAACAGGAACTCATGGAACGAAGTGTGCTAAATAAAAAGGAAGATAAGTACGATGAATTGGAACGAACGGTAATCGAACGGTACGATGGCGTCTTGCTTGCTGCAGAAAGGGAGCGGATTGGCCGTCGTGCGCTACATTATTCGCAAGTTTCTGCGAATACCGCTCAGGATAGTTACGATCGTGGTTTGATTGACAACATATCCTTGCAACGAGCTCGGGAACAAGTGACGGTAAAGCGTCAGGAATTAGCCGAAGCGGTGCAGATTAAGCGTCAAGCCACGTATATGTTACTACTTGTCTTAAGTCTTCCCTTGGATTCCCGATTACAATTAACCGATACCATCCAACCGATTATGGATGTAGTAGATTTTGATAATGCGGTAGCGCAGCTATCCACTAATAATCGCATTATCAAATTATTAGAACTCCAAATTAGTTTAAATCAGCTGCTGTACGAAGCTAGTCTGACCAATACCATGCAAAGTGAACATGATCGCGAATTAGCACGTATTGCTTTGGAAAAAATCGAAAGTTCGATTG
>CAYPZJ010000017.1:0-24970 GCA_964414635.1 uncultured Spirochaetia bacterium
ACCCGTAATTTAGCAGATCGAGCACTGGGATTGTGTTTGAGTTCATTCTCATCCGGAATTTGTGGTTTTTTAATAATCCATTTTAGTGTTGCCTTATGATCGCAGGTACAAACAGGTTGGCGAGGGGGGCAAATACACGAACGGGATGAATGGTTCCCAAATTCTTTTACAATGCGATCTTCCAATGAATGATAACTTAGTATTGCAAGCCGACCGCCAGGATGCTTAAGCAGTGGGATAATCTGATGAAGCCCTTTTGATAAAATCTCTAATTCTTCATTCACCGCGATGCGTAGCGCTTGGAAAATTCGGGTTGCCGGATGAATTTTTACAGCCGGTGGTAAAGGAAAATGCCGTTTGATTCCTTCTGCTAATTGAATAGCCGTTTCCCAAGGGGTTACTCTTCTCTGGTCTACAATCCATCGGGCTATTTTACGCGCACGCTTTTCTTCTCCAAATTGGTAGAATAATTCAGCCAGCTCACGTTCTTTATACGTATTGAGAATCATCGCAGCTGTCAATTCACTATCTGGATTCATGCGCATATCCAATGGGTTGGTATCAAGAAACCCAAATCCCCGTTGACTTCCGAGAAAATGAAAGGTGGAAACCCCTAAATCTAATAAAATGGCATCGGCAGGAGGGAAGGAATATTCCCGCGCCAACGTGGGAAGCGCTATAAAATTGGAGACATATCCTTGGAACCGCTCTCCAAAACTTGTTAGTCGAATTTGGGCTCGTTGTAGAATGGCTGGATCCTGATCAATACCGGTTATTCGCAGCTGCTGAAAACGAGATAAATAGGCTGCGCTATGCCCCCCTTCTCCTAGTGTTGCATCGATTAAATGAGTGGTTCTTTTCAATTGAAGGGCTTCCGCAATGGAATCAACTAAAACAGGGGTATGATAATAAATGGGATTATTGTGCGGTTCCACAACACTTATTCAGCTGGGGCGGATTCACCGTCATCTTCTGTAGGAGGTGGAGGTGCTGGAACTACCGCATCCGTATCAAGATAGACAAGATAGCGGTCAATCAATTGATTAAAGGGACCAATAAGTTTCTCTACCATTGCTTCGTTTACTTCTTTCATGGTCGTTCCTTCCCCTTCGGTTGCCAATTTATCTGTAAAAATTTTCTTGGTTTCTTGGGAGTAGATTGCGGCATACAATTTTGCTTGATAAGCAATGGATGCAGCTTGATTCGTTGCCTGAATAGGATTGGTGAGAATTTCGGCTATCATAATAAAAGGATAATCCGCATACATATCTACCATTTCTTGCATGCGAGATTGCATTTCCTGTTGTTCCATCATGATCATTTGATAATTGGAAAAGGGAAGATTAAGTACTTTAAATCCTCTCGAAGATAAACCTTCAATCACAACCGTCAGCATTTCCACATCCGCTGGACGGATGTTGCTCCGTTCATCTCGGATGAAAATGGCAATTGCCATCGTAGGGTCCCCTTCAATAATAAACTCCGGATGCTCATATTTGTTTAACCCACCACAACTTGTTAGGATCATCATTCCCAACAGGCTTATCAGAATCAAGATTCCAACCCTGTTTATTCTCAGTATATAGTGATGCATTGAATAACACTCCCTAATACATGGTTTAAATAGACTAACTATAAAGGATACCATTATACCTACATACGTTCTAACACCTGGATTCCCAAAAGGGATAATCCCGATTTCAAAATTCCCGCTACTGCCTCACATAATTGAAGCCGAGAGTTACGAATTGCTTTGGTTTCTGCCTTCAATACTGAATGATTCTGATAAAAATGATTGTACTGCGTGGTGAGTCCAAACAGATAATCACAGAGCATATTCGGTTTATACAGTTCAGCAGCTTTATACACCGCTTCACTATAGCGTAGCACGGTCATAATCAAATCGCGCTCCACTTCCGCTTGAATCAAAATCGGTTGATTCGCATATTCCCCTGTATCATCCAACGTCTGGTATTTCCTAAAAATGCTTTGAATACGAGCATACGCATACAGCAAATATGGAGCAGTATTACCATCCAGCGATAACATCTTATCCCAGTCGAACGTAACCGTACTCTGTCTATTTTGAGATAAATCGGCATATTTCACCGCAGCAATACCAACAACCTTGGCAATATGTTCCCGTTCCTGCTGATCCAGCTGGGGGCTGGCTTCATTGACCACTTGCAATGCACGCCGCTCCGCTTCATCCAGCAATGCTTCCAGCTTAATCACATTTCCCTCACGCGTACTAAATGTTCCCTGAGGTAACCGCATCAACCCAAACCAGAGGTGTTCTAATTGTATTGCGTTCAGCTCTGGTAAATTTAGTCGCTTGACCGCGTGAAACAATTGCTTAAAATGTAGCTGCTGACGCTCATCCGTAACATAAAGAATCCGATCCACATTGGGATATTCCTGCACGCGATGAAGAATGGTAGCAATATCCGTTGTAAGGTAATTAAACCCACCATCCTTTTTTTTCACAATAGCAGGCGGAAGTTTTTCATCCTCATAAAAAATAACCCATGCTCCTTCGCTTGGTTGTGCAATACCTCGTTCCCGAAGGGTATCGACCACACCATTCAACCGATCGCGATAGAAACTCTCCCCTTTCGTCGTATCAAAATGGATGTCCAAGCGGTCATACAAGATTTTTACGCTTTCCATGCCTTTTTCAATAATGCGTTCCCATATAGCGTAATTCTCTGATTCACCTTGCTGGAGCTTTACCAATTCGTCCCGAACATCTTGGCGAACTCGTTCGTCTACCTCCGAAAGCTGATTGGTTTTTACATAGATTCGTTCCAATTCTTTAATGGGATCTTCTTCAAACGCTTGTTTATCCAAAAAATGCTTATACCCATATATCATCATACCAAACTGCGTTCCCCAATCTCCCAGATGGTTATCTGCTACCACATCATATCCTATAAATCGATAGATACGATCCAGCGCATTCCCAATAATCGTGGAACGAATATGCCCTATATGAAGGGGTTTAGCTACATTTGGGGATGAATAATCAATAACAACGGTTTTGCGTTCGGTTTCAACTTGAGGAACACGGTATCGTGAATCCTGTATGGTATGCTGGAACTGCTCTAAAATAAATTCATCCGTTAAAAAGAAATTAATAAACCCAGGTTTGACAACTTCGACCTTTTCCGTCCAGGATGGTTGCTCCATTTCATTGGCTATGGATTCTGCAATGTGTAATGGATTTTGCTTCAGCTCCTTGGTTAGCTGCATCGCAATATTCGTTTGAAAATCACCAAATCGCTTATTTGTTGCCGCAGTGATTTGTACTTTCTCTTGTTCTGCTTCTGGGAATGCTTGTTTTAGTGCTTGTTTAACAACGGTTGCTAGATTACCTTCAATCGTCATGGGGGATTTCCTTTCAACTCGGACCGGTGTGTGCTTTATGCTATTCCGTATCCTTATGCGATGGATCATTTGGCGTAATATCTTCCAAAGGAAGCTCCGTAGGGGAATCTACATTGCCCAATTCCACCTCTACTTCCTGGAGCGGAATTTGCCCGATAACATGAGCATCTTTAGGTAGCAATTCTTCTGGTACGGTGGAATGTTGGATAGGTTTAGTATGATCGACTATCTGGTTTGCCCACGATTGTATGCGCTCGCGAAGTAGTGGTTCATACTGCGTTTTGATATGTTGACGGATTCGATGTTTTAATAGCAATTGTGTTTTCGATTGGATATTCTGTTCTTGTTCAAATCTGTCTAGCTGTTCGGTTGTGAATCCATATTTGGTTTGGATATCGGATTGGATCGTTTCCCAGGTTGGATGATGCATGAGAAAGGTGGAAAGATCTTCTGGAAAATGGGTTGCATATTCACTAAGTTTTTGACTGGGTACTTCTGCACTAAAAATCTCGGTTTCTTTCGTATCCAACCAGGATTCCACTTCGGATTGAAAATCTGCGTTGGAAATCGCACCTTCCAAATCATGGATGTAGTCGTGATAGGATTCAGCGTTTACTCCTGCATTACAACTCGTGATGCCCAACGAGTAAAAAACCAGTATGACAAGTACAGCATAACAAATCCTACATGTTGCGAAGGGTATCATCATCGTTAATCCTTATTGTAATCAGGTATGTTCCCACTTCACGTCACTAATTCCCTAAAAGCTCTTCGGATGATAGGTTAATAGTATTTAAACAAGGGAGGGATATTTTTACCTGATAGTCTTGAAATAATTCTGCCTGAAACGCATCGATGGCTTCCTTTTCTTTCTTGGCGATTAGCTGTTGATATTTTGTGCGTTCGAGTAGCTCCGCTTCTTTTGTGTTTTGCTTTTCTTTTGGAAGCGTTTCCACACGCCATTGGATTAGTTCCTGATCGATTTCTTCCAGTGTATGTTGCAATACATCTTTGTCCATGTAATAATCCGCTACATATTTCAGCATTTTTAAGTTATAATGCCGTTTCAGCTGATCAGAACGTAACAACGGTTCGTCCTCTATAATATGGAAAAGTAATGCGTGTTCAATGAATGATTGAAGAATATGCTCTTCATCATTGAGATAATCAGCCAATGAAAAATGAAAATGTTCCCGGCTGGATAGAATCGTAAGCAATTCCCCATAAATACTGGCAGGATTCACATAACGAATTACTTTCCATGCTGGATACGGTTTCCCATTCACCTTAAAAAGCCAAAACCGATTTTCATTTTTCGGATCCATGAGCTCGGGATCCAAAAGAAAATTATGATTCCGTAATTCGTCGATAAGTGTATCGTTAATTTCAATCCGATATTCCTGCTTTAATTGATCAAAGTATTCTTCCCGCATGGATTCTTGCGCTTGTGAAAGCAGATCCGCTTCATCTATTACACGTCGGAGTGGAAGCCAAATCGTTTGAAACAAATACGTTTCAACCAAAGCTAATTCATGCAGCAACGCGTAGCGATCTTCTCCTTTCGGACCTTTTAGATACTGGGGAGAACCCTTTGAGATTTGAAAAATGAGCTTCGACATAATGATCTGTTCAAGCACTTTTTTTTTGAATTCCAAATTCCCAGCCACATACCCACTTTCACCCATGGAATACTGCGACATGATATATACGGCTAAATCCGACTCATACTCATTGCAAGGATAAATCTGTTGGGTACCAATAGCCGCTGCATAGTGTTCTTTATCTTCAGGAATTGAATCCACGTAGGTGCCAATCAGTCCAGGTTGAGGATCGGAGAGAACAAATTCATCGGATTGAGAAGGAGCACAAGTAGTAAAGTACAAGACCAATATCGTAAGCATAATCCCTACAGAAAGGGATTGGAAATTGTTCGATTTAGATTGCATGATGTACCTGTTTGATAAACAAAATTAGGGATCATCCCATACGTTCGTACTGTCATCTAAATTTGGATGTGTTGTACAAACGAAAGCCAACCATCAACCATTTTAATAGCACTATGTTAGATGGTTTTACGTTCCATACATCCAGGATGTAATGTAAGAAAAAAATAGATTGGGTTCAACTCTATTGATAGATTAAGTAAGGCTGACGTTGCCGACGGAATTGCTGATGCTGTCGGTGCCACTGGCTAACCAATTCCCGTACAGATACTCCCTCCATCAAATCACGACGAAGTGTGGAAGAACCTAAAACCTTATCAAACATTGGATACCGGCTGTGGGAAGCATTACGAAGGATATCCCAATCCCCTTCCATTTCTCGTAAGACCTCATAAATATAGAATTGAATTGCCATAATTTCAGCTCGTTCCGGTTCCGTGATATAAATTCGGACTCCTGAACATTGTTGATTGCGATACTTCCCATAAAAAACAGGATAACTAAAGGGATGAAAATATACACCGGTTAACCCTTTCCGATTCAATCGATTTGCAAGTTCCGCTCCGTCTAAATCCGGTAATCCAAACACCTCAAACGGAAGTGTAAACCCTACACCAATATTTACCGAATCCAATTCCCCTAATACCCCTGTAGCCGCATAATATAAGGAGGTATGCCAGTGTGGAATATGGGGGGAGGTAGGTATCCATATTAAACCGGTATCTTGCCAGGACATCGAACGGGAATAATGCTTCATCGGAACAATGATTAGCTCACATCGAACACCATTTTCCAACCACCCCTCTTCATTAATCATCCGTGCCAGTTCTCCACAGGTCATACCATATACATATGGAATAGGAAAGCGCCCAACAATCGAATCATACGAACGATCCAGTATGTTGCCCGATAAAATTTCACCCGAGTAGGGTAATGGACGATCCAGCACTACAAACGGAATCCCTTTCCGTGCTGCCGCTTCCATTCCATAACTCATCGTACTGATATACGTATACGAACGAACCCCAATATCCTGAATATCATAAAGCAAAATATCCACATTCGCTAGCATCGCATCGGTTGGTTTACGCTGATCCCCATACAAAGAAAAAACATGCAATTGTGTTTTAGGATCGGTGTACGAAGGAACCCGCTCTCCGGCGGGAAAGGACCCTCGAATACCATGCTCTGGTCCGTATAGCGTTACCAGATTAGCGTGGGGATGCTCATGCAGAACGTCGATGGTTGATTTCCGATCATGGGTAACACCAGTTTGATTCGTAATCAATCCAATTCGTTTCCCCTCTACCAAGTGCATTTTTTCATTCAGTAGTACATCAATTCCAAGCAACACGGTTCCAATAGCTGGAAAACGAATATTCCAAAAACTAGTTTGAGTAGATCCTTGATTACAGGGAGCAATGGTAACGAGTAATGTTAACACACCAACAAGCATTACAAGCCAGGAGGGAAATACCATAAAGCTGATCCGAAGGGTATACGTGGGAGGATAAGGGGTATCAGAGTAATAAATTCGTCGTCGTTTCATGAACTGGGGATTTGTGGCTTATATGTTTAGAACGAATACGGAAACCGTTTAATATCGGTCCGTTTCCACATCATACGGATCATCCGAGGAAGATTCGTCTTCAGGGGCTTCATCAGCTTCGGTGTCATCGGAATCGTCGGCTTCATCATTCGCTTCGTCCACTTCTTCGTCCGCTTCATCTTCAGTGCTATCTGTAGTAGGTTCTCCCGCTTCATCTGCTTCGCTATCTGCATCATCCCCAGTTTCTGGTTCCGGTTCAGGTTCAGGCTCTGGTTCAGGATAGTGAACGTTCCAAATTAGAGGATCATAATCCCATTCAGGGGCGACGTACGCATCTCCTGCAGGGGTATCATACCGATCATCCAATACAAAATCACAGGAAAACCCCAAGCCATTCAATTCCATAAATTTTCGCACCATGATTCGGTCATCCTGTTCAGTTAATTCAAGTAAAGCAGCTGGATCCGCATCCTGAATAATCAAATCATAATAAGGAGAAGTCCGAATGGCGGTGAAAATTTTTACCCGTTCCCATAAACTCATATGATCCGCACGCATTATTCGAACCAAGGCTTTAGCACACGCTCGAGCAATCTTCTCATTGGTATGTGCCATCCCTACTAAAAGATGTACGGTGTATTCTTTATCTAAATAATGGATGGGGATACAACAATCGACTTCACCGTCAATGGGTTCTGCAATTAATGCAAACGTATCTTCATCCATATTGCGAATAAGGGATGTTTCCCCTGACTTCATCTGTCGAACCAAACGCGCTCGCTCCGCAAATTCTGCGAGTTCCTTCATTTCCTCAAATACTTTTGCCGTAATTTCCTGTCCATCTATATTTTGGGATACAAAACGGTTGCCTTCCAATTCAATAGTTTGAAGAATGGTCTGATCCTCTAGCTCGGGATGTGGACGCCGCACTTCCAATTCAATATCTCGTCCGGACGTTTCCGCGAAAAAGTAAGGGGCAATCAATTTTAACATATCATGGTCGGGAATCAACCCTCGGTAAAACCGAATCGTTATGAGCCGAACCTGGGGATCCGCATTCTGCAATCCTCCAACCAAGCCTTCCATTACCTTATCACGAATAGCATCAGATGTAGGTTCTTGCAACAATGCAACAATCGTGGGATCCGTAAATCGACTTCCTGGTTGGATATCAGCAACCTGGCTTTGTAGAAAATCAATAATTCGAATCATCTCATCATAATAGATGGTTTTAAGTGGTTCCGGGTTGCCATCCCGAATGGCTTCAACAAATTCGCGGGGTTCGGGACGATTTTCACGAACAAAAAAGCGTGCATCGGTTTCTTCAGGATAAATGGGGTCAAACCGAGCCATTACGCCTTGATCCCGTTCTGGATCCTCTTCCTCGTCGGAAGGTTCGGGTTCTATTTCTGGGATCGCATCCCGCTGTGCTTGCTCAATCTCTGCAGCCAATGTCTCTAATTCTGCCAGTTCTGCTTCCCTTGCTTCATCCATCATCATCAGCTCTTCTTCGGCATCTAATTCTGCCATCGCTTGAATCGCTATCAGGTCTTCAAATTCGTGGGCGATTGCAAGCGCTTCCTGTCGGCTTCGATCCACGGGTGGGCGTGGAGTAATGGTGAAAAAAACATCATCCTGAATGGGTTCTTCATATTCTGGACCAGAAGCATACGGGGTGCCATCGGATTCGTCCCCTTCTGATCCCCCTTCTGAGGTGGCATCGGTGTTGCCGTCTTCATCCGTTGATGCCTGCTCATTTTCATCTTCAACAGGCTCATAACCGCAGTAATAATCCCCTTCTTCTCGTAAATCCAGTTCCCTATAATTATTTTCTTCTTCGGATGAAAATTCATCCCCATCTTCCGAGTCTTGGGATCGTTCTTCCCCATCCTCTGTTGAATCCTCGGTTGTGGAGTCGGATTCTTCAGCCGAATCGGAATGTTCTGTGGATTCTTCGGTTGTATCCGAATCGGAGGAATCGTTTTGTTCATCCGCAACTACCAGCGTGCTGTTGGCAAGAAAAAGAAATAATATGAGTGCTAGAACGCTTGTAAAAAATCGGTATGGTTTCATGATGAGCTACCTCCCTCTACTTGGGAATATCGATCCAAACACGATAAATATATTAAAATTTTTATCCAAAGGGAAATAGAAACTATTTTTTCCAACCAGCAAATGAATTTCGGATACGATTTCGGTTCCCATGGGGTGTGTTGAATAATAATCAGTCACATAGATTAACATTGTGGGATAGGCGTGAAACCTTTCTCTACATTAATTCTTTTCAGGATAGGTCGTGCGCTTACCCTGAATAACCCCATATGTTAACAGTCCTTAAGAATTACCGCTATAGTTAGATTCGAAAAAGAGATAACGTTGCTTATTCTATTAAAAGGATACCACAAAAGGGAAACGTTTGCACTGCAAGGGAACCCAACCGATCTTTCTTGATGATTTATAACCCAACGGATACAAATAAAATATCCCCAATCCATCCAAAAAATGTATTGGGAATCACCCCAAGGATAAGAGTCATCACCATACAAACAAATACAACTGCGGTAAAGTTCCAATTTGTTTCCACACGGGTGGTTTCCACAGGGGTTTTAAAAAACAAATATACCACTACCCGCATATAGTAAAAGACGCTTACTAAACTCATGAGAATCGCCACCATCACCAATCCATGAAACTGCCAGCTCCATGATTCCATCCCAGCCGCTACCACAAGCGATTTAAACACAACAAATTTACCAATAAAACCCGCGGTCAAAGGAATTCCCGCAAGCGATAGCATAAATACCGTCATCCCCAATCCTAATAAGGGAGCACGATACCCCAACCCCTTAAAATCCTCGATATGGGTCAATTCGTTTTTAGAATAAGCAGAAAAACCTACGATCGCAGCAAAGGCTCCTGTATTCATAAATAGATATGCAAACACATAAAACAGCAAGGCGCTCTGGATCGATTTCACCTGAAGTTCCATACCCGTTCCTAGAGGAACCAACGCCAGCGCAGTAATACCTATTAACAAATATCCCGCATGGGAAACCGAAGAATAGGCTAGCATTCGCTTGACATTCTTTTGGGCTAAGGTGGCAAAATTTCCATATACAACGGTAAGTAACGCCCCACCCCAGGTTACTGTAGACCAAAATACTTTTAATTCTTCTACTTGAAAGGAATCATGAACCAATCGCAGAAAGACCGCTATGGCTCCTACTTTAACAACCGTTGCCATAAATGCAGTAACCACAGTTGGTGCACCTTCGTAGACATCTGGGACCCATGTGTGGAATGGTACCACACCCAATTTAAATAGAAATCCAACCAACATCAATCCAAAACCCAGATACGCTAAATTCCAAACGGATGGATTATCCTGGGCACTTAGAGATGCGAGAATCTGACTGAATACCACTTCTCCTGTGGTACCATAAATAAAAGCAGTTCCCATCAGCATAAACCCAGTGGAAAACGCTCCTAAAATGAAATATTTCATTGCAGATTCGGTCGATCGGGTGCTGTAGCGTGAAAATCCTGCCAGGATATATACCGCAATGGACATTACTTCAAACGCAATAAAAAAAGTAAACAGATCCGAAGCATACCCCAAACCAAGGGCTCCCAAACTGGATAGCATAATCAACGCATAATATTCCCCAAACCGACCACGAATCTTGGTTAAATACTCATGGGAAAGAACGGTAATCAGAATAGCTCCCACCAATACAATAAAGGCAAGTGCTTTGGTCACCAAATCGGCGGTTACAAAAAAGCCGGGGGTTGTCGTTGTATCAGGAAGAGAAAGCGCAAAAAATAAAGCGGTACCCAAACCAATCAAAGTAATCGAGAGGGAAATATATTTCTCGGTATCTTTTTTGGTTAGTGCTTCAACAATCAATACCAGCAAACTGGCACCCACCAACGGCAACCAGGGCGAGAGAACTGTAAAACTTCCGAAAAACTGATCCATAAATCCGTGCTCCGCTGGATACGATTAATACAAAAATGCTTTCGTGAAAAAATCAAGAATCAAAGTGATGGACTGATCTACTTTATTTAAAAAGACCATAGGGAGTAACCCTCCAAGCACCATCAAAGCCAACAGCGGGATCATCACCCACATTTCACGGCTGTTAATATCTGAATAGCCTTTCAGCTTTTTAAAGGTCAACGATCCAAAAAACACGCGTTGATATGCTAACAGCATATACGCCGCTGATAGAATCATCCCACTGGCTGCTAAAATCCCGATTACAGGTAGTGCTTTGAATGCACCCATTAGAATCAAGATTTCTCCAACAAATCCGTTCAAGCCGGGTAATCCAATGGATGCCAGCATCACAATCATGAACACCGCTGCAAAACGAGGCATAACTTTTGCCAGCCCTCCATAAGCAAACCAGTGGTACGTCCCCCCCCGAGCGTATAAAAAACCTAACAATAAAAACAAGCCGGCAATGGAAATTCCATGATTAAACATATGATAGATCGATCCTTGGATGCTTTCATATACAAGCGATTGCCCTCCGCCTGCAAGATACACGGAAAATAACCCCACCGTTATAAAACCCAGGTGACTCACGGAGGAGTAGGCAATCATTTGTTTAAGATCACTTTGTGCATACGCCATCATCCCCCCCCATATAATAGCAATCACACCCAAAACCATAAAAAACACCGCCGATTCGGATGCCGCATGGGGAAACATGGGAATGGCAATTCGAATGATTCCGTATGCACCAACCTTCGCCATTATCCCAGCTAGGATGATATTAGCAGAAATCGGTGCGTTTTTATACGCTTCGGGTAACCATCCATGGAGGGGTACCATCGGCAGTTTAATAGCAAATGCCACCATAAAAGCGGCAAATAACCAATATTTCGCATCGCTATTCAGGTATTCATGCCCGTATAATTGGATGATACTGAAGGATCCTGTTTCTGCATAAATATAAATGATCGCAAAGAGCATCAGCAAGGAGCCAAACAGGGTAAACAATAAAAAACGCATCGTTGCGGGGATTCGATCTTTATGCCCCCAGATACCTATCAGAAAGAGTGTGGGAATCAACATGATTTCCCAGAATATAAAGAATAGGAGTAGATCTTGCGCTACAAAAGCACCTAACATCCCCATTTCAACCAATAGAATCGCAATAGCAAATTCTTTAACCCGGTAGGTTATGGATTTCCAAGAGGCGATAAAAATAAGAGGTGCCAAAATCGTGGTTAACAGCACCATCAAAATATTTAAACCATCAACTTGTACATGATAACTACTATTTAAAAAAGGAATCCAGTAAAAAGGCGGTTCCTCCAAATTTATATACACACCAGTTATGGGATCTGGTTTATAGAGGAAGAACATGATCATCCCGAGAAGTGTCGTTAAACTTGCTGTAATCGTAGCAAGCATTTTGATATCACCCGAGCGATGACGTGGCATCAATAAGAGCAACACCACCCCAAGTAAGGGTAAAAAAACGGTAAGTGTAATGATGGGAAACTGATCAAGCATAATAACGATTTCCATCTTTCCTTATCTTTACTTTTAGGTTTCCTTGGATAGATTACCCACAGCAAAGAATAATATATAATAGATACGCAAGAATGGCTAGCACCCCTAAAACAAGGATCATGGCATATCCATTCACATTACCTACCTGTAATGTTCGGAATCCATTTCCTATCTTCTTCACAACAAACCCAACTCCGTCAAGCAGAACCCGTTGGAGAATAAATTGATCCACTACTTTCCAGAATACACCCGAAAGAAACTCAAACGGACGAGTGATAATCAGATGATACACCTCATCCACATAGAATTTATGATACGATAGTTGGTACAGCACCCGTCCCACCGAACTATCAACCCATCTTCCCGATAGGGTGTCCCGATTCCGATATACTAACCAGAATAATAAACCAAATCCCATAGCCACACCAAGAGAAACAAGCATTAAAACAATTGGGATAACCCCTGCATCAGCAGGATGAGGCAACAATCCCAATACCGGAGCTAAAAATTCTGCAAAGTGATTATGTTCTGCAAAGACCGCAGGCAAACCCATAAATCCACCCACAAGAGATAATCCTGCTAGCACTACAAGGACAAACAAAATGGTCTTTGATGATTCCCGTATGGTATGTTGATGAGCCGGTCCATCTTCCGTAATGGCTCGCTGTCCAAAAAACGTCATACCCATGAGTCGCCATGTATACATAGCTGTAAACACAGCGGATAATATCCCCAATCCCCAAATCAACGGATGATACTCAAAAAAGACCCCCTCAAGAATTTGATCCTTTGAGAAAAAACCAGCAAAAGGGGCAATTCCCGTCAGAGCCAGGGCTCCAATCATAAATGTTACAAACGTGATCGGAATCTTTCTAGCCAACCCTCCCATTTTGGTAATATCCTGCTCATGATGCATGGCGAGAATAACAGAACCCGCACCTAAGAACAGAAGCGCTTTAAAAAAGGCATGGGTGGTCACATGGAAGATTCCCAATGCATAGACCCCTGCTGCCATTGCCATAAACATATAACCCAACTGGCTTATGGTTGAATAGGCAAGTATTTTCTTGATGTCATTTTGAGAAACCGCAATCATCCCCGCTAACACCGAGGTAATTCCACCTACCAATACGATTATTAAACGAGCATCTACAGCCAGTTCAAACAGGTAAAATAACCTGCCAATCATATACACCCCAGCTGTAACCATCGTCGCGGCATGAATTAAGGCTGATACGGGGGTCGGACCTGCCATAGCGTCCGGTAACCAGGTATAAAGCGGGATTTGTGCAGATTTCCCAGTAGCACCAAGAAATAGCAGCAGGGTGACTATTAACATAACGACGGCGAAAGGTATCCCCAAAAAGCGGGATGGAAGGTCTAAATGTGCTTCTACCGGTTCGGTGCGAAGCACCCATTCATCTTTGACCTTGGTATAAGCTTGGATAGAAGATAATAACGTATAAATTTCCGCAATGCTTTGCTCATCTATTGAATGGCTTAGCTGGTAGGTGTGGCTATGTTCATCCCGATGGTAGTAGGTTTCCAGTAATTCCTGTTGGGGTGGCGTCGTAAAATTTTCAATATATACTTCGTAATCAATCGAATCGATCCGTTCGGGAATCGTGTATACCAAAGGTACAACTCGATCTTGGGGTAATCCCGATACCTTATCATATACCGGTTTCAATGAGCCTTCTTCGGTAATATACGTAGTTGCGGATTCCAACGCTTCGGGGAGTCCCTTTATGTGCTTTGTATGCGTATCGTACGATATGAAACTCAGGGTTCCGAAGGTCCAAAAGAGTAAAATCCCACCCAATATAAAACCGGCATCCCCAATTCGATTAAAAATAAACGCTTTTTTACCTGCTGCTGCAAATTCCTTGTTTTCATACCAAAACGCAATGAGTAAATAGGAACACAGACCAACCCCTTCCCATCCCAAAAACATCAAAATCAGATTATCCGCCATGACTAATACTAACATGGAAGCAGTAAATAAGTTCATATATGCAAAGAACTTATGCACCCCCGGATCACCTTGCATATAACCAATGGAATACAAATGAATGAGAAACCCAACACCTGTTACAATCATGATCATAACTGCAGAGAGTTGATCTACAAATAATCCCCAGGGTATATATAGTGAATCACTACTGATCCATGGCATCGTACCACTGAAAATCATCACCTGTCCTGCATATACGGGATCAAATGCAATCCGATACAATGCCAGCACAGCGATACAAAAGGATAAGAAAACCGAAAAAACACCAATGAAGTGAATCACTCCACGGCTTAGGTAAGATCCAAATATTCCATTAATTGCAAATGCAACCAGTGGGATCAGTGGGATCAAAAACAGGTAATTATTCAGATGCTGATAAAATAGTTCCATATCCAGTCGACCATTCTCTTATGCTCAAAGTTTGGGCTCAGCCTTTCATTTCCATCAGGCGTTCCGTATCTACTGTTTTCTTCTGCCTATGTAACGCTAGTAAAATTGCCAGTCCCACTGCGGCTTCCGCAGCAGCAACCGCAATAACCAACAATACAAAGTAATGTCCCACTTCTTTTCCTGTAACAAAGAAGTTAAAATAATTGAACGATAGAAACGCTAAATTCACCGCATTTAACATCAGTTCCACACTCATCAATACAATTAGAATATTCCGTTTCGTTAGAACTCCATATACCCCAATAGAAAAGAGTACCAGGCTAAGGATTAGACAATTTTGCAGATTAAAAATGCTTGTTTCTACCATACTATTCGTATCCCACCTCACCTATTTCACTTATGTGGTTGGAGGTTTGTTTTCTTGTTGGATCTCTGCATCCTCTTTGAGTCGTCGATGCCCAATAATTACTACGCCGATAATTGCAACTAAAATTAGAATGGATACCAATTCAAATGAAAGCAAATATATGTTGGTTTCTGTATTAATCGTTGTTTCCAACGCTTTTTTTTCTTTATCTAAAATATCCAAATGGACGTTCAACGTTTGTTTGGAAGATACTCGATTCCGCTTTAAATTTGCATATTCAGCATTAATAGCCTGAGCACGATACCGATCGAATGCATCCCCATTAAAAATCAGATAACCGATATTTGTAATGGAACCAAAATTCTCAAGTAATTGCTCATCTCCCAGAACATCTTTTTCAGGGATTGCAGCGAGCATTTGCTCCCGCACGTTCTGGGAAACTGAATTCCCCGAATGAATCAGGATTGAAATCGTACTAATTACTAGAAAAACAACCACTAGGATCAAAGCGGTGATCCGATAAGGGCGAGATCGTTGCTTGCGGTATTCATCCCGACTCATATCAATCATCATGATCACAAATGTGAATAACACCATGATGGCACCGGCATACACCAAGATTTGCAGGATACCAATAAACGGTGCATACAATAAAAAATAAATTACGGCGAGCGGAACAAATGAACCCACAAGAAAAAAGGAACTATAAATAGGGTTTCTAAAAATCATCACCCCTAGCGCCAATCCCACCGCACCAAGGGCAGAACAAATAAAAACAACATCATAAAGTAGTTCAGTTCCCATAATTCTTCCTTATCCTACTCCCCTTATCAGCTCAATCCAGTTCCTCCACCATTTTTGCATTTTTAAAAACCCGCTTCGGCTGTCGCTGTAGTTCTGCAGGTGTTTCACTGAATTTACGTGCATCGTTGGCTATATATTCAATAGCGAAGAGGGATGTAGGACCGGGATTATTCAACAATTGTTCCCGATCGTATAAATAATCCGAACGATTATCATACACGCGACAGGGTTTCGTGGTCATCTCAATGGCATCTTCCGGACACGCTTCAATACAATAACCACAAAAGATACACCGTAATTCATCGATCTCAAATACCCGAGGCATCTTTTCCCGCTCAGGACCATATTCTGGCGGAGTGGGTTGTGCAATGATATGGATACATGCCGCAGGACAATTGGTGGAACACATATAACACGCCACACATTTGATGCGTCCCTGTTTATCCCGTTTAAGACGATGCTCCCCACGATGCCGAGCAGCAAGCGGCTTTTTCTGCTCTGGATATTGATATGTAAAGGTCTTTCGCCATAATCGTTGTATCGAGGTTAATAAACCTCGAATAATTTCGGGAATATATAATCGTTCCCATATACTCATTCGGGAACGGGAGTAAGAACCCAACTCGTCTACGGTCATACGTCGATTGGGTGGTTTTTTTGTTCGATCTACCATGCACACAGTCCTTACAACATACTGCCTTCAAATCTCAAACTTGCTTCCCCTATAGATGATCCTCCTTTTGTGAGGATCATCCCTCTTCATACGATCCATCCCTGTTTAAGACAGAGAGAACCCCGAACTGTTATGTAAAATACAACCAGAGTGCAGTTAGCACAATATTCGCAAGCGCTAATGGAATGAGCACTTGCCATCCCAAGCGCATCAACTGATGCCATTTAACTCGAAGCAACGTCCAGCGCGTCCAAATAAAAAAGAAACACACCATCGCCAGCTTCACCATAAACACAAAGAAATTTAAAAGCGTAGCAATCCAAATACTACCAAATGTATTGAACCATTCGGTTAAATAAGGAACATACCAGCTTCCCAAGAAAAACAGGACCACAAATGCACTCATGGTAACCACTGCCATCCATTCACCAATCATATAAAACCCAAACCGCAAACTGCTATATTCCGTATGATACCCCCCTACCAATTCCTGTTCCGCTTCCGACAGATCAAACGGGGTTCGATTGGTTTCAGCAAACGCTGTTACCATAAAAATGATAAATGCCAGTGGTTGCATGTAGATAAACCAACCGTACTCAATTTGATATTCAATCAATCCTCGGGGGGTGATCGAACCGGCGGTCATTACCAAGCTGATTAATGATAATCCCATTGCAATTTCAAAACTAATCATCTGGGCACTGGAACGCATGCCTCCAATAATGGGAAACTTACTATTCGCAGCCCAAGCTCCATATGTCATACTGTAGGTCGTTAAGGAGCCCATCGCTAGAAAAAACAAAATCCCCACGTTGATATCCACTCCAACCAGAGATTGGAAGGCTGATCCATCTAAACTGCTAAACGGAATGATGACAAAGTTAATTACGGGAATCAAAAATGCAATCGGTGGTGCTACATAAAAAAACAAGCGGGAGACAAATGCGGGCGTATAATCTTCCTTAAATAGTAATTTCACGGCATCCGCTATAATCTGAAATGTGCCAAATGGTCCTACCCGATTGGGTCCCAATCGATCCTGGAAAAAGCCGGCAATTCGTCGTTCCAGAAAAACAATTCCCATCCCCGAAAGCACAATAATCAACAACGAAAATAGGGTGATAAGCAATGAAATAGGTATTGAAAATTCCATAGATTAACCTAACCAAAAAATCGCAAGATCACGATCCCTAATCCAGAGAAATACGTTTCCCTTCCATCCCAAGTGACGCATATGACAAACCTTTTAACGCAGATACCGATTCTGCCAACCGATTAAAAATTACTTCGGGATCATAGGAATCCGATTGAGGAACACAGGTATGAAGTATATCCCACACCAATTCTGATTCCGCTGCTCCCGCTGTAATGGGTTCATGTGCTGGGTCAAACCGCTGCACTAGTCCCGTCTTATTAATAAACGATCCTATCTGCTCGTACACCGTAACAGCAGGCAGGGTCAACGACGCTGCTTCGGCGAACACACTCTGGTAAAAATCCATCACCACCACATGGGACAAGCGTTGCTTCCAATTCATCATGGTTTCTGCATTGTTATAATGGGGCGTTGAACCCAATACAAGTACATTCTTCACCGTTCCATTTTCTATCGCTGCATTTAAAGCATGAATACCGTGGTCTTTTTCAGTTCGTTCCAGGATGACTTGCGCACCAACCCGGTTCGGATTCTTATCCCCATGAATGGTAAATTGGGGAAATACGATATCCTCTTCCACGTCCTGTCCATATACAAAAATCAGATCGTTTTGAACCATGTGCTTCCACAATTCACGAATGAGGAACATCGCTTCATTTGTCTGCCAGAGGGATACCAGCACCGCTGTCATTTTTGGTGTATCCACTAGAATCTGTTTAATGGTCTGCAACGCTTCATTATATGGAATGATTTGATTCCCCGCTTTGGGAGCCTGTAATCGACGGGAATAATAGACATACTCAAAATCCAAGCGATTCATATCGGGCATGAAATAACCCTGGGCTTCCATATTGATCCGGGGGACAATCCGTTTGATCCGATTGTGCTGGGAATCCACATAGATATTGATTCCCATGGAATCATTAGGTGAAATTCCTTTGGTCCGTTTTAAATTCCAAACCCGAGCTGCAAACAGAAAATCTTCACTACAAAGGGCTCCCACAGGACAAATATCCACCACATTCATCGACATGGGATTATCCAAGGGGAAATCCGGATGACAAGAAATCTCCGCGTGATCGGCTCGATGAATCAACGTTAATTCACCCGTACCCGTGATTTCTCGTAAAAAACGGACGCACCGAGTACATGCAATACAGCGGTTTCCCCAATAATCTACATGAGGACCAAACTGAGTACGCGTACGCTGAACCTTCTCTTCTTTAAATCGTCCTTTATCTGCACCATACGTATACGAATAATCCTGCAATTCGCATTCTCCGGATTGGTCACATATAGGACAATCCAGAGGATGATTGATCAATAAAAACTCCATCACCGATTCTTGTAGCTGCTTCGTTTCAACATGGTTGATATATACTTCCATCCCTTCTTTTACTTGGGTTGCACAACTGATAATTGGTTTGGGAACTCCTTCTTGCTTGCAAAGACACATCCGGCAGTTTCCTGCAATGGATAACGCAGGATGGTAACAATAATGGGGGATATGAATCCCGATATCCTTACATGCCTCTATCAGGTTCTTTCCGGCTTCCACCTCATAAGGTTTCCCGTCTATTTTAATGGTTACACGTTCCGCCATAATTGTTTTACCTTAATTAATGTGCAATCCGCGCTTCAAATTCCGCTCGGAAGTTCGCAATGAAACTGCGGGTGGGGAATACGGCTGCATCTGCTAGCACACAAATGGTACGCCCCAACATGTTTTTACAAATATCTTCTATTAAATCCAAATCGTCGACTCTACCTTCCCCATGGTAGATACGTTTCATAATCTTTTCCAACCACCCCAGTCCCTCTCTACAAGGGGTACATTGCCCACAGGATTCATGATGATAAAACCGGATCAGATTATATAATGCCCAAACCATATCCGTTTGATCATCCATAACCGTCACACCACCGGATCCCAACATGGATCCCGCCTCCTGGATCGATTCATAATCCAAATTGATTCGACAATGCTCCGCAGCCAGAACCGGAGCCGATGATCCACCGGGGATGACTGCTTTCAGTGTTCGTTCTTTCCAAACGCCTCCTCCAATGCCCTCAATTAATTCCATTAAGGGTGTACCCAATGGTAATTCGTATATTCCGGGCTTGGTTATATGCCCGTGCAGACAAAAAAGCTTGGAACCTGGACTCTTCTCTGTTCCCATGGATTTATGCCAGGATGCTCCCCGCTCCAGAATAAAAGGAAGATTTGCTAACGTCTCAACATTATTTACGATGGTGGGGGATTGAAATAACCCGCTCACCGCTGGAAACGGCGGTTTCAATTTTGGATTCCCACGAAATCCCTCCACTGAAGTGAGCATTCCCGTTTCTTCTCCACAGATATAGGCTCCTGCGCCACGTACCACATTTATGATTACATCATCCCCGGAACCCATCGCATTTTTACCGAGTAGTTTTTTATCTTCGGCTTCGGCAATAGCTTTTTCCAAAATTCGCGCTTCTTCTGGGAATTCACCTCGGATATAAATAAATGCAGTGTTCGAACCAATTGCATGGCATGCGATCTGAATCCCTTCTAATAGCAAATGAGGCGTATGCTCGATGATGTAGCGATCTTTAAATGTTCCGGGCTCACTTTCATCCGCATTGCATGCCAAATACACGGGTTTTCCCGTTTCCTTTGGAACAAAGCCCCATTTCATTCCGGTGGGGAATCCCGCTCCACCACGCCCCCGGAGCCCAGATGCTTTCACTTCTTCAATCACTGCTTCTGGCTCCATGCCATAGGCTTTTTTAGCCGCTTGATATCCCCCCTGTTTTAAATAATACTCCAGGGTGTGGGATTGTTCTTCCTTCCAATGGGCTGTTAAAAACGGTTCAAATTGACTCATAGCAGATTACGAACTCTTTTTTTGTTTGCACGTGGAATCATCGTTCCGTAACGGCATTCATCTACTCTACGTGCTGTAATTTATTTGTATTGTTCCAATATGGTATCGATCTTCTCCGGTGTTAATTCATAGTAGGTTTTATCATCAATCTGCATCACCGGTGCCCGATGACACGCAGCCAGGCATTCGACTTTTTCTATTGAAAATTTACCATCCGCTGTTTTTTCCCCAATGCCAATCCCCAGTTTTTCCTGGAGATATTCTACAATACTTTTAGAATCACGCATGGCACACATCAACGTACTACACACCATAATACGGTGGGTACCATGGTGTTCCTCTTTAAAATGAAAGTAAAACTTTAGACATCCATATACATGAGCAGGAGCCAGATCCAACAAATGGGCAACATACGTACACGCTTCTGCATCCAAATACCCGAATTCTTCTTCTGCCATACGCATGGTATTCATCAATGCAGATTGTTTATTGGGGAATCGCTCCAGCATATGCTGGAACGCTTGCATCCGGCTTTGTGAAAATGTCTTTCCCATAATAATGGTAACCTTATATCTATAAGTTCTCGATCAAGCTTCCCATTTCTAACGATCCAGCTCCCCTGCAATCACATGCATCGTCCCCAAATACGCTGGAAAATCAGAAATCACATGACCGGGTAACACATGCTTACAGGTTTGAAACGCATAAAACGAAGGAGGGCGAACCCGTACCCGATAGGGTGCATGCCCACCATCACTCACGAGAAAGAAGCCCAGTTCTCCAGTGGGTGATTCCGTTGCTGAATAATAATGTCCGAGGGGTGCGCGGACTCCGTGGTTCTTCCCGGGCATAACAAGTTTAAAATGATGGATCAGGGATTCCATATCGGTATACACCGCTTGTTTTGATGGATCTGCAACTTTCTGCGTCAGCGCATTGACAGGACCATCTGGGAGTCGATCCAGTACTTGTTTGACAATATGGAAACTTTCCTTCATTTCATAAAATCGCACCATGTACCGGGCATAGCAATCCCCTTCATCAAAGGTAATTACTTCAAAATCAAACTCATCATACGATGAATACGGTTTTGCCTTACGAAGATCGTAAGGAATCCCACTGCCACGCAGAAGCGGTCCCGTTATTGCCCATTGTAAAGCTTCTTCTGGTGCAATATATCCAACACCTTGTACCCGATCTAAAAAAAGCCGATTGCGATGAAACACACGCTCGAAATCACGAAGTGCCCGATCCAAATCCTTCTCCATACTAAGAATTTCTTCAACAATGCCATCGGGCAAATCCATTGCCACCCCACCGATTCGTGCATAACTGGTGGTTAATCGGGTGCCAGTGATTTTCTCAAAAATATCGTAACACATTTCCCGTAATTCAAATGCCCAAAGAAATGCACTAAAGGCTCCCAAATCTAACGCAAAAAAACCAACATTTAGAAAATGATCCGCAATACGCCCTAGTTCACACAACAGAACCCGAATATACTGCGCACGTTTGGGGATTTCTATTCCTAACAGATCCTCCACGGCGATCGCAAACCCAAAATTATTATTCAATGGGGAAATATAATTCATCCGATCGGATAGCGTAATGAATTGATTATAGGATCGAGTTTCACCTAACTTTTCAAATCCCGTATGTAAATAACCCAATTCACAATCCACCGCGGTAAATTGCTCCCCCTGTAACTCGGCAATTAAATGAAGCGTTCCATGGGTTGCAGGGTGTGAAGGACCGATATTCATACGAATGACCGATTCTTCCACCTCGGTGGTATTCATGGTGAACTCATACGGTTCAATTTTACGCCGATCCGCTTCGGTAATTTCATTCCCAAGAATGTCTTTCATACAAACCCTTTTATAAAATAAGAACGTTTGGTCCCTATTGAGCATACTCCTTAGGATTGCCCTTCGGGAAACTGCTCCCGCTTGATCTTTTCAAATTGTGATCGTTCACCCAATCCTTTCACGGGATAATCCTTCCGTAAGGGATGATGCTGGAAGTATTCTGGAACCAGAATTCGTCGTAGATCGGGATGCCCCTCGAACGTGATTCCAAATAAATCATACACTTCTCGTTCCGCCCAATCTGCTCCCTGATAGATTGGGACACTTGTTGGTAAGGAAGGATCCTCGGCTGAAACAAATGCTCGAACAACAATACGATAATTTCGAGTTCGTGAATTCAGTACGTATATCACAGCAAACCGCTCTCGCTGAGGTTCTGGGTAGGTAAGATAATCTATTGCAGAAATATCAACGAATAAATCAAATGGGACATCCGAATTTGTTTTCAAAAACTCAAGCACCGGTTGGATCGAGCTTCCCATGATATCAATGGTTAACTGATCCCGGAATATGGAATGGGAAAGGATATGGGATGATATATGCTGGTTAAGTAGATCCAGCAAAGATTCATGGGTAATCGATTCAGGTACCATATCGTCCATCTTTAATTTTATCCTGTTTCACTTTTTCCTGAAGCAACATCAATGCATCGATCAGTTGTTCGGGTCGGGGAGGGCATCCGGGAACATACACATCCACCGGTAAGAACTGATCCACCCCCTGAATAAGCGTATACGTATCAAATACGCCTCCACTAGAACAACAAGCGCCCATGGCGATAACCCATTTGGGTTCGCACATCTGCTCGTAAATCCGTTGCAGAACAGGCATCATTTTAATGGCAACCCGTCCACCAATAATGAGCGTATCTGCTTGACGGGGTGAGAAACGCATCACTTCCATTCCAAATCGAGCCAGATCGTATCGGGATGCAAACGTAGAGCCCATTTCAATCGCACAGCAGGCGGTTCCGAACGTCATAGGCCAAAGGGAATTGGAGCGTCCCCAATTCACCACTTTATCCAGAACGGTGGTAAACACTCCAGGAATTTTATATTCTAATCCCATTTTAGGATTCCTTTTTTTAAGATATAGAATAAACCTACTGCAAGAATTCCGATAAACACAAACATATCCAACAAACCCAGAAGGGGAAGCTCGCGAAATACAACAGCCCAAGGAAAAATGAATACGGTTTCAATGTCAAATAAGATGAATAGAGCCGCCACCAGGTAGAATTTTATATAATAGGGTTGGCGTGTATTCGCTTCTTTGGGATCCACCCCTGATTCGTAGGGGATGTCTTTTTGGGGGGAACGTCGATGTGGTCCCAACACGCGAGATAAAACCAGCGTCACTGCACCAACTCCCAAAACTACGGTTATGAAGAGAAACGCTACGAAATATTGAGTTAACATGCGTGGTAGAATTACCTTTTTAGAACAGCATTTGATTGAAAACCCTTACGTTACAGAGAGGGTCTTATAGCAAGTAATTTAATTAAATTATGGGGGGGGTCAACCATTCATTCCAGAGGAATTTTTGTCAATATGATCTGAATCGATGGATCCAACTTTGGTCCAGGTGGAAATGGGAATCCGCTCATCGGGACGATCGTAGGTGCAATAATAGGTAATTTCGGGTTCATCGAATTCCCACAAAAAATAAATACCATCCCCTGAGTCAAATGCAACCATCCAAAGCCCTTTTGCTTCCACACATAATCGGTTGATATCCTCAATCCATTTTTTAATCATCGAATTCACTTCGTGTTCGATAATGCGAAGTTCATCCAAATCATTCGTGACTTTGAATACTTCTTTTAGCCGTTCAACTTGATAAAAATAACGACGAGAAATCCGCCGAAGTCGTGGAAGCATACTATTTGCTTCTTCAAGGGTGAACATCTGATCTCCAATCATGGGCGAATCCTTTATCCTTGGGAATATCTGATAACCTATGTCGGTAACGGATGAGGGTTTCAACGCGACCTTACCCTATATATCGGACAACGAGGGGGAATTATTTTAGTACAGTATGAAATATCCCCATTCTAAATCATTCAGAATGGGAATCATTACCAGGCGGAACCGCGCTTTTATAAAATACGAAATTCCATTATCTTATAAAATAGAGGGAGCAGGTTTACTTGAATCGTTCAGGTATATCGTCCCATTTGGTGAGCAAGGAGCATTCCCATGGCGACCCCTAATCGTGTTTATTTACGCATCGTAGGCAATGCACTTTTCTGGCCTCGGCATCCAAAATATAATCCTGCTGTTACCTGGTGTGATGTCGTTGTGTATTTTCGTCTTCCCGATACCCACCGGCTAACCAAACGAACCATCGAAGTCATTACTCCGGATATTATTCGTACCGAATATCTTTATGATGAAGAACTAAGCGAAGATGAGCGCGACCA
>CAYPZJ010000018.1:0-24500 GCA_964414635.1 uncultured Spirochaetia bacterium
AGGTTATAATCCCGATGGGTAATAACACCAGACCGATTAATCCAAAATAACGTGAGCGGTTTAGTTTTTCTTTATCGTTCATACCTACGTTGCCTCCTCCAACTTATTTCCATTTATGTGAATTTAAGGCGAATATGGACAAACTTAAAAAGAAGGTTATCCAAAGCACATAGAAAATGATGTGTTTTAGATAGAGCTTCCCTTGTAGAAAATCCTGGGTATGGGGATATAATGTCCAATTTACCACGATCGTCTGCAAAAAGGTTTGCTCCTCAGGTGATGTTCCCTGTACACCAAAGAAATAGGAAATATATAGCAGAAAGCCCAATACCACCGCGGACAGAAGCGCTACAAATGGTTCTTTGGTTATAGACGAGGTAAATACTCCAACTGCCAGAATCCCTGCTCCTAATAAGAAGATACCCAGATATTGTCCAAAAATCATAAGATTATCAATACCCGATATGGTTCCTTCCATCGTGGCGGCTTCTGTCGTTTGTGCAAAAACATTAAGGAAAATCGGATAGGATATCGTCATGATCAATGCCAACAACCACATCAAGACAGCCGCAAAATATTTACCAATAACCACATCAATGGTATTAACAGGACTCGTCCATAATAATTCGATGGTTCCAATTTTTTTCTCTTCGGCAAACGCTTTCATTGTAAGAATAGGACCCACAAAGATAGCAATAAAGAAGAATCCTGAATAATTGATTTGTCCAATAATGGTAGTATCCTGGATGGAGCGATTAACTTGATCCAGTAATCCCATGATGAACATGATTGAAGTCATTAAAAGAAAAAGGGTCAGTACCACATATCCATAAGCGGTCGTGAAATACGATTTGAATTCACGCCAAATAATAACAGCAATATTACTAAGCGACATCTTCTTTTGCCTCCTTCGTGAGTTTTTGGAAAATATCTTCCAAGGATATATCACGCTTTCGTATGTCTTCTAATTCTAAACCTGCATCAATAATTTTCTTTGATACCTGAGCACGAATATCGGTCTTTCCAGTTAAACGAATCCGTACGTTCCGATCATCCTGCTCAATCACGTTTTGAATATCGGGCAGTTCCGCTACTAATTCTTTTATCCTTGCGGCATCGGATTTAACCGAAACCATGATTTCATCCTCAACAGAAAGCATATTCCGTAATTCAACGGGTGAACCCGAAGCCACGATGACACCACGATCAATAATGATAACTCGATCACATAGCTCTTCTACTTCACTTAAAATATGGGTACTTAAAATAATGGTACGGTTCTTTTTAAGATTACCAATTAAGTTTCGAATCTCAATTATTTGATTCGGATCCAATCCGATAGTTGGTTCATCTAAAATCAAATATTTTGGATCGTTAATTATTGCCTGGGCAATACCAACCCGTTGTCGATACCCTTTAGATAATGTTCGTATAGGCTCGTTAGCAAAAGGTGTAATGTTCGTTGCTTCCATAGCATAATACAGACGCTCATCCAACACTCGTCCCTTCACCCCTTTTATATTCCCAATAAACCGGAGAAATCCGTATACAGTCATTTCGTAGTAAAGTGGAACGGATTCGGGTAGATAACCCAGCATCGAGGTGACCATCTTCGGATCATTATGTATTTCATATTTATCAATCCAGACTTCTCCAGAAGAGGCAGGCATAAATCCCGTCATGATGCGCATGGATGTTGTTTTTCCCGCACCATTGGGTCCAAGTAAACCTAAAATTTCACCATCCGATGCATCGAATGTAATCCCTTTGAGTGCCTCAAAAACACCATAGCTTTTTCGTAAATCCTTAACCTTTATCATGGTTACATCCTCGCTGTAGTATATAAAAATAAGAAATACTGTTTTTGAAAACGCATATCCACGTAAATGGGATACTTTACAGAACAATGACTTGAAGAATAAAGAAAAAAGTTTTTTTGGAAATGCAAACGCTTTCCATGTATTGAACTAAACACCGTACTATAACAAAATGTTCACTTTTTTCTATTGGATTTCAAGCCGTGACAAAGCGTTTCTGGACTTGTACAATAGGTAGTATTGCTAGGGTTCGGGATCATCTTTTTGATGATGATGAGGATCGTCAAAATAACGACGGAAGGATTGTCCTTGATATTGCTTCAGGTATAAGCGGTAATAGTAACCTTCTTTATCAAGCAATTCATTATGTTGTCCCGTTTCAACCACTTGACCTTTATTCATCACAATTATTCGATCACAGTGGTGGATGGTAGATAATCGGTGAGCAATAATTAGTGCCGTTCTATCTTTAATCAACCTCTTAAGTGCACTTTGTATCATAATCTCTGTGTTTGTATCCACATTAGATGTTGCTTCATCCAGAATAAGAATTTTCTTATTAAACGCAATCGCACGTGCAAACCCAAGTAGCTGGCGTTGTCCAATAGAAAAGGTCGTCCCTCGTTCCATTACTGGTTCATCATACTTCATGGGTAGCTTTTTTATAAACCAATGAGCATTTACAAATCGAGTTGCTTGCTCTATTTGTTCATCACTGATCTCATAATTATTTAAACGGATATTTGACTTTATATCCGTTGAAAATAAATAGGAATCCTGAAGCACCGTTCCAACGTATTCTCGCAAATATTCTTCATCCAAATCCTTTATATCAATTCCATCTATTAAAATTTGTCCCTTTTGTATATCATAAAAACGGTTCACAAGAGAAATGATTGTCGTTTTTCCCGCTCCCGTCGCTCCCACAAAAGCGATTGATTCTCCAGGATTTACCTTAAACGATACATCCTTTAGAATCCATTGATCATCCTTATAAGCAAACCATACATTCTTGAACTCCACACTCCCTTTAAAATCCGCAAATGATTTTGGATCCGCTGGTTTCGGTATGGTATCATCCGTATTCTGCAATGTGATAATGCGTTCTGCTGATACCAATGCACTTTGAATTATGTTATATTTATTTGCAAACTCATTAATCGGTTGTAACGCTAAATTCATATAGTTTATAAAAATAATAAAGGTTCCAATAGTAAAACCAGTAGTATCAGAAAACACAAGGCTTCCTCCAATATAAACGATCAATCCCATTATGATGGTTGTTACCATCATTAACGATGGTTGTAAAATATTGGACACATTGTGTTCTCTTAGAACGGCTCGTAAGAAATCATTATTGATAAAACCAAATAATGAAAAATTCCATTTTTCTCTATTGAAAATCTGGACCACACGCATTCCTGCAAGATTCTCCGCTAAAAAAGCGTTTAATCGTGATAATCGCGCTCGTGATTTATGGTACGCTTTTTTTGCTGCCCTTCGGAATACAATATTCATAACAAGAATAATAGGCATCATTCCAATTACAACCAGCGATAACTGCCAACTTTCATACAACATTAAAATAATCGCACCAACAAACAAAATGATATCGCGCACCAGTGTTATTACAACGGCAGAAAACATTTCATTTAAGGATTCAATATCATTGGTTGTTCTTGTTACCAATCTTCCTATTGGGTTTTTATCAAAAAATGACAACGATAACCGATGTAAATGTGATAATAGCTTCATGCGATTGTTAAACATTAACCGTTGGCTTGTAAAATTCATGATAATACTTTGTGAATACTCAAGACCGAAAAAAAATAAGAGCATGCCCAGATACATTATTGCTAAATGAAGAATTCCTGATAAACCCGGTCCTGCAATAGAATAAACAAAATGCATGATTGGGGAAAAATCTTCCATATTGCTTGTTGTTGGTGCTAAATACCCATCTATAAGGGTTTTATGCAATTGAGGAAAAAAAAGATTGATTAATGTTTCTAAAATAATGATAAAACCAGCCAAAGATACAAGAGGAATATATCGTTTTGCGTATCCAAAAAGATAAAGTAACAGACGAAAATCGCTGCTACGTTCCCACTCCTCGGTCTCACCGTACATAAGTTTCTTAGTTATATTTGGCTTGAGCTGGGGTGATATGGTTGATTTGATCCTTTTAAATCTGCCGCGTACATTCATGGGGTCACCCTACCATATTGGTAGAACGGTATAAGTAAATGAATATAAGAAGATTTGTTTAAAAGGCAACTATTTTTTTTTGTTTTGTTTTTTTTGGTGAGGGCAATAAAAAAGGCAACTCTGATGAGTTGCCTTTTTTTATTTAGGACGTTTTATTTTTAGTGATCAAAAATCTCATCACGAATAACGTCTTGACCGTGCCATGCGGGGATGACTCGTTGATATCGATCATCATCGAGGTCGAGACCATCGAGATCCATCAAATCTTCAACGAAGTATCGTCGATGGGATTCGGCTCTGGTTACTTCGGGTTCTCTATCAATATCACATGTGTTTACCAGATTACCAAGCCCAATTCGTCGCATGATGTCTGCAACATCCGTTCGGTAGTTATAAGTATAACCCCAAGGATTGGTATGATTTGTTCCTCGTCCCTCAGGTGGGATGTCACGGATGGTAACAGTACCATCGGTGGGATCCAATTTTCTTGAGGGATTAATAGGATCAACATATTGGTGAACGTCTACAAATTGTGCAAACTTTACGTTTTCCCAAGCAACTTTCGCAACATTGCGATAGCGTTGGTTGTTTGCCATTTGTCCCAGCATACCATTTACACCAACTACTTGACCATTAGCATCCTTGATTTCCCAAGGTTTTTCACTAATGATTGTTTCGTCGCCGGTTAGCATGGTTTGTCGGTTTACGTTTTCATCCGTAGGATCGGGAATAGGACCATCGGTTAATCGAACGATTATCCGTGCGCAGTTTTCACGTACAAACAGACTTGGGTTTGCAAGTCCCATGAAAATTGCGGGGATGTATTTTTCTTCATTGAAGAATCGTTCTTCTTCTGGATTTCCCTGATAACGGAAATAGCGTTGATCGTAAAGGCTGATGATGTCCAAGTTTCCCGCACGATCTTTGTAACCATAGCGGTTTTCTAAGGAAGCATCTTCAGGATAGTTTCTATAAACGGAACCACGATCTAGTTTTTTAACATATTCAGGAAAATAATCGATGGATGCCCATCGTTGTCGAGATGTTACTTTTTCCTCTTCATCTGCGGAGTCACGCATCGTTACGAATACTCCGTAATCGTCAATCCACCAAGGATTCAGACGAATGGATCGTAGAATCACTTCAGGATGGATACAGAATACACGTCGGATGAAATCTTCACTATGAACCAATACCATAAACTCTTCAGGTCGGATGGTTTGGAGCATATTTTCGTCACCATTGTATATGGCGTTGAGGTCACGTTTTCGAAGCACTTTTAATTGGAGCAACATAAGCCCATATTTTACTTCTTCACGAGTTTCAATAGCACTGGTTAAACGATCATTTGCGGCTTTTCCAATTTTTTCTAATTGTTTGCCGATATCATCTACCCAGTCACCCAAGAAACCAATACAGCGAAGCCGTACTTTTGGGTCTTGATTGTCGAAACCACCGATGAAAGCATCAAGAGCAGCTTCATTTCCAAGTACAGCATAGTAATCTGTGGTTACTCTGCCGTTTACTTCGGATTCTTCTATCTCTTCAAGTACTTCACGATGTACTTCTTCTAATACATCATAAACTACGAAACGAAGAACTTGATCGTCACCTCGTCGAATTCGGCGAAGGATGTTTTGAATTGCACGTTCTTTTATAACGTCCAAATCGTGAATAATGGTTGTACCAGCTTCGATTTCAAGGTCAGTCGTACCGTCAAAATCGTAATCCGGGCCGGATATTTGGGAAAAACCTAACTGTCCTAGGCCTAGTAAGAAAGCAATTGCTAGGGTTAGGATAAGTAAGCGATTGGCGTTCATACTTCCTTTCTCCTTTGTTCAGATTTTCGGAGTATGAGGGTTGATTGCTTCAATCTTCCCTCATACATTGTTGTGTTCATAAACTTTTCTTCTTTATCTGCGTCATTACGTTTGCGTAATTGATCTCCCATAAGAGATTAATTGTTTTCTTCTCGGGTGTTATCTACCGTATCTCCAACTCGTGGTTCACCAATTGGATTTGCTACCGTAGCACTGGAAGATCGACCTGTTGTACTTCGTTCATATTCGGTTCGTTCATAGGTTAATCTATCATCAATAGCAGGCGATCGCCGACCAATTACACCCAAAATGTTGATGAGTGCCTCGGGGAATTCTTCTTGTTCATCAAGAATCGCATCCCGGATATCCTTTTTGATCTCATCTGGTAATGATTTATAGATTCGAACGCCACCTGGGTTCATTTCAACTGCAAGCCCTGGCAATAAGCGGCTGTTCGGATCGTCTTCATCTACACGATTGGGACCTACAAGAATTACAGCACGTCCATCTGGATTTTGTCCTTCAAACGCAAGTACGATTTCTTCAACGACAATATCGTCTTGTTTATAGAAGTATAAAGCATCCTGAATTAAGCGCTTCTTATCCGCCTCAAGTGCAGGATAGAACTCATAGAACCGGATCATGAATTCGGCAGTACCTTTTTGTACAAGAAAGTTCGTACTATCGATACCTTTACGAATTACTGTTAGATCTTGTTCAGTAAAGATCGCATATTTTCCAGGTATACTCTTCACATCTCGAGAAATCGCCGTAGTTTCGACTCGTGTACCACGAAGAATTTGAATCGTTAGGTTCTGTTGTCCGCCTAGTGGATCCGCATAAAAACTTGCAAAAGGTACTCGTAAGATGAACTCATCATCGATTACTTCTGCAATTACACTGAATTCCGCTCGGGTCATCCGAGTTATAGCTTCTACTTCACCTGCTTTAATCCGTCCTACTATTTGATCACGCAGACAGAATTTGTAAAGCTTATTCAATTCTTCTGAAGGTGCTTTGAGCTGATATTGACCATAATAGTCAATAGCCATCGGTACTTGGTTTGCATCACGTTCCTTTATAGAAAGGAATTCACTTTGATATTCGTATTTTTTAATCGTGTAGTCTTTTGTTGGTTGCATTGCCGTATAGTAGTAGGTATCATCATTCATAGGTGCTTCATCAATACCTTCATAGCGGTAACGTTCTTCGGGTACCAACGCAGATGCTTTACGTTCATATACATTCGTATCAATAAACGCACTGCGGTAGTCATCCGTTTCAGGACTTTCTACAACTGCTGTATCCGTTGCCATTACGTTACGTGCACGAATAACGTCTTCCATCATATCTTCACTCGGACCAATTCGGCGTAAGAAATGGATACATTGTAAACGAATACGTGGGTCACGATTAAAAAGTCCAACTAAAGACGCTCGCATGATATTTTCACGCTTTGAGTCGGAATAGGTGTCATTGGGATATTCACCCGCAACGGCTTGTTCATCTATCTGCAATGGATCTTGTGATCGCAATTGATCCATAAACGTAGTGATGTATTCATTTCCGCCGTTGTTTTTGTATTTAACCATCACACGATAAAGGGTCAACAATACTGCCGTTTCGACTTCTGGCCATTGAGCAGTCTTCCACATATTGCCATTTCCACTCAATAACGCATCAATCAAAGCTTGCGATCGACGTAGCAAGTTAATGTTGATCACCTTGCGGCTAGGTTCTACTCCCGCATCCAGATCCCGTTCACGACTTGGGTCATAAGGAACATCACTATGATATTCTCTATGTAAACGGAAATATTCTTCTTTATTGCGGTAGTAATCGATTATATCGTTTCGCTCATCTTTGTAAGCATAAATTCGATATTCTCGAAGCTCTTCCAAACTCAGTTTGGTTTCAATATTCACACCCTTTTCACTAGGACCATCAACCAACAAACGATATCCATTTGCACGAATTTCATCATTGGGTAAACGGAACCCTAATTCTTCTCGTTCAATTGTTCGGGTGCCTTTTTGCTCTACTTCATAGATTGCACGATGTTCAACCTCATGTTCATTAACCGGGTCTAACTTACCTACACGAATCGATTCTTTTGTAAGAACCAGACCATGTACATACGATCTACGGTTAATTTCACGACGGGCTTCCCACAACGCAACATTGATATCTTCTTTAATTCGTTCAGGGGTGCTCGTGAATTTGTAGATATCTTTCAGCGATCGCATCATCACCCATTTGTTCAATAGGTTTTTGTTGCGATGCAATCCATTGATAATAACATCAACATCTTCATGGTTTAACATTGGATGATGTGTTGCGGTTGAAAGAAACGGAATATGTTCCGGCATTTCACCGTCAATACTTCTCCAAAGCGTGGAAAAAGTGTCTTTACTAATAATAGCAAGACAATTTCGTTGATCACGTTTGATTTTGTTATACCATACAATCCGTGTAACAAACTCATCCAATTTTGCTGTTTCAGCGTAAGGATTCGCTTGAACTCGATATCCATCACAATTCACATAGGTGTAAAGAGGACCATGACCCATCGGTACATAAGCATTTGATGCACCTTGTGGTGCTTGATAACTGTACAGATCAACATGTCCCCAAGGACCTTCTTGTGTGTGATAACGTCGGTATGCGGATTCAGGAAGCATAGGAGCTTCAACATCATCACTTGCATCAAACCGAAGTTCTTCCCAACCGAGCGTACCATCATCCTGCCGTACCTGCAACATACCCTCGCGAACCTTCTTCATATACTCCATCTTCTCATCATCAGCCATTCGGGTATATCCAGGGGTTTGAACATCTGCACGCCCTGCACCTAAGTTAAAGTGTAGGTATTCCGCATCTCCATAAACACGTGGTGCTCGTTCACCCCAACGGGCGGCTGATAACTCAGTCGTGGTTCCCATATTGTTGGCTCGGCGATCATTTAAATTAGGATGAATGTGATCGTTTAAGCCCCAAATACCAGGATTTACGTCGGTAGGCCAGTTCAGATCATGTTCACGGTAATATTCCCAACGGGAAGCAACCGTTTCCAGTCTTCGTGGAGCCTTAAATTCATAGTCGCGTCGATTATGATTATAGCTAATCCAGTCAGAGTCGATTCCGATCGCTGTTTTTACTAATCGTTGCATCGATGGATCTGGACGTAATTTTCTGAGAAAGTGAACGGCTGTTAAACGGACACGTGGATCTAAGTTGAAGAGTCCACGGAGCGAACAGCGTACGAGGTTGGCACGGGGAGCATTTCCATAATTGGAATGCATGAGATATTCCATGAAAGGAACCCCAGTACGTGAATAACTGGAGAGATCCTTACCTTCGGATTCGTAGCTTTCTACTATCTGCTGCCGATATCGCATGGCTTCGTCTTTAATTTGCAGTACCGCACGTTCAAGAACATCATACGTAATATATTGGAATGCACGCAAATCGCCACGTTTCAGATCGTCAATGAAATCATCTACTTTTTGCTGCATATGGCGCAGATCAGCTGAAAGGTAACTGAAATCCCGTAGATATTGCTGTCGTACCTGCGAAAACGACAGAGCAACGAAGGTAAAAAGCAGGATTAGTATTAGCAAGATTGAAGGGATTAGTTTCCTTGGCTTCATACTTTCATTCTCCTTTTGATATAATGTTGAAATTGGAGATGCTCATACCTTTATGATGTATCCCAATTTCAGGTCGAAGATAAACATAACATATCGTTTGAAATTAGTCAACTCCTATCAGACTTTTCAAATCCACGTTAACTCGAAGTGATTTGTATTTTTCTATGATAGGGGTAAGCCCTTATACACGAACCCTTTTGGCCTCGTAAGGAACTAAAATGCGTCGTCTTAGTTTTCATGTCAAATTGCTAACCCTAACCTGGAAAATACATGCTCACTTACTCTGTTCGAATAGAATAATAAAAAAATAAAGGGGCATCTACCAAATTTCCCAATTTTTTAATCAACTCTATTCGTATCCCCCATCCAGCGCTTTTTATATAAACAATTTTTTTTCTTTTTTTTCCCTTATAACACGAACCAACCAACTCCAAAACCCATCTACCCTTTTTTCATCCCCCCAACACTTCCTGGTGTTAGTAAGATATCAAAAGGTCAGCTGGTGAGTCTTGACACTTCCGCGCTTTGTAATAATATTCACCCCTATAAATAAGGAGAAAATGATTCATGAAACGACTTAGCTTACTTCTGATCACAACCACCCTCTTATTCATAATCGGCTTAACCGCCGCATACGCGGATCAGTACTATGAATACTTTAGATTAATTCACATAGATGATAATGGTACCCTGAAAACCGAAGGGAAATACGATCATGATCTCGGGCAATTTCTTTATACCAGACAAATATCTAATTGTTATCGAGCCTTATATAATGAATCTAATGAAATGATTGCATTCTTCTCCGGTCCCCGACGCTATTCAATCAATTATACGTCCCACGGGAAAGTTGAAGAACTTACTGAAATTAACCAACAACTACGAATCTTTTACACCCTGCGTTTCGAATACAACAACCACGGGGATATTGAGAAACGAACGAAATTTCGTCGGTTGCGTTTTGAGGGATCTGATCGCCTGGACAAAGTGGAACACGTTGAAAATACATTCAACAATAAAGATCAATTGATTCGATCCGTCTACAAAAACCAAGAAAACGAAGAATTTAAAACCATATCCTACACATACAACGATAACGGGGACTATCACCAACGGATAACCCAGGTTACAAACGATGATGGCACAACCAGCACCTTAAAAGAAACGTTTATTTACGACCGGTCCCAGCGAATCACATCCCATAAAAAATACGAAAACAACGTTCTAAAAAGCGAAGTCCAATATTTCTACGCTAATAACGGATGGACATTAGAAAAAGAAGAAACGTATATTTTTAATATGGAATATTTAGCACATACCAATACCGGAGGGGAGGAATTACGTATTCAGGAATATCCCGATGGGCAATTGATTTCATCCGCCCACTATGGAAGCGATCAGCAAATCGTTAGTGTCTACGAAAGCCGTCCATACTTCTATGGATACCTCTTGTATAATTATTACATCAACGAAAGCCTAGAAAATTCGGAGATCTTCGCAACCTATAAATATATTAACCTCGATGGTGAGCCCGATCCAAACTACGTTCAGGCAAATTTTTATCCTAGCTCCCAACGAAAATCCTTTCATTGGCGTGGTCCCCAAGGACAAGATTTATTGGAGGATATCCCAGAGGCTTTTCTCAGTACCATTCGTATTCATAATTTACTTGCCTGCAAATACATCCTTGTTGGCAAAATCGTTGCGGAAAATTATGCGGAAAATACACTCATCGTGGAAATTTTGGGGAACGAAGGGCGAAAAAATTGGTGTACCATTTATGGTGATTTCTTCTATTATTTTGCCACCCCTGAAGACCCACTCATCGATGAGTATAACCAGGTTCGCATTCTAAAACCACAACGGGAAGACAAAATCATTCCCATCGATACCAATCAACCCGTAATCTGGTTAGGGGAAATTTCTCTGGACGATTACAACCCATTTACACCCAGCCGCAGCATTCCTAGCGGCAATTAACTCAACAGGTAAATTCGTGTCTGATTCCTATGCTCCCGGACAAGTGCTGATTGTAAAAGCCAGCGGTTCCTATACAATCCTGTATTACAAAGAATCAAAACAGGATAAAATTATCGGTTCCGATACGTCAGGAAAAAATTGTACGCTTTCTGCAAAAAAAATTGTATTTTCATTACCTTTAACCATCGATCCTAAATCAACCGAATCCAATCCCGCTGAATTGATGCGCTCTGTAAAGGATAAAGCCGTTGCACTAAGCGAAAAAATTTCCTTGGCGGAGCTTTATGAATTAGTTAACGGAGAGGAGGAGGAATCAGAATTCTTACCCCAGGATCTAGCCGAATTGGTTTTTCCCCTACCCATCTCATCTGAACAATACCTTGCTATGTTCTATGCATTAGAAAAAGATGCTGCTTATTTTAAAGCAAAAGGGGACGTGTATATTCCGAAGCCAACCAAGCAGGTTCAAGAAATTCTCGCTCAGCAAGAAGCCGTTCGCCGTAAAGAAGAAAAGAAACAAGCCGAACGACAAGAAGCGTTGGAATGGCTTAAAACATGGTTTGAAACCCAAGAATTCCCCGAAGGAATTCCAAAAGAAACCTATCCTATACCAGAAAGTATTCCTGTAACCGTACGGAAATTAATCGAACCCATCCGAAAGTATGGAATTTTTAAAGATCATTATGAGAAAAAAAGTGAGAGCATCGAAACCCTCCAGCTGATTCGAAAAAAAACAAATTTTCGATTGAAATCGAATCTACTCGAATCGGCATACATTCTCTTGGAAGCTCTTGGAGTATTCAAACCCGATGAAAATATTTCCCTATTAAAATATCATATTCCTACCGAATTCTCTCCCGAATGCCTGGATCAGGCTAATACCATTGCTTTGACACCCTTTCCCACTCAAGACGATTTCAACCACTATAGGGATTTAACCCCATTGTTTACCATCACCATTGATGATGAATCCACGGAGGATTACGATGATGCGCTCAGTATAATACAGGAGAATGGACGGATCGAAATATTTGTCCATATCAGTGATGTAGCACGCTTCGTGTCTAAAGACTCCTTATTGGACCAGGAAGCACTTCAACGGGGAATGTCGGTGTATCTGCCTGCAGGTAAAATTGCCATGTTTCCCGAAATTTTATCGGATAAAAAAATTTCATTGCGAATGAATGAAAGGCGACCAGCTATTACCTATTGGTTTAACATTGATCCAGAAACCGGGAAAATTTTAGAGCAATCGTTATTTTCTTCCATTGTAACGGTTGATAATAATACATCCTATAATGAAATTGATTCGTATTTAGAAGATCCAAATCATGCATGGTATTCTTCCCTACGCTTGCTAGAAAAGACTGCTGCTGTTTTATATCAAAAACGAGTGGAAAATGGAGCAGTCGATTTCAATGCTCCGGATATCAAGGTGAAAGTAGATGCAATGGGAACGATTCATATTCATCGTTCACCAAGTGATTCCCGTTCCAATCAGCTGGTAAAAGAATTCATGGTTGCTATCAATCAATACACCAGCAAATTTTGTTTCATGAATGGAATCCCCAGCATCTATATTTGCCAACCTCCCCCCGATGAGCCTTTTGAGATGAATTCTGCTCTTCCCATGAATCGTATTGAAATACTCGAGAAATTGCGGTTTATGAAAAAATCAGAGATGAGTTCGGTTCCTTCCCCACATTTTTCATTGGGTGTTTCTTCTTATACCCAAGCGTCATCTCCTATTCGACGATATCATGATCTCATAACCCAACGACAGGTGTTGGCTTACTTGGCTGCAGAAAAATTTCCCTATACAAATGAAGACATCCAGGTCGTCGCTGCCACCGCCGAAAAAAGTAGTTTGGAAACCCGAGCCATAGAACGGGAAAACAAGCGATATTGGATTTTAAAGTATTTGTCCCAACATATTGGGGAATCGTTTTCTGCTCTCGTAATTCGACAGGTTACTGGAGGATATGTGGTTGAACTTCTGGATTTTATGGTGAACGCATTTTTACCTTCGACAGGGACGTTAGAAATCGGACAGGAAATTCAGGCTGAGATTCAACACGTAAATCCCCGGTTGGAAAATATTTCCATCGCGGTGAAATAAATGACAAAAAAATCGATAAAATTTTGGTTTTACCGGGTATTATATTATGAAATCACTGGGGGAACCCATATTTCTTAGCACGGTATCCAACCAGCTAGATTCTCAAATTCCAGCATGATTGGTAAGGAGAAAACCCAATGTTAAATGCACCAAAAAAAAGTATCAATGAAAAACCCAGCTCGCAACAAGACAAAGATAAAATTCTGGAGTCGGTTACCGCCCAATTAGAAAAAGAATACGGAAAAGGTATTCTCATGAAACTCGGTACCAAGCAAGACGTCACCATCCCATATATCCCAACCGGTGCCTTAACCCTCGATATCGCGCTAGGTATTGGTGGAATTCCCCGGGGACGGGTTGTAGAAATTTATGGGTTGGAATCCTCGGGAAAAACGACGCTGTCTCTTCACACAATTGCTGAAGCGCAGAAAATCGGTGGAACGTGTGCGTTCGTGGATGCCGAGCATGCTTTAGATCCCGCCTACGCAAAACTTATCGGAGTTCAAATTGATGAATTATACATTTCCCAACCCGATTCCGGCGAACAAGCATTGGAAATTGTAGAGACATTAGTTCGGAGCTCGGCATTTGATATTATCGTGGTGGATAGTGTTGCTGCACTGGTTCCGAAATCGGAAATCGATGGGAATATGGGAGATGCCCAAGTCGGTGCCCAAGCACGACTCATGTCCCAAGCCTTACGAAAACTTACTGGGATTGTTTCCAAAACACAGACATCCGTCATTTTTATTAATCAAATTCGTCAAAAAATTGGTGTGATGTTTGGCAATCCAGAAACTACTACCGGTGGGAATGCCTTAAAATTTTATTCATCGGTTCGGTTGGAGGTTCGAAAAGCCGAAACCTTAAAGAAAGGTGAAGAAGCATTTGGGGCAAGAATACGAGTAAAAGTGGTTAAAAATAAAATCGCTCCTCCATTCAAGCAAGCCGAATTTGATATTCTATTTAATGAAGGGATTTCTTACGAAGGTTGCTTAATTGATGCGGCTGAAAAAGAAGGAATTCTTAAAAAAAGTGGGACTTGGTATTCATATGGAGAAACCCGTTTAGGACAAGGGAAAGATAATGTACGTCAATTTCTAAAAGAAAATATCGATATCCGCAGCGAAATTGAAAAAAAAGTGCGTGCAAACGTGGGAATTAAACCACTTGTTTCTATTAATACCGATACCCAAGAACAGGAACCTGCTAAGCAAGATGAATCAGACACCAATCCCCCTACCTCAACCAAAGCAAAGAAAAGCTAATCAACCAGGTCAATTACTCCAATCTGTGCAACGCGTTTTAATCGGGGTTTTGGGATCTCTGGTTCTGGGAATAATGGTACTCACTTGTACCATCCAATCCAAGGAACAACGAGAACATACATGGATTCAACTGATTGAACAGCAACCGCTTGCTTATTTCTCCGATGAATGTGCTATTCATTTTTATATGAGTCCGGAACAGCTAAATCAACACCCTTCATTTGGTTCGGTGTTCCGTACGCTTTTTCCTGAAATGAATTCTGAAACCCACCCATGGAATGTATCGGATGTGTTTTTATCATTGACTCCGGATGACCCGGCGAACCTGCGAACCACCCATGCCTGTTTAGGATTGGTTTCCAACAATGTCCCATCAAAAAAAATGCATGCCCAGCTAGCAAATAATACCACACGAGCAAACGAGAAATCCGACTCCCCATATATTATCCCACGAATCACCCACCTAGATGTTGCTCCTTTTCCCCTCGATCGATTGCAGCACTTACCCATATTTTCTGAAATGGTTTTCCATAATCCAACCTATCAGGTATTATTGATCGGACCCTATTATTACTATGGTCCTTCCGATCGGTTGGATACCATAGCATCCTGGTTGTTAGAAAAAGAGCGGGAGCAGCTGCTCGGGCGAAAGCAGACGGATATTCCCCCTGCTTCTCTAACCTGGAAGAATCAATTTCCTCCAGAAGTCTTACTATGGCTTGATTATCCTGTAAATCCTTTACTACGAGAATCCCTTACACAAAAATTGAATCAGGTATCCCAACAATCCGCTTCATCCAGTCCGCTTCCCCTTTTTGATATCAGTCCAGATACCCTGTTATACGGGATTTCATCGTTAGAGCATATTGAATTATCCATCTTTCCTGAACGGATCCGTCTTACACTGACTTTTAAAAGCCAAGGAGTGGCGGAATCCTTTCGACGAATTTTACAAACGGTGCGTCCTGCTTTATCATCAATTTATCGAGGAGATCCAAACGCTCTTGCAGTAGCCCAAACGATTGAAGCCATTACCATCCGAACCGAGCGTTCCTATCTCCATCTGGAGTACCGATTTTGAAGTCCGATCATGCGAAATCCTCCTATAATATTGCTATTGACTTTGGTTCTCGAATGACAAAGTGGGTTATTCATACTTACCGTGATTCGGAGTACTTCATCCCAGAACAAGTACATTTTTACTCAACCGTCTCGAATTTTTTTACCATGGAAGCATTTGAAGCGCGGTATGCTTCCCTATGCCCAAATTTTCCATTATATCATGCCCAACGAATAGGAATCACTGGGATTGGTGGGGAATTTGTTACTTGTAAATTTGATTATCTAAATGAGATTCGCTCCTTCACAGCAGGTGTTTTGAATGTAGTTCCCAATACAAACACCATTATTAAAGTTGGAGCGGAAGAAGCCTGGGTGGGAATTGTAAATACCGAAGGAACATGCGATCAATTGGTAATGAATGAAAAATGTGCAGCAGGATCGGGTTTTTTTTTGGAAACAATGAACCATCTCTTTGATTGTACCTTCGATCAGTTAAACCAGTGGGGATTGCAGGCATCGGAGTCAATTCCGCTAAATACCCACTGCCCTGTTTTTGCTGAATCAGAGGTTATTTCTCGTATTCATGAGCAAGCCAACCCCCATGCTATCATCCGAGGTGTTTTTGAAGCATTGGTAGGGAAAATCTATTCCCTTACCCTTCGTATTCCATGTATGCCTCCCCTTGTTGTAGGGGGTGGGGTTGCTTCCAGTCCGCTTTTCCAAACCCTTCTCGCAGAACGTCTTGGATTTTCTCCTTTATTTATGGAACGTCCGCAGTTTGTTGAATGCGAAGGTATACTTCACCTCCTTCAATCCTCTCATTTAAGGCGGCGACTCCGTGTTTGAATGGGTATCCATCTTTGATTTTACCTTACTCCAATGGATACTCGCAGTACTTTGTGGTATTATTATTGGATTTTCTAAAACAGGGATTGGGGGGATGGGTATTCTGGTCGTACCGATTTTCGCTGCCATGTTCGGTGGGAAACCTTCGGTTGGCTTAGTACTCCCCATGTTATGTATTGCGGATATATTCGCGGTAAAATACTATAACCGCCATGCCAAATGGAATTATGTAATCAAATTGCTACCATGGGCATTTGTTGGGATTCTAGTGGGTACCTTGGTTGGTAATGAATTACCTGATATTTGGTTTAAACGAAGCATCGCACTGGTTGTATTGGCAAGTTTAGGAGTGATGATTTGGCGAGATTTTGGAATGAAAGAGCAATCCATCCCCGACCAATGGTGGTTTGCAGCACTACTTGGATTGGTAGCAGGATTTGCCACAATGATAGGAAACGCTGCAGGACCAATCATGGCGGTTTATCTACTCGCGATGCATCTACCGAGACATGCATACATTGGTACTGGAGCCTGGTATTTTATGATTGTCAATCTATCAAAAGTTCCATTTCACGTTGCAGTATGGGGAACCATCACGTGGGATACGCTCGCATTTAACGGATTATTAATTCCTGCAATTGTTGTAGGGGCATTGGCGGGAATTTGGGTAATAAAACGAATTCCTGAAAAACCATTTCGATTCACAATCATCGGTTTTACCGCTCTGGCTTCTTTCTATTTGTTTTTTTAGGAATTCGCTATTATTTTCAAGATATACAACGTGTTGAATGGAGCTTAAGAAGTCCTGTTCGTCTTTTAAGGACAGAATTCCTATGAAATAATCACCGATACGCTTAACTATAATAAGTATATAAACAATACCATAATATGTACGAGCAGGGTTGATATCTACCTTAGTAGCCATACGTTACACGAACCAATGCTTGAATTATTCCGAGCATCTTGTCCTGTCAATCCGCGTCGTTACGAGATGAAACCGTTTCTGAGATTTATTACATGGGGAGACCCCACATATATTAAGGATTAGCCATGGCAGATCAGGCAGCTTCATCCAAACCATTATCTTCTGAACCCTATGTGGAATTACCTCGGGGTGGATTTCTTTTAGAAACCTCCCAAGGGGCCATTCAGTTTGGGGTGCCACCTGAAACCATTAAGGATACCATGCGAATGCCTATGGGTGTTCCTACGCTCTTTGTATTGCCAAAAGATTTTTTTCATATTGAACGTGGGATCAGTATTGCTGAGATTGAATTCCCAATTTATTTTAACTTCTTTATTCGCCAAAAAAAAGTGCGGGTCGTTTGTCGAGCGGAACGCATCAATGATTTTAAAGTAGGATTAACCGAGGCGTTATTTGGACCTGAAGAGTTGAATATCGAACAGGATATCGTCTCTTTAGATAACCAATGTATACCGGATATGCGAAAAGAAATGGATTATTTCCGACGGGGTTTGGAGTTGGATACCGTTGTGGAGTTTATTCCCCTTACAGATGAGGGGGTAACCATTGGAGATGTTTATATTCAAATGGATGCGGATGGGAATTTCGCGGTACAGGATCAGGGTATCCATAAAGCGGATATTCCTGGGTATATTCATGTTCGAGATAAATACGAAACAGGAAAGCTTCAGAAAAAGCCTTTCATCCCCCCTCGAATGGGAATTACTTGTTTAGGTCCCAGCCATGGATTTGATCCTACACAGAATACATCGGGTTTTATTCTCTGGTTGAATAACCGGGGTATCATGATCGATCCTCCCGTTGCCTCTACCGAATGGCTTCACAAATCCAACGTCAATCCCAAATATATCGATTCCATTATTCTGACACACTGCCATGCTGACCATGATGCGGGTACTTTCCAAAAGATCCTTGCAGAAGAAAAAATAACGATTTATACAACCCAGACGATCATGGATAGTTTTTTGAAAAAGTATTCCTCCCTGACTAAAATTCCCGAACGTCAGCTCCAGGAAATGTTTTATTTTCATCCGGTTCGAATCGGGGAATCCCTTTTAATCCACCAAGGGCGGTTCGACTTTTTCTATTCATTACACTCCATCCCAACAATTGGATTTACCACGACATTTCGAGGGAAATCATTTTTATATTCTTCTGATCACCTAAACGAGCCGGATCAGCTTACAGCAATGTATGAACAGGGTGTGTTTCCTACGTGTCGGTACGAGCAATTGCTTAACTACCCATGGGACTGCGACATCATTTATCATGAAGCTGGAGTCCCTCCCCTTCATACACCGGTACAGTATTTGAATAATCTCCCGGAAGCTATTCAGAAAAAAATTATGGTGTATCACATTGCTGAAAAAGACTTTCCAAGCGAAACCAAGTTGACCCTTGCAACCTTTGGTATTGGGAATACTAAAATCATTGATGTTCCGGAATCACCTTATGATTCAGCATGTGATATTTTGCATATATTAGAGAAAGTGGAATACTTTAATTCGTTTAATCTGAGCAAGATTCATTCCCTGCTTTCAGTACTTAAACTCGAACAGTATAAAGCGGGGGAAGTGATTATCCAGAAGGGAACAGAAGGGGATCGCTTCTATATCATTACTTCTGGAAAGGTTTTAATCGAAGATATTTCTAGTACGAGTGAAAAACGATTCGGTGATTACGAGACCTTTGGGGAAGCATCCCTGTTGACCAATACCCAACGCAATGCCACCGTTCGTGCCGACACGAATGTTACCTGCATTACGATTGAAAAACATGCCTTTCTAGAATTAATAAAAGACACCGATCTAGAAAAGAAATTAGCTCTATTAGTCCAGCATCGAAGTGCGGAAACATGGGATACCCTTGCACAAAGCTCCGTTTTTCGCAATACAACTTCGTTTCAACGAACTGCGTTTGAGATGCTGTTGGTACCGATGGAGGTTCAATCAGGGGATATCCTCATAGAACGGAATCATTCCTTTGATAAAATGTTTCTCATCCAATCGGGAGAAGTAGAGCGGAAGGATCCGAAAGGACGTATAAAAATACTAAAACGGGGTGATTTGGTAGGTGATATTGCTCGATTACAAAAAAGACAGCCAGCATTCCATACATATCGAGTTTGTACACCGGGGAAAGTATATTATATCAATCAAAAAGATATGCTGGAGTATGTGGAAACCTATCCTAATACGTATATGAATTTACTAATGCGGGGTGATGACTAGGGGTGTTGAAATACGGGTTAATTTGGGGGAAGCTGGTTTCACACCTGCCCTATTAAGCCCATTCCTTTTTTTTTGATTCATCAATTTTCTAGGGTTAGTCTAATTGGAATCCTTTAGGAAGCACACTGATACCATCTTCGGTTCGTTTTCCACCATAGTTATCCACATCGATTTCTGCAATATCCACTCCGTCAGGAATGGTTACTCCTTTATCCACGATAGCCCGTTGAACCGTTGCACCTTCCCCAACCGTAACGCCATTGAATAACACACTATCCAATACCTGGGCTTCTGGTTTTACATTTACATTAAATCCCAATATCGAATGAATCACATCGCCTTCAATGACGCTTCCATTGGAAAAATAACTATGATTAATCTGCTGATTTGGATTATTACCAAGAATACGGGCAGGAGCATTCTGCAGTTGTACCGTACGAAATTGCCACGTGGGATCATCAATTGTAAATCCACTGCCTGGTAGCAACAAATCCATGTTGGAATCATAAAAAGAGGATATCGTTCCTACATCCCGCCAGTATTCGGCGTTTCCTTGTTCATCACAAAATAAATGAGCATACACCGGTTCGGTATGAATCATTGCGGGAATGATGTTTTTTCCAAAATCATGATCCGATTGTGATTGGGCATCTTTAACCAGCCGTTGAACCAAGGATTCGGTATTAAATATATAGATCCCCATAGAAGCAAGACATTGATCCGGATCATCGGGAATAGGAAACGGAGTGGGTGGTTTTTCCTGGAACTCAATCACTTTACCAACCTCGTTGATTCCGAGAATACCAAATCGACTTCCATCTTTGATCGGAGTAGGAATGGATGCGATGGTAAGCGCCGCTTGATTTTCCAGGTGTTCGGCAATCATCTTTCTGTAATCCATCTTATAGATATGATCACCTGATAGGATCAGTACCAGGTCGGGTTTTTCTTCTTCAATCGTGAATAAATTTTGATAGACCGCATCTGCTGTTCCTGAATACCAATGTTCCCCAACACGTTGTTGGGGTGGGTAGACATCTATATATTCTCCTAAGTATGGAGAAAGAAAGCTCCACCCTTCAACGATATGCTTTTGTAGGGAATTCGATTTGTATTGAACCATAACATTAATACGTCGAATTTCAGAGTTGATGCAATTGGACAAGACAAAATCGATGATTCGAAATTTTCCACCGAACGGAACCGCCGGTTTACAGCGCTCTGCAACCAATGGTTCCAAACGAGTACCTTTACCACCAGCAAGAATAATGGCTAATACTTTCACAGTAAACTCCCTTGGGGGTGGAACCCCCATTTAAATATACTTATCTTCTGGCTGGTTGTCAAAATACGAACATTCAAGGGGGGGAGTTTAAAAAATGGTTTTTCGATATCCGTACCAACATCCCGATGAATGAATTCATCGGCTATCACCATGAAACCGACCTTCGTCGGTTAGATTTTTAGGTGACGTAGGTCGCCTTTGAGATTATTACCGAGTGTTTCAACACTCGGTAATAATCTACCATTTTTAAAATTCGCACCCACATTCAATGCGAGGGATTTTAAGAGCGGTACTGTAACCGTCACTAGGAATCTACCCGTTTCTAAATTCTACGTGTAAAAGATCTGCTTTGGTTGATGATTAATATGATTGTATTCATGTGCCGAAAATTAGGAGTGGTCCAAGCATAATGACGATGTCTCATAGCAACTCATGATTAATAATGGATTATTCGTTATGCTTGGTATAAAGTTTGCGGATATATATCTAGACTCTTTTATGAAATGAATCTAGACCGAAGGGATCTTTACAAGAATAGGCGTTATAATCCTGGCTTGAATTGATTCCTTGTGAAGAAGAGAGGAGGGATAGGAAGCGTAGTAGAAACCGATTTATTTTATATATGTGAAAATTGGTAACGCCATTACGAACCACATGTTACCAAATTACACATATAAGGGTTTACATGAATTTTAATCCTATTGGATTTTTATTCACACAAAGTTTGACGTTTCTAGCTTCCCTTATTACGTTTTGTCATAACAGAGAAAATGGTGAAATGAAACCATGAGAAGTGGCGCATATATTAGGGGATTCTATTCTTTATTTAGGATAGTCATCCCCCCTAATTATAGAGCGTAGGGGCATCTCATTTCTTCTCCCTTGTGGATACACACCACCTCTAATATCCCACGCCCATTGCCGGTATTGGACCAGCAATGGTTATCCTTCGAATTTTTCATCATACCGATAATATACCACCCCCCTTTAGTACTCCTGAGAGGTAAGGGAACTCAGGAGGCGCCCCTACTTTTGAAACACAGTTTTTTTTATTACCTTGACTGATGGATGGTCTTGCAAGCGAACGGTTTAGCCAGCGCGTTTCGTACTGCATACTCAAAATTCCCAGGGTTGTTTTCAAACATATCCATAAAACGGACAGCCTAGGCTTTTCGTTTGCGTGTATGCTGAATGATGAACAGACTATCCAATGGTGACGCCATGGTTCCTCGGTATAAACGCGTACATTATCCATAATATAAGTGGAACACTATTTGTTGGAGTTTTTTAAGTGCTAGTTATGAATTTTATAGATAGAAACTATTGCTGTGGGCTACTACTCGTAATTTTTCTTTTTTTGAGTACCTTCCAACTCACATGTTTATCAAAAGCGACATCCTACCAAACCAAACCAGTTATCAAACAATCCCAGTATTTCGATGTTCAACGTTGTTATGCGTTTCTCCGAACCCTTGCTGCTCCAACTTTTGAAGGTAGAAAAAGTGGAGAAGCAGGGGGCGTACGCATGGAATCCTACGCGGCGCAACAGTTTACAAAACTGGGGCTTCAACCATTAGGATGCCAACAAAGTTTCTACGTTCCGGTATATAATACGTATCATATGACCCGTTCTTTAGGTGAAACACGATTAATCCTGTTGGATGGATTAGCCGGTCCGGTTGAGTTTGAACTGGGGGTTGATTTTGTTCCCAACACCCGATCTTCAGGCAATATCGGGGAAATGATACCGCTTGTATATGCAGGATATGGATTGGAAGATAAAGAAACGGGATGGAATGATTATGCTGATCATGATGGTAACGAAATGGATGTATCGGGGAGTATTGTGCTTGTTTCTCGGGGAACCCCTCCTGTAGTAGCAGGACAACTTAGTTCCTTTGAGGTTCGCAAGGAAAAGCTTCAGAATGCAGCAGTTCGGGGAGCACGGGCTTTATTTGTCGCTGGCTATTCGGAATTAATTCGGGGACATTTACCCCAAGATAGCTATGTCGAAGGCATCCCTTGTGTTCAACTTACTAATGAAGCATTCCAACAGATTATTCAGGGGACAGCTTATCAACTTGAGAACCTAAAACCTCAATCTATTGACGGACCTGTGAAATTGGGACGCCATGTACGTTTTCAAAACAATTATCGGTATGAAAAGAATATTCCTATTCATAATATTATAGGGATGATCCCTGCAGATGCTGCTTCCCCCGTTTCGCATGAGTATATTTTTATCACTGCGCATATGGATCATTTGGGACGATTATCCAATAATGCAGCGTACCTGGGAGCAGATGATAATGGTACTGGAACCGCTGCAGTATTAGAACTCGCACACGCCACACAATCGTATGCAACAGAACATGGTGCTCCCAAACGGAATATCGTTTTTGTCTTGTTTACAGCGGAAGAACAGGGATTGGTTGGTTCGCTTTCGCTAGTCAATTTTCTTGGAAAGGAAGAATTCTTCCCTGGCACGTTTCCCTCCTTGGATAATATTGCATTGGTTATGAATATGGATATGCTTGGATACGGAACACAGGGGGTCGGTATGTTATGTAGTCGGGAATATCCCCTCCTGTTAGAACGAATTTTCGAAAAAACAAGTATGCCTTCGGGATATCATCATTGGGGTATTTCTTCAGGAAGCGATCATTATGGGTTTTATAAGCACGGTGTGCCTGCCATATCGTTTATTTCTGCGGGTCATCATGCGTATTATCATCGATTAAATGATGTAGTAGAAAATATTTGCCCTGCATCATTACAATTATCGGGGATGCTTATTTTTGATGCACTGATAGAAGCTGCGTATAATCCCTGTCATATGTTTATGAAGCGGGATCGATCCTTGCAATTTCTCGTAGACCATCTTCCTATTCTTACATCGATCCACCAGGATCACTTGCCTTCCGAAAAGCAGCTGGATACCTGGTTGGAGCGGGGTGTTTCAGGTTGTATCTATAGAATACATGAATCCTACGAGGAACTATTGCTCACGTTAAATCGGCTCCAACATCCATCTCCTCCTTATCAGAATAGGATTCAGCTTATTTCATCAAAATCACATTTTTCTAGGGCAAAACAACAAACACGTGTTGGGATGATTCCGTTTATATCGCTTTCCCATTTGAATTTTGATACGGCAACAGATAGTGAATCAACCGTTCGGCAAAACTTGGCACACATAAAAAAAGCTGGCGGAAGCGTTATTAGTTGG
>CAYPZJ010000019.1:0-24198 GCA_964414635.1 uncultured Spirochaetia bacterium
TTTGGTGGAAATGCATGTTGCTTACAGTAACCAACGGATTGAGCGCCCCCTTTTTTCATCGCTTGTTTAGAAAAAAAGAGTAAGTCATTTCAAGAAGCCTTCGATCATTATTCTGATGTGGTTAATACCATCATTGCAACAGGAAGATGATCCATGGAGCCAGATCAGATACTAACCTATCCCTTTGATACACAGCAGATCCTAAGAAAGAAAAAAGCATTAAAGCGGATCTTATTAGAAAGAAAACAAGAACGCAAACCCCTGCGTATCGCAATATTAGGCGGATCCACTACAGCCGAAATTAAAGATCAGTTGGAATTATTTTTACTACACTTGGGGATCGCACCTACGTTTTACGAATCCGATTATAACAAATATCAAGAAGATGCATGTTTTCCACCCACCGAACTCCAAACATTTTCTCCCGAGCTGGTTTACATACATTCTACAAATAAGAATATCCATCATCAACCCAGCTATGCAGATTCCCAAGAATCAGTAGATCAAATTCTTAAAACCGAACTAACACGCTGGAAAACTATTTGGGACGGTATTCAACGAACATTGCGCTGTCCCATTATTCAAAATAATCTTGAACCCCCAACCGAACGGATTGCCGGAAATTTGGATGGGATCGATCCCCGTGGGTTGGTACATTTTATTTCACGATTGAATCTAGCGTTTACAGAGGAAGCGCGCTTGCGATCGGACTTATATATTCATGATATTCACTACCTAGCAAGCATGGTAGGATTGCAACACTGGTTTGATCCATCCTTATGGTTTATGTATAAATATGCACTTAGTTTTGAGGCGATTTCCTATCTCTGTCATAGTTTGGCACGCTTCATTGCCGCTTTGTATGGTATGAGTCGAAAAGCGGTTGTATTAGATTTAGACAATACACTTTGGGGTGGAATTATTGGAGATGACGGTCCCGAAAATATTGTACTAGGGACAGAAACCGGTCCAGGCGAAGCGTATCATTATTTTCAACAGTATCTCAAAAAATTATCACAACGGGGTATTTTGCTTACCATCGCATCAAAAAACGATCAAACCATCGCCTTGGAAGGATTGCATCATCCTAATTCCATTCTGAAGAATCACGATTTTGTAGATATGGAAATTCATTGGAATCCAAAATCCCAATCGATTACGCATTTAGCACAACGGCTTAATATCGGTATGGATAGTATGGTATTTGTAGATGATAATCCTGCAGAACGGGAGCTGATCCATCAGCATACACCCATGGTAGTATGCCCCGAAATGGGAGAGGATCCCGCTCGATTTGTAGAAATCATCGATCGCAATCGCTTTTTCGATACAATTCAATTATCCCACGAAGACCAGATCCGTACCCAATTATATAAAGATGAAACGGAGCGAAAGCAGTTAAAAGAGCAGTTTCAGGATTATGAAACCTATTTGAAATCACTACAAATGGTTGGTGAAATTGCTCCCTTTTCTTCTGTTCACCAGGATCGTATCACCCAACTGATTAATAAAACCAATCAGTTTAATCTTACAACCCGTCGGGTAACCTATGATGAGGTAGATCGTTGGAGGCAAGACCCAGCATATATTACCCTCTATGGACGGTTGAAAGATCGTTTTGGTGATCATGGAATTATTTCGGTTATCGTTGCTCATAACGAAAAACGGTATCTTCAAATCGAGATTTGGTTAATGAGCTGTCGGGTATTTAAACGTCACATGGAATTTGCCATGTTTGATTCTTTGGTTGGTGTTTGCAAACAGGCTGGGATTGATGAGATTCAAGGGTTATTCATCCCGACAAAAAAGAATCAGCACGTTGTAGCGGATTTATATCCCAAGCTTGGCTTCCAAGAAAGTCAGAAGCATAGCACGCAGGGTCAGCTGTTTCGATGGAAGATCCCCCCGGATTATCAACCAAAAAATACAGTTATTCAAATAGACTCTACACTTGTATGGAAAAAGGAGGAACCATCATGACTTCAGTAGAACATCGGTTGAGTAATCTATTCAAAGATGTATTCGATTTATCTGATGGATTTCAAATTACTGATGAAACCAGTCCTGAAACAATAGAAGATTGGGATTCGTTAGCTCATATTAACCTTATTATGGCAATCGAGCAAGAATTTTCCATCAAGTTTAGTATGGAAGAAGTTCCTAAAATGGTACAATTCAGTACGATAGTACAACAGATCGATAAAAAGGGAGGAGTCTGAAATCATGGAATTTCATCATTTTGGTATTGCTTGTCGAGAAATAGCTCCGGTACGACAATTCCTAGAACACACCCATCCTGTTCAATCCGTTTCCCCTGAATTATTTGATCCACAACAAAATGCAAAACTATGTATGGTTACTATGGCAGCAGGTCCCCATATCGAAATAATCTCAGGTGCTATGGTTGAAAAATTCGTGAAAAAAAATATTACAAATTATCATATTTGCTACACCGTTGATTCCATACAACCCACCATAGATCGGTTCATTAATCAAGGAGGCATGCTTATTTCCCCACCAAAACCAGCGCTTCTTTTTGATAACCGATCGGTTGCCTTTCTCCACACCCCGATCGGTCTGATTGAATTATTAGAAAAATAAACGTATTTCCATTTTTTGGCATACCATTTGCTCATGTTCTGTTATAATGAGATGCCCCTTATTTTACTATTCGTAAATAGAAAGGGTAAATGCGTGAAAGGGAGTGGTTATGTCATTTAGCGCTGTGTCGTGCCGTAACTAAACTTGACACCATCAAGGGGTATAGTCGGGGATGGCTTTCATTCTTCCTTATACCATAGGGGGAACAAGATCGGAAGCATGATCCTAACATAGGTATTTGTATATCATTCCACCAAACTTACTCAAATACCTGTTTGACTATTCCACCCTACTTGTTAGAGCCATCTAACAAGACTTTATCATAATCACTCCTTTTTTTTATCCTAACAAATTATTGTTAGTATTGTTGGGGTTTTGTTGTAAATGTTGCCCTTCTTTACTCGGTTTGTTTGATAACAGCATACAATCTCTTATTTAATAATCAATGGACTTGCATAGAAATCTACCTACAAATTCCCCCCGTGTTATTCTATGCTATTCCATGTACAATCCTATTTCAATCGATACGATACGAACCCAATTGTCGTTTTTCGATAACAAGTCAATCAAACAATATCAAACCACTTTCAAGTGAGTATATTATGGAGTTGGAGAGAAGCATAATACAACAGATGATGGATATATGAAAAGTACGAGTATTCCTATTCGATGGATCCCTATGCTCCTTGTTTGGAAAACCCAGTAGAATTAGCAAGAGGGATGGTAAAATAAAAAGTGCTACCCGAACCAACGTCTGATTTCACCCATATCTTACCCTGAAAAACACGTTCGATAATGCGGCGACATGCAGCAAGACCAATTCCTGAACCAGAAATATGTTTGGTAGTATTGGAGCGCTTAAACATCGTAAATAAATCCCGTTGGTCTTGTTCCGAAATTCCAACCCCGTTATCTGAAACAGAAAACAGCCATTGATCGGGTTGCTTCTCAGCACGAATAGAAATCTGAGGAGCTTTGTTTGACCGATATTTGAGTGCATTGCTCAGTAGGTTTTGAAACACGCGAGTCAACTGTAATTCATCTGCAATAATATAAGGTAGTGAATCATACCGGATTGTTGCCTCATTCGATTCCACTGCATCCCCTAAATTTTTTAACGCGATCTCTACAATATGTTGTACATTTAATTCTCGAAAATGATGCTTCATATCCCCTGTACGAGATAATTCGAGTAGCTGGGTAATCATATTATCCATCCGAAGCACTGTATCGAGCGCATTCTCCAATAATTGCCGAACTTTTATATCCAATTTTGATGAAAGTTTCACCTGAATGAGCTGAAGCACTCCATGTATCACATGAAGCGGGGATTTTAGATCGTGGGAAACCATTTGGGCAAATTGGTCCAGTTCTGTGTTGCTACGTTCTAATTTTTCTTTTTGACGCGTCAGCTTTTCTTCCGCTTGTTTCTGTTGTGTAATATCCCGTACCATGCCCGTAAACAACGATTTCCCATTTTCTTTAATCTCACTCACTGATAAATAAATAGGGAATTCACTTCCATCCTTTCGACATCCGGTACATTCCCGGCCTATACCAATTACTCGCTGTTCCCCTGTTTCCAAATAATTTTCAATATATTTTTGGTGATGTTCCGCAACCGTATTAGGGATAATACGCGTGATCGGTTTTCCAACCAACTCCTTTTCTGAAAACCCAAACAACCGAGTAACAGCATGGTTTATTAATGAAATAATCCCTTCCTGATTGATAATAACAATCCCTTCAACTGCCGTATCTAATACAGAAGCCAGCTTCCGCTCACTCCCGCGTACAGCACGAAGAAGCTTGGTTTGTTCCAATGTCATCCGAATAATAAATTGGATGAATCGTAATGACATATCCTGTCGCAATATATACGCATCCGCTCCTCGTTCCAACGCTTGTAAACCCGCTTCATCATCAAATCCATCCAATAATACTACCAGTGGAACAGATAGAGGCATTTGCTGATGTACTGCATCTAATTTCTCAAAATGGCTGTCATTCCCCTGGCATAGATCCATAAATACAATATCAGGAGGATTATCTTGATATGGAACCAGTACATCCGTTTTATATGCTACAGAAATCAGTTCCACCGTGTAGGTTCCCAATGATTGGATCATTTGTTCAAACAAATGCTTTGTTGTATCACAATTTGTAATATACACTACCGTTAGAGCTTGTTTTTTATCTATCATTTTTTCTCTAATATATACCCAGCGCGATTCTATAAGCTGAACCGCGACCAAAACAGATTTTTTAGCTAAACAACCACCACAATTTAGATCGTTGTGATTCAAACATTGGAATGAGCGCACTCAATTTGCATCACGCTATGCTTATACCCATTCCATCGTTTGAGCATATTACCCAGATAACCCTAATACAAATCCCTTATCCTGCTAGTAACACCTCAGCATCCCCATTGTTTATGCAAATTTTGTAATACCATCCTGTATCTTATTCAAATCTAATGTAGGAGTAATTCATGCGAGGTATTACAGATGATAAAAATCGTTACATCATGTACTACCAGCTTGTTATATAAGTACTTAAGCAACTATTGATTTTTGGGGATCATATCGTTATGTTTTTATCCTGGTAATGGGTTGTCGCAGTCGGATAGTTTAACCAACTGGATAATTTTCTACACGATCCATGGAATAGTTCCATTACCCAAACGGCACATAAACCATTACCCTCGATTATACCCACACCGTTGTATACAAACCAATATTTGGTTTAGTGCTTTTAGTGGTTTAACGATATATCGTGAAACGAAACCAACGCTACATCCTAAAAGTGTTTGTATAGAACACCCTCGCCATATACAGGAGTGGAAATGGAAACCCTATTTGACTTTCTGACTCACGTAAAAGGTGTTGAGTATATTGTAGCCCTGCTTTTCATTGCAGGATACCTCATACTCTGGGAATTCTTAAAGCGGAAGCCTTTTAAAACCCTATCAAATACTATTTCTGATGACGTCGGATACATGAGGGAAACTGGAATTCGCAAGAATATAAAAACCCTGGGGAATCTTTTAGCATCACCTTTCATTCTAATTGGCTATCTTGCCATGCTACCTTTTTTATTTCTGTATGGGATTGGTTCTAAAATTGGGCGTTCCTTTGCATCAAAAAAGGAAGGAGATGAGTCATGAAAGGTTTTTCATCCCCTTTAATTCTCTTACACTACCTCTATTTCGTTTTTTTTACGATTGGTGCTACAAGCTTGATTGGTTGGTTTACCTGTTTACCTGAGGATGATAATCCATCCGTTCGCTCATCTATGACTCAAACAACCTCCCTGACATCCTTGAGTTATTCTTCATCGTATCAACAGGCACGATCAACAGGGGATAAAACGTTAGACAATACAAAAGAACACAATGGACCCGGTGATCTTCCGGAAGTTTTTCATTTACAGCCCCCCGATGAAGAATTGATGCATGGAAAATTTGGTGTCCATGTGTTGGAAGAACTATCCGATCGGTTTACACCCGTTTCGTTTAATCATTCCATGCATGTTCTTTTAGCAAATGATTGTTGGACATGTCATCATCAACATGAGTTAGGGGAGGAATATACCTGCGGCGCTTGTCATGTGCAAAAAGCGGACGAGTTTAAAACATCGGTTATCCACAGTTTTTGGAAATGCACCAAATGTCATGGTATATGTAATATCAATTCCCCCGAAATACCCTGCTTACGGGTAGCGTATCACCAAAAATGCTTTATTTGCCACCAAAATTTAGGTGATATCGGGAATGATCCAAAAGGATGTTATAACCTCTGTCATCAACTGAAGAGCCACCCAAAGAAATTTTCAAACACCGGCAATCATGATTCACATTAGGTTTATGTAAGCGGATTCAAACCTCATGCCGTACTTCGTTTTTTGATTTGTTTATAAGGAGTTTCGCACGATGAATGATGACCCCAAAGGAAAAGCGGACTATCCCCAGTATTCGTCTGAATCAACCCCACCCGAACGAAAAGGAATGGATCGACGCGGGTTTCTTAACCTTGTAGCAGCGGGAGGGGCAGTTGCTTTGACCAGTTGTCAGGAGAAACCCCAAGTGTATCCGGCTTCCGGCTTAACCGATCAGTATGGAGTGCTTGTAGATCTCACCCGGTGTGTAGGGTGCCGAAGTTGTGAAGAAGCCTGTTATAAGGAACACCAGCTTCCCGATCCTGATACAGCGTTTGATGAAGGATCGGTCTTTGAAGAATACCGTCGCCCCACCGAACGAGCGTACACCGTTGTAAATCGGTATGAAAATACAAAAAAGCCTAATACTCCAGTTTACCGGAAAATACAGTGCAATCATTGTAATGAACCCACCTGTGCATCGGTTTGCCCAACCCACGCATATAGTAAAACCAAAGAAGGTGCAGTACGATATAATCCGGATCTGTGTTTTGGATGCCGTTATTGTATGGTTGCATGTCCGTTCAGTATTCCTGCCTACGACTATCACAGCCCTTTGGAACCGAAAATCGTAAAATGTACTTTTTGTGATCATCGCTTGGAAGAGGGAAGACCTACCGCTTGTACCGAAGCCTGTCCTGTTGGAGCACTTACGTTTGGGAAACGGAAAGATTTATTAGAACTTGCGCACAAGAAAATTGCAGAAGAATCAAACCGGTATATACCCCATGTTTTTGGCGAAAATGAGATTGGTGGAACATCGTGGATTTATATATCCGGCATAGCATTTACAGATGTGGATTTTCCTGCTCATCTGGCACACGAAGCAACACTGGAACTAACCATGCGTTTTCTATCACAAGTTCCATTGGTATTTGTACTTTGGCCCGCTATCTTTGGAATGATTTATGCAGCCTTACGGAGTAGGGAACACCCCGACGAAGACGAAGAAGAATCCAATCAAACAACGATTGAATCAACGCAGGATGATGATGGAGCGTAATCATGAGTGTAGAATCTGAAGCTACCCCATTTCGAATACGATTTTTTAACAAACTCCTGATGGGCTTGACTTGGCAGGAATACGCCCGAAAGATCGTTACTCCTTTTAATGTATTTGCAGCACTTGTGTTACTTATTGGACTCCCGTTGATTGCCATGCGGTTTATATTTGGTTTAGAATCCGTCACGCATGGTTCCCATGATTATCCCTGGGGCCTTTTCTTAGGATGGGGCTTATTTGGGGGGGTTCCACTTTCTGCAACGGGATTCGTAATTGGTTCCGCTTATTATATTTTCGGGTTTAAAGGCATGAAACCCATTGTACGCTTAGCCCTGCTGGTTGGATTGCTGGGATATTTCTTTTCTGTTGTGTATCTGCTAATCGATTTGGGACGCCCCTGGCGAATATACTACCCTATGGCGATTTCATTTGGAACGGTTTCTGTACTATTTTTAGTGGCATGGCACGTAGCGGTGTATTTGATGGTACAATTGGTAGAATTCAGTCCCGTTATTCTGAAATGGTTAAACGCCAACCGGTTTCGTAAATGGGCGGTACTCCTAACCATATCCATGACCATCGCAGGAATTATTTTATCCACGTTACATCAATCCGCTTTGGGAGCCATGTTTTTAATTATCCCATCAAAGTTGCATCCGCTTTGGTATTCACCGTATATACCAGTGTTTTACCTTGCTCAAAGTATCTATGCAGCTTTATGTATGATGATTGTTGTCACCTCTGTAGTTTACACCTGGTACCGTAACCGATGTGGAACAACTTTTTTAAATCGGTATAATCATGTTACTCGGAATCTGGCAATGGCTTCCTCCGTGGCGATTTATATTTATGTCGCCCTTAAAATTATTGGATTAGTGCATGGTGATGTGTGGTGGATGTTGGATTCCCCCTATGGATACTGGTATCTTGTAGAATTGATTGGGCTTACTTTACTTCCTGGGATTATCCTAACACTCGGATATAAGGTTTCATCCAATGGTGCATTACGCATCGGTGCAATCTTTGCACTCATTGGGATTATGGTGAATCGACTAAACGTGACGTTGGTTGCATTTAATTACAATCGTCCGGACCATCTTTGGAATATCATTCCAACGTGGCAAGAAATTGTCATTGTGCTGACCATTACAATCCTCCATATTTTGGTACTGCGGTGGATCATTGGGCGCATGCCCGTGCTTTCCGATGACTAATTTTAATAAGAGATTATATGAATACCAAACCACATCACATAACTCCAAAACAAGCGTTAGATAAGCTCCTGGAAGGGAATCAGCGATTTTTTTCAGGGGAAGCCCTCCACACACATCAGGATGAAATTACTCGGCGACGCATAGCATCGGGGCAGCATCCTTTTGCGATTATTTTAGGGTGTTCCGATTCTCGAGTACCCCCCGAACTTATTTTTGATCAAGGTTTAGGTGATTTATTTGTAGTACGAGTGGCTGGTAATCTTGTGGATTCTTTTGTCTTAGGTAGTATCGAATTTGCTTTATCTAATTTTCACTGTCCCCTTATACTTGTATTGGGACACACCTACTGTGGTGCTGTTCAGGCAACGGTGGAGGGAGAGAATGCCCCCGGTTGTATTGCTGATTTAGTAAATTGTATCCATCCTATTGTGGAGCAAGTAAAGGATTTACCGGGGGATCTGCTTGAAAATGCAACCCGTGCTCATGTAAAAAAGATGGCGACCATCCTATCGGAGTCCAAACCGATTATCCAACCTTTAATACAAAAAGGGAAGTTGGTGGTGAAAGCGGGAATCTATGATTTAATTTCAGGTGATGTTACGCTACTGTAACGTTTTCTTTTTACTCGTCGTTTTATTATGAAAATTTATCATGCTGATCGGAATACCAATGCTGTCATCAGTAGTGTATGTACCCGATTACCTACCGTTTCCCATAATCTTCTGGAATTGCATAGGTTTTCATTTTTCTCCATAGGGTTACAGTACTAATACGAAGGGCTGCTGCCGTTTTACCTCGGTGTCCATGGTAATGCATAAGTGCATCTTTAATGTGTTGTTTTTCAACATCTTCCAGAGTATTATTTACAGGGGAAGCTGATGGGGATGAGGGTATATCCTTTTCCAGAAGTGGAGGTTCTGGGGTTGGTTCCATCGGATTGATATGTTTTGGAATTTGATTTGGATTAGCTCCTCCCATCTTCTGTATCTCTTGATTCATAAATTGGTTGGAAATCACCCCCTGTGAAGAAAACACAATGATACGCTCGATATAATTGGCTAACTCCCGAATGTTACCATTCCACGTTTGTTGCTTTAGATCTTGTATGATTTCAGAAGGAAGCTGTACCTTGGATTTATTATGCTGGGTAGAAAAATGTTCCAGGAAATGGTCTATTAATACCGGGATATCTTCAGGACGCTTTCGCAGGGGAGGAACCTCAATACTAAATACATTAAGCCGAAAGAAAAGGTCCTCTCGAAACCTCCCTCGTTTTACCATTTCTTCTAGATTCATATTGGTTGCGGCGACAATACGGGAATCCACAGGAATGTGCTCGGATGACCCCAACGGACGTACGGTTCCATCCTGTAAAACCCGCAGCAGTTTCGCTTGTAGTGCCAGGGGCATTTCACCAATTTCATCCAGAAATAGCGTTCCGTGTTGCGACGCTTCAAATAATCCTTTATAATCTTTTGTAGCTCCAGTAAACGATCCTTTCTTGTAACCAAACAATTCCGATTCCAATAGATTTTCGGGTACCGCGGCACAATTCACAGGAATATAGGGCTTTGAACTACGTTGTCCCAACTGATGAAGCAAATATGCAACATGATCCTTGCCAGTCCCGCTTTCACCAGTAATTAAAACGGTCGCATGGATATCCGCTAGGAGCATAATTTGTTCAACAATATTCCGCATAGCGTCGCTACGAAAAATAAACGGACGGTTGGTACGGGATGAAATTTGTTTACTAACCTCCAATCCTAATTGATCCTCATTTTGTGCTTGTAGGGGTGAATCTGGGATATTCGGTGTAGAAAACATAGAAGCAAAATCATCATCCGTCTGGCTGGATACCGTTACTTTTGCTTCGTGTTCTACCATATTTGTACACTCAAAAATACACATAGGGTTTCCTAGCACCTGACACGTAGATTCCTGGCATTGAATAGTTGTTTGTGTGTAGAAGCTTAGGAATCCTGCTAGGATGCCGGTCAGAACATTACAAACTGGAGTAGAATGGGAATGATGATGTTGCAGATAGGTTTTCGCTTCTATTGAATCCGTAGTTTGAAAATGAATATGAATCGATTGGGTAACATAGTCTTCTTCCCTTTTGCGGAGCAGGAGGGTAGCATAACCCAATTGTCCAACCAGGCTGCATAGCTTTTCTATAGCCGTATCAAGGGAAGGTGCTTCAGATGGTTTGGATTGGTTTTCAGATAATAGAAGACGTGCGATATGGCTTCCGTATTGATATCCCAGTTCTCGCAGGTTGGATGCGTGTACAACACGATGCCCTTCTTCTTCCTTTGGAGGGACGAATCCAAACAATGCAAGTCGAAGATTTCCTAAATAGGCATAGCTATCCTTCGAATGGGGATAATGGAGCAGCGTCTTTAATGGGTCGGTTGATTGAGTACGACTCACATACTTCCCTAAATAAGTGAACCAATCGGTGATTTAGGATTAAGCAATTTTTTCATGGATGAGCTGGAGCACATCGGACGCTCGTTTCACATACCCATCCGCGCCGATTCGTTTCCATAGGTTTCCGGTTTGGGCAAAGGCGTAACCTCCCACAATAATAGTCATCTCGTGTAGGACTTCATAGTTACGGATTTCCTGGATCATATCCCGAACCACATGAATATGATAGGGCATCGTAACACTCACCCCCAAAATATCCACTTTTCGTTTAGTTAGGGTGGATATTAATTCCTGCAATGGAACATTCCCACCAATATAGTACGCCTCCCATCCCAATAATATAAAATAATCGGAAACCATCCGAATGCCAATATCATGTGATTCTTCGCCTACACATGTTCCTATAAACATAAATGGTAATCGGGGTAAAATAGCTGCACGCCCCATGAGTTTTGCCATGATATTCTGGGTGGTTCGACTAGCATAATGTTCCTGGGCTACCGTTAGCGATTGTTCCAACCACAAACGCCCCACTTCGTACAATACGGGTTGGAATATTTGTTCATAAATGTGCTTTACATGAAGTCCTTTATTATAAAGCGATAAGATATACTGGGTAGCTTTTACTTCGTTATCATGAAGGAGTACTTGAAGGTAGGTTACGGCTTCTGAATAGAAAGGGTCATCGGATTTAAGGTATGATTCCTGCTGTTTGAATCCTTCTTCCAACTGAATGATGGCTTGCGTTAGTAGTTCTTTCATAAATGCTACATAAATTGTGGGAACATACTGATCTAATTGCTCCCGAAGGATGTTAAATATTTGTGTCAAAAGATAGGATCCGTACTCGGTTTGCATATGATAAATGGAAAACCAGCCATAATAATTCAAGAAAATATCTGGTTCTTCCAAATCAGCGGCTTCTTTAAGGTACGAAAATAAAATGAAGATATGCTGTTTCAGCTTCCGATCTAAAATACTCGAACGCATATACTCAAATTTTTTATCTATACGCAGTTGTTGTTCTATCTTATCGATAAGCGCATGGATGGAATATTCACTTTTGTTAATCATGATTGTATCCTCATAGCATAATCATTGCTTGTTTAAGAATCGACTTGCTAATTTCAAAGCATAGGGGGAATCTTCTTCGTAGCATTTGTCCCAATAGCTTATGAATACCTTCCCCTGATTTTCATCCACAATCATCCGGTTATAGCGTCCATTGGAACAAGAACGGGTGTCGATTTGTTCCTGCTCAATCCCTGTTGCGGGTGAATACCGAGCAAATTGTAAACTTCGTGGATTGTCTGCGAAATAATAGGAAAATAAGGCTGTACCATCGTTTAAATACACTAAATTGGGATACCAACCCACATCCTTATCGGGCGGATCATCTATGGCTAGGGGTTCGCTGAACGATTGCCCCTGATCATCCGTATACAAATAATATAATGCTTTTTGGGTGATATTATAATACACAATCCCAATCCGAGAAGTTCCATCGGGAAGAATAACCCCATCCAAATCTAAAAAATCCCCGCTTCGATCTGCAATGGGTACAGTTTGTGGAATCCATGTATTGCCATTATTCTGGGATAGTGCGAGGTGAATTTCTAGGGTTGTTGTATTTACATAGGCAGCAACCAACAGATCCGGCCCCATTCGTTTTAATCGAATGGATGTTCCCATATCCTGTTCCGATTCCGATTCCATAATCACCGGATTATCCATATCCCACTCCAGGGTTTCTAAATTCACACGGATGAATGTCGGATAAAATACAAATCGAAAATCCACCGGTTCCGCTTCCGAAGGAGTTGTTGTCCGATCTTGACTTAATTTGTTAAACAATTGTTGCAACTGCTGCGGATCCTGTAAGCGAGCGATATTCCTAAATTCTGGTGGGATGTAACTGGCATAAGCTATTAAAGCATACCCACGGGGATCTAACTCCATATCCGTATACAAACCACCCGCTACATCCACCGTAGCAGAAAGATTCTTCGTGTGATCGTAAAATTGGAGTGTATTTCCTGTAAGAAATGTGAGCATTACTTCGATTATTTGTTGTTGTTGCTCTTCCTGATCGATTGAACCGATTACTCGCTGGAGTTCACTTTGATAGGTATAATCATAATTATGATAGGAAACATACGTATGGTCCCCATTCAAAGCGATTGAAGTAAAGGTGCCATAGGTAGTTGCGCGATCAGGATTGAAGGCTTGTTCATAAGGAATTTGCTCTGATTGAGTCGATAACAGGTAAGCGGGGTAGGATTCCAATACGGTTTCTGCAATTAAGTGGGAGTAACCTTCCTCATAGAGGTAAAGCGCTTCTCCTGCTTCGTCATAATGTGCAACAATAGGTGTTCCCTCTTTAAGCGCAATAGCAGTATGTTGTCCCACTTTTTCACGAACATCCAACGCTTGTAGCGTCCATTGGGAATTATCCACTCTTGGTTCAAAAGTAGGGAGTTGATCACACGCTTGGTTGAATACACTCAGCATCAAAATCATAAACAGGAATGCACTCAACCATGCAGGCTTTATTTGATGTAACATAGGTTGCCTCCTAAAATTCATATTCAATTCCGATGTACGGGAGAATGGGAAGGCTGGTACGGGCATCTGGTTTATCAATGTTTTCATATTCATCTCCATAATCATAGCTGATTACATTTTGAGCATTGTATACGTTAATTGCTTCGAGGTAGATTCCCCAATTCCCACCGAGGGCGCTGAATCGGAAATCAAAACGGATATCCAATTGGTGTTGGAAGGGATAGCGTGCATTAAAGGGAGACCCATTATACACCGGTTCGTAGGTTGACTCAAAATCTTCTTGAGGAAATACACGCTGCCTTCCCACAACCGAAGTATACGGTTGTCCCGATGCCAATCGCCATTTCCCACTTACTTGGAGCCACTCTCGTATCGCATAACTGAATACCAATGTGAACATATGGGTTTGATCATATCGTGATAACGCGTAGTCATCGTAGGTTGATTCTTTATATAAGGAACGAGAAAAGGTATAGCTCAACCAACCGTAAAACCCATTCCAGAGATCCTGCTTCAAAAAGAATTCCACCCCAAAAGCGCGGGATTGTTTGGTATTCTTATATATATTTTTCAATCCATTAATTTCATCTGTTACTGGATCCCGTGTGATTTCAGTACGATCGTACTCAATAAGATTATGTCCATGTTTAAAATATCCTTCTACCTTTGCTTCTGTGGTGTCTGTGATTTGTTTAGATAGCCCTACTATATAATGAACCGAGAATTTATCTTTTAAATCAGAATACCCCCCCAGTTCTAAATCTGTAGGGCTTTGAAAATAGATACCGGTAGCACCCAAAAGCATCCAGGAATCAAGAAAGTTCCATTCAAAGGCTAATCGAGGACTCACCGTAAAATATTTATTGAGATTCATCCAATTAATTTCCGGACCCCCTATGAGCTTAAAATTACCCAGAGTCCAAGTAAATTTCGCAAAATAATTTAAATTGATGGATTGATACAGGGACGAGGTTGTTACCCGATCTCCCAACTCATCAAACCCTTGTGGACGCGTTCCATCAAAGGGGAATTCGGGAGCACTTATCTCAATGGGAATATAAGAATAGGTGATAAACGGTCCGGTGGATAATTCCAGGTTTTCCCGAAGAAGAAAACTGAAGGAATCCCGCAGTGTAAAGCGATTCTGCTTTAAGGAAATATAATAAGGATCTCGGGTGATCGGATCAGATCCTGCTTGTACGAATGTATTATACCGAAGCCATCCCAATGTGAATTCATTAAACCACCGATCGCTTGCCACGTATTTCCAATTCAATCCCGTGGAATAAAAATTGTTATCAAAATTGGTCTCCCCCAATAGAACATCCTCATCAGCCAGATCCCGGGTTACACTTACTTCCATCCGATCTGAAGATCCGATGGAAAACAGATCCAGCTGGTGATCCTGATTGGGATCAATACTTAGTTTCACGAAGTAATCCCAAAAAAAAGGAAACACATCCAACTCAACAGGCAGAAAGCGGGGGAGAATAAAATCATAATAGCTGCGGCGTGCGGAAACCATAAAGTAAAATTTATCCCCAACAGGACCTTCCATAAACAAATCTGCCGTTACTAAATTCGCATTAAACTTACCAGAGAAGCTTTTCTTCTCCCTACGCGTCGATTTAAGATCCAAAACACTTCCTGAATAATGACCAAATCCTGGTGGAAATCCACCCGCATAGAAATCAATATTACGAATCGATTGGGAATTAAAAATGCTGACTAAACCTCCAAAGTGAAACACATTCAAAATGGGGATGTTATCAAAATAGATAACATTGTCTTCGGGTTCTCCGCCTCGTACTACAAAAGCCGCCACTCCTAATCCCGCTCCAGGGATGGCTACTCCAGGGATGGAGCCAATAAATTGCCGAATCACATCCCCAGCACCAGCAGGAATCGTTTCCATTTCTCTTCGGGTAAGTGTCGTTCTTGAGATGGTGTGCTTAATCCGATTCTCTTGAACAGATGCTTCCGACGGATCATAATCTTCATCTCGTTTGAGCTGGCAAATGAATTCACGTTCCCCATTTAGCTGCACATTAATTGTTATGATGAGTCGCTGATATCCTGGATACACCAATACAATTTCATACGTACCCGGATCCAAAGTTACTTGAAACAATCCTTGGCTGTCCGAAACCGTATCAAAACCTACTTCCCGAACATATACAGTTACTCCATGGAGAGGAAACTCTTCGGCACGATCCACAGCTTTTCCTGTGAGAGTAATCTCGGAAAATCCCCATACGGGTACAAATAGGCTGAATAGGGTTGCGTATATGAGTAGTAAGTAGGTATTACGATTCATGGTATTCTTCCTTTTGTAATGTTCGTTCTTATTAATTTTGCTCCATAAAACTTGCAGGATCCAACCACAACACCATATTGGTAGATGTATCTGTTCCCTTGGTTACCGTAAATGGTGTTCCCAAGCCCATGGCAAGTATGGCTTCCGTTGGATCGGATTGCGATACTTCTGGATCAATAACCATACCAAACAAAGTGATTGTATTATTCGTGTTTGGTAATTGATCATGAGGAAGATAGATGATCGGCTGTGCAGCTTTTCCCGATATCCGATCCCACGATAACCCTTTACTTATTTCTGTAAGATCAGGAAACCCATCCAAAGGAATACTATTTGCTGATGATCCTTCTAATGCAGATACAATCACAATTTTATCCTGTAGAGTCTCCCCCATCCATAAAAGAAAACTGGCATTTACCATAACTTGTGTAGCATTCATCTCTGATGCGATTCTCGGAAATCGAGGGATTCGTTTCATAGTAAAGGGAGCATCCAAATCCCCGCCTGCAAGTATCGTGCTAGAATAACTCACATTGGAATATGAAAAATTGGTAGCGCTGAAAAGTAAATCCATAACCGAATCCGTTACAAACACAGGATTATCTGATAAATCCGTCAAACTCAGAACTCCTGTTTCATCCGTGAAACGAAGCGATAATTCTTGATTGGTTTCATTATACGTAAAAGTCCCATTCAATACCATTCCAAGCAACGGCTCCGTCATGTATCGAAAGGATTGACTTTCCTCAAACCCTATCCATTCGGTTCGATCGGAATTCCCATCATTTGTGAATAGGAGGGAGCCTTGCCATCCTGTATATAAAGTAGGAGGAACTGGTTCGGAAGGATCCTCGCAGCTACCCAGTAGAAAACTTGTCAAAAGAATGCCTAGCGCGGTTCGTATACCATAGTTCATAGATTGCTCCTTAATTCTTAAATTCATGCATATCGCATGATCGGTATGAAAGGTGACGCAATATTTATACCAACCTCTGTTCTCCTTTTATGAATAAGCATCGCGCAGAGGAATATACCCAATTATTACAAATCGAAATGGATTTTTATATCAACACCATTACATAATGTAATGATATCATTACATTATGTAATATATTCATTCACTTTGCAATGATTTCATTACACCCTAGCTCGATTCATCCTTTAAAAAACCAAACTGGATGGTTTCTGGATACCCGCTTACATTGTTTCCAACCATACCAAACAACCATCTCGCACGTATTACAAACGGTTTTGCGTCCCCCTGTTTTAAATCGCTCGACGCTTTATATTAAGGAAGAAACTATATCCGTTTCGCCGATTTAAAAGGTTGGCATTGATTTTGCGTTACACTCTCGTAGACTCGGGTGCACCGCGGTTGACTCCAAAGTTGGTCTGTTTTCTTCTGTCAGACACGACAAAGAGGTACCCAACCCTTTGTCTTTAGTGCTCTAAACGCGGTGGCCACCACCCGAGTCCATTTTTACCACGGGTTTCCCAAAGAAAGGAGGAACACCATGGAACAGAATTTGGATGCTGCCTTGGAAGCAGCAAAAAGAAAGCAACAACAGCGTGAAAGACAACATAAAAATCGGATATATCGTTTATGGTTGTATCTAATAGCCCATCCGTTAATCCTAATCTTTCTGGTTGTCTTTCTATTACACGTCTCTGCATTCACCATCTTCTATGAAGAGATTACCGAAGCAGTTGGATTAAAAGAAGATTGGAAAATTATTCCCGTTCAGTTTGATGACCCAAATCCGGTGGTGGAATCCAGAGAAGATTCCGCTGACAATCTTGATCAACCAAAAGAACAACCGAAAAAAGTCGAAAGACAGGATGATCCCGTACCACAACCGGAGCCGGATCAAATACAAACCGACACCCCTCCGAACCGTCAAGCAACACCTGATCCGGTTCAACCTGATTGGCAACGGTATGAGCAGATGGCTCGAGTAGCTCGGTTTGCAGGGGAGGGTGCCTTTCGAGGGGATAATGGGCTTGGAAATGGTTCAACCATTGGTGGGATTGGAGGCGATGGTATGGGAGGAACCTCCGCTGCGCCACCCCCGCCACCCCCGATTCCTGTAAAACAACCAGAAACCATTCCTGATCCCGTGCCCCAGCAAGTAGTAAAAGTTGAGCAAACGCAGCCGTATCGACTGCCCGATGTCCCACAGGAACGGTTTATCAATTATAGGGATATTGATGAGGAAGTTCGGTTGCAGGAACGGAATAGTATCAATGCCTTTCTTGAGTATCCCGAACAAGCCCGTAGGGCAGGTTTAATGGGAGAGGTGGTGATGGATATTACGGTGGGTAAGGAAGGCACGGTACGAGCGGTAAATATTGTGCGTGGTTCGGGTCATGGAATGGATCAAGCTGCAATGGATGCAATCAAACAGGTTGAATTCGAACCGTATCGAATTGATGATGATCGTGTAGGGATTCAAAATTACCCATACAAAGTCACGTTCGAATTAAAGGAATAGGATCCTAACTTGGATTAATTAAGGAGGAGAAGCTATGAATACAACAGCAAATTTAGATCAGGAAGCCACAGCCCATCAGTCTTTGAATGTGGTTTCCCATATTATTAACGATGGAACTGTCTTTCTTTGGATTTTGGTTGCGTCGTCTGTGGTGGTCTTAGCTTACATTATTGAGCGATTCATATACTACTACACCCACGATGCTAAGCTAACCAAATTCTATGAGATGATTACTGAATTTATCCGGCATAATCGCTTGGCAGATGCAGTTACTTACTGCAATTTGCAAAAGCATTATCTGGCACCAATAGCCAAACGAGCGATTGAACAAATTCAAACTCAAGGTGGGAATCTGATGAAGTTAAATTACAAACGAATCGAAGAATCCATGGATACGCAGAAAATAGTGGAAAAGGGGAAATTGGAGAAAAACATCGGATTGCTGGCTACCATGGGGAATATCGCCCCGTTTATTGGCTTATTAGGGACGGTGGTAGGAATTCTGTTTGCATTTGACACCCTTGCCAATCCTGCTGCAAAAATGGGACCGAAAGTAATCATGGGTGATATATCCGAAGCGCTTATAGCCACAGCAGCTGGTTTGGTAGTTGCGATCCCAGCAGTAGTCATGTTTAATTTCTTTTCTCGAAAGGTTAAAAGCATGCTGGCAAATATGGATATTTTCAGTAGTCTGTTTATCTCCCACTTGGAAAGCTATAAAGAAAACGATGATCAGACACCTTTAAAAAAGAGTGCCTAAGGAGTGCAGTCATGACTATCAGCGAAAATTCATCTCTATTTGATAATATAAACGTTACACCCTTGGTGGATGTGTTTCTCGTATTGCTCATCATCTTTATGGTAGCGGCATCCATTGTTACTGAACGAGCGGTTCCTGTAGAAGTTCCAGAAGTATCTAAGGCTCCGGAACTTGCTCCGGAAAAAAATGTTACCTTGACTATTGATCAGAAGGGAAATATCTTCGTAGACGGTTCCGATTCACCACTTGCGATGGGAATCCAAGATCCTGAAACCCGCACTCAATTGGAAGCACAAGGGATTATCCAAGCCGTTACACAAGCTAAATTGGAAAACCCGAATCTGGTAGTGGTCGTTCGAGCGCATCAATCTACACAGATTAATAAAGTGATGGAGGTGGTTGATGTAGCGAAAAATCGGGGGGAAGCAGAAAGCGTTGCCATTGGAGTATCCCCCTCCAAATAGCGGTTTGATTTGTGTGTATTCTTTACCGTTCTATTGTTCCATCTTTGTTTGAATACGGATGGTTTCCATCTCCGTTCCATACTGATAGGATGTTACCATAGGACGCTCAGCACACCATGATGGTTCATCTGGTTTTATATCGTACTTAATTCCTTCATTCTGGTTCTCCCAATGGATGATTCCTGTAATGGCTTTGCCTGTATCACCAAAACGGATTTGGAAATCTGCTTGTCCTTGTAAAGTGGTGGATGCGGTAAGTGGAATGGCGGGTGAAACGGTGAGTTCCAATTCCTGCTCTTCTGGTAAGCGATAGCGTACTCCAAGGAACACGGGTTTGGAATCCTCCATTTTAAAGTGTTGGATTTCAGTGTAATAAACCGCTTCATGGGTTAGTGTGAATAGCTCATCCTGATTAGGATGCGTTCCATATATAAAATCTCGGGTTTGTCGGTGATTCCAACTTTGAGCAATACCCTTCTCGGTTCTTTCTACAACGGATTCACCCGCAACCAATCCTCCCCACATCAATCCATTTGCCTCCACCGACATTTTAAACATCATCATTCGCTTGACAGGAACTTCTTCCCCATTGAGTTTCGTAAGAAACCCATCCTGCGTTTCTTCAATACCGAAAAAGACCATATTAAACATCATCAGATCTGCAGCCATCCCCTTTACATCATCTTCACGGTTTTGAAACCGATCAAAGCTGGGTTCCAATGCATGAACATGGATACGCTGTACGGTGTTTCCATCGGGAAGCTGATGCGTTATGTTGATGATCCGCGTTTGTTTATCGGGATTGGTTTCTGTAGTAACCATCAGGGAAGGATCTTCAAACACATTTTTATCAGGAAGAAACCAAAATAAATCGGTGCGAATGGTCGGTTTGTTGTATCCAACACGAAACGCGTCATCACTTGTAGCGATAAATGTATAATACGTATCCTCATTTAAGTATCCCAATTCCCACAATCGCCACCGAGTTAGTTCATCCTCCACCCGAATGGCTTGAAAGTAATCACGGGGATGAAAAATCCCAATTACTTGTACTGGGGAAAATACCAGAGGAAACGCATGATCTTCATCTGAAATCATACCTTCATCACCCTGAAGGCGGGGCAGGGGCTTGGACGCTCCGCTATCGGTGCCACAATGAATAAAAATGAGCGTTCCCATCAGGATTCCAATCAGCACCATCAGACTCGTTCGAATCGTATTTCCTCGCGTGTGGTTATTCACTATGTTCCTCTTCTTCGGAAAGTGGATAGGTTTCGCCTTCTTCTATTATTGTGGTTTCATGTGTAAGAAGTGGATCTTCTTTGACATAATCCGGGATTTTAAAGAAACGGGAATACGCGTATTTAATAGATCCATGAAAATTATGTTCGGTCTTGTCTCGTACACGCCACATTACAAGCAGATGATCCTCTTCAAAAAATGCATTGGAAATAGCAGGAAAATACCATTTTTTGTAAGGAAATCGCTCCGTAGTGGCTACCAGTCGGGCTTGATGCATTCCACGGAAAAGAAAAATGCTTAATTCTTGCTCATCAAAAGCATCTCGATTATTAGGGACGTAAATTTCCAGTTTCCATTTGACTTTCTCAGGTAGGAGCTGCCGTCCTTCTTCCATAGAGATATCAAGCGTTAAGATGTAATAATGAACGGTTTCCTTTGTTTCATACGTTCCCTCTAAATGGGCGTTGTAGAAGTCATCAGGAGCGAAAATTAGTTCCAGTTCGGAATCCCCCCCACCAATGGTTGAACCACAACTCAAGAAAAGACTTCCTACTAATAGGAACAGTATCAAATATAGATAAGGTCTCAAATTAGATTGTATCATACTACGTCCTTAAAATTGCATGGAAAAGCCCAGTTGGACATGATTCTGCTTCGGAGTAAAACTCAAAAAAGGTTGAATCGTCGACGCTTCTGCTGCCAACCGATCTGAATCCTTCATTTCCTTTTCTGCTTCCACCGCCAGCCGTTGAATGAGCTGTGCTTCGGTTTTACGGAACAATTGAACAACCCCAATGGTCGCAACAATTAACCCACCAGCAATCGCTCCTGTCGCAATACCATCGGCTTCCATCTGGCTTAATCCTAGTTCTGATACATTAGCCAGTGTAAATGCGGGACCAAAAATCCCAATTAATGCTCCGATGAATGTGTAGGTTCCTCCATTGATATACCGTAATATCCGCTGTTTTTTAACCACTTTTCCCATCGCTTCATCTAAACTCATTTCCCCCGACCGAATTGCTTCCATAAAATCTGTTTTCATAAAGCTAAGGGCAATATTCGCTACAGCATTACTAAAAAAGAATACGGACATCCCTGCTAAACCGCTTCGTAAAGGATCATAGGTGCTTCCGCTGATTTCGGGAATCCCCCGTACTACAAGGCTGGAAACCCCCAAAAACATTGCAGGAAATGCTTTCGCATGTTCCCGGTCATAAACGGGAGATACGATCCCTACCATACCTGTAAGCATTAATCCCAATGCCAATGATGCCTCGATTCGACCAACGACACCCACATCTATATTATCCGGGTTTTTCATCGTTGAAACTCCATTGATAAACAGGGGCAGTGACCCCAGGGTAAGAAGGATACTCTTAAAAAAATCCCGATTCACCCACGAATATCCACGATGTACTTGATGCCTTGCTTTTAGATACTGATAAAATAAATAGTCTTTGCTGGTTAGACTACCTTGATTTAATTCCGACCGTACCTGAGATCCTGCTGGATCCTCATCTAATAAAGCGACAAATTTTTCTTGTTGATTGGGTAAAAATTTGTTTAACAGTGTTCCTCCTAGCAAATGGGTTAAAAGAAATTGCGTGGGAATGGAAGCATAATTACGCACTTCCTGACTTGTCAAGTCATCGGTTAATGAAAAAGCAATGCTTGCTGGAATTAAAATGCTTGCTCCAATACTAGAAAGGGTAATCCCTGCTACAAACCGCTTTCGCTTCTTTTCATCTAACCATTGGGCGTAGGAGCGGTGGATATTCTCATTTACATACACGCGATCCATAGCAAACATCTGTGCGGTAAACGTATCGGAATCTAAGATAAATTGGGGTAGCATACGTGCTTCTAAAGCGCGGGCAAGCTGTTCCTTCTTGGGTAAGGATAAATTTAAGGGAAGTAGGACAGATGCAGCAAACAACATCCCTAAGCTAATGGCGAAAGTGTTGGATTGTGCTTGGGTTAAATTGCTTGCATTCGTATCAAATGCACGGGCAGTAATGTAGATCGGTGCAAGAAAGGGGATTGCTAATCCAATGCTGATACCAAATCGATTTACTCGGGAGCGTCGTCCTCGCGCTTCGGTGTACGCCGCAGTAGCCTGTTCGGCAAACGTAACATCTCGGTCGATTAGACTTTGTACGTTGCGTTTGATAATTTTTTCTCGAATTACGGTCTTAACCAACGTTTCTCGTTCGGTACGGATTTCCACTAAAGAACGGATGGAAGGTAGTACTTCAATCATTTTATCCTTTGTATTTTTGACGATGGTATCTATCAAAATAAACGGATCCAAAGCAGAACCTAAGATTTCCTCTTCAGCATAGGTTCGCTGATCGGCGGAACTAATCGCACGAATAATAATCAGCAGCTTATCCTCAATTTGCCAAAAACGACCCAGTACAACCACATCCGTTTTGAGTTCTTCCCCCAATTGAGCTGCATAGGTTGAATCAAACAATTGATCGGATTCAATACCCATAGATGTCATGGTTTCCTGAACGGTCTCACGGGGAATCAGGTCGAAGTGTTCACTTTCTTCCAATTTCGTCTGCAGCATATCTGGAATATTGGTTGATAAATAATCTATATCCTCAAGCTCTTGACTGTTTCGAAAATCCAAGATGGCAACCCGGTGTAATTTCTCTTCTGTAGTTACTTCTGTTTCTGTTGTTTCAATTACTTCTTCCGTTGGTTCGACTGCAAGATCCAATCCCTCTTCTCCTTCGAGATTATCATCGGAATCATCCGCAAATACTGTCCCTGCAGAGACTCCCATACAAAGCAATACTATGGTTAGCCACACCCTTATTTTCATATTCTACCACCTTTATAATCTATCATTACGATAACACCTCGTTTACACGCTTTTAGGTTGACCGAATGCTATACCCCAAAATACATTATCAAATGAATCTGATTGTATCTATTAATCTAAAACGGTTTACAACTGTTCTAGCATCCCACATAAGTATAACATGATTTGTTAAAAAAACAACTTCCAGGTTTAGAAAAGATACCTAAGGAGTTAGCTAGTTGGAATACATTGGCAGAATCAAATCCAGTCATGCGCACCATAAGTATAGCAACGTTTAATATTAGATTATTGGAGTTGAAGTCCTGATAGAATTTGTGAAATTCGATTCCATC
>CAYPZJ010000020.1:0-23906 GCA_964414635.1 uncultured Spirochaetia bacterium
GTCACTACCCCAAGTATCTTAAAAAACATAAAAATTGCCCAAAATTCGCACCCAGCGAATCTATCCTTCCATCCAGTGGACTCAAGTTATATTAACAATCGCGGTACTTCATCTATTCATTTTGGTTGCAGCTATATTTCCATCGTACAAGATTAGCGCACTAAAACCCTCCCAGGTGTTCAGTAAACCGCTTTAATGATAATGGGAACATTGCGTTTCCATGCGAGATTAATCCCAAAGAAATAGGAGGTTGGGATGCGAAGTATGATTATCATCGCCTTCCGAAACGTTCTCAAGCAGCGGAAACGATCCATCCTTATCGGAATCAGTTTGATTCTATCTTGTATGATTTTTTTATTGGGAAACGCCCTAGCAAATAGTGCCGGAAGCCAATTAAGTGAACGATATGTGGATATGATTGCTGGAGATGTAGTCATTGCATGGAATAATATCTTAGAGTTGGATGTATCTGATCCAGGAAGGGTGTTGTTTTCTGAATTCGATTCTAGTGAAGTACAAGCGAGTCAAGATGCGGCAGCATACGTGCAATCGTACTTGCAAAAAAAGGAAGAATGCATTGCAGCAATGTTTCCAAATCTTCGAACATTTGGTATGATGGATACTGGTTCCTATGTTGCCTATTCTATGTTCTACGGGATTGCACCTGAAGAATTTCAATTTCTACAAACGAAACGACACTTACAAATGCTCGCCGGCCTATCCTGTTTACACCATCCGTATGGAATCAATATCAGCAGGGATTACGCGGATACCTATGGTTTAAAAATTGGAGATTGGGTCATTCTGGATGTCACAACGGCTTCGGGTTTGGTTAACAGCATGGAATATCAAATTGTGGGGATTTACCGCGATTCCGCTCCCTGGGACAACTTGATTGTATTTATCTCTGATAAAAACTTTCGTCAGCTGCTGGATTATACCTCCGAGCTATTCAGCTCCTTTCGGATTTATCTGCATGATCCGGAAGCCGCTCCGTCATTTGCATCCGAATTGCAGAATCAGCTTGCAGCCCACGCTCCACTGCTCGTGGCGGAAACTGCTCATCAGGCAACTACGTTTTATTTTACGTTTGCTTCCTTTCTAAAATCCATGTTTATGGGGTTCACCCTCTTCATCCTCTTTTTAATTGCGCTGGGTATTCGCTCTACCGTGCGAATGAATACATATCAGCGAATGACGGAAATTGGTACGCTTCGGTGTATTGGGTTTAATCGTTGGTATATTTTTTTTATGATCGTTTTCGAGTTTGTGATATTAGCGTTTGGTAGTATGCTTCTAGCCACTATTTTGAGCATCCTAACAATCTCAGTGCTGAACACCACGGGAGTATATATTGGGAGTGAAGCGCTGCAATATGTATTTGCGGGACCTTGGTTGTATCCCTTTCTAAAAGGAGAAGATATAATGATGATGGTTATATTTCTGATTGTATTGGCGCTTTATGCTCCTTTGAAACCAGCGTTACGCGTGATTTTTCAACGCATTACGGATCTGGTCGGCGGTACACATCGGCTGATCTTCCCACTTATTTTCCCATTTCGGGTGCTGAAAAAGTATGGTGTCCCATCTGCTCTCGTATTTATAGTTGTGGGAAGTATTATTACACTTTTTGTGGGAGCAGGATGCGGAGAGCGGATCGATCGGGATGCGTATTTTCGGGATACAGTCACCACGAGATCGACCGAAGATCCACCACCACAACTTTTTATTGGGGATCGTTGGTATGAATTGGAAATGACTGGTGATTGGAATATGGATTTGAATATCATTCGAATGTTAGCAGGCATCTGGCATCAAATGGGAGATTATGGTGAGATTATGGCGACAGCGTTGCGAATTCGTTCAACAAGTGAATTAAGTTGGTATCGGGAGTGGTTGGCGACTGCCGATCGGGTACGGGAGATGGGTGAAAAAGCACTAAAAGGGAATCATCGTCGTAGTGCGGGTTTGGCTTTCTTACGTGCATGCAATTATTATCGAGCAGCGGAATTCTATCTTCATGCAAATCCGGAAGATCCTCGAATTTTAAAAACCTACCAACAGTGTGCTGCGATGTTTCGAAAAGCCATGCAGCTTTTAGATAAACCTTTTCAAGAAATACAGATACCTTACGAGGGATCTTCCCTTCGCGGGTATTTATTTCTATCACCCTATGCTCGCGGGAAAGCACCTATTATTCTAACCCAACAAGGATATGATGGTGCCATGGAAGAAACCAAGTATGTTGCAGACGAAGCCATTGCGCGAGGGTATCACTGTTTGTTATTTGAAGGACCTGGACAGGGACTATCCATACGAGAGCGAAATCTCCAATTCCGTCCGGATTGGGAAGTGGTTGTGGAAGCCCTTATTGATTATGTGGAGACACTTGAATCCGTTGATAATGAGCGTATTGCACTGTTAGGAATCAGCTTTGGTGGTTATTGCGTGCTCCGCGCAGCAGCCTATGAACCTCGAATTGCTGCAACCATAGCTAACCCTCCGTATATAAACCTGTTTGATGTATTGGCTGAAAAGTTGAATCTGACATTTATCAATTTGTTGGAAGATGATCCTGAAGCGTTTAACAAAAAGGTTATGGATTTTATGGAATATGGGATCGCGACCCGTTGGTTTTTATACGATGGAATGTGGAAATTTGGGGGCGATAATCCGGCTGCGTATCTGAACCGATTAAAGCAGTATGATTTGACTGATCATCTCAACCGCATCAAGACTCCGGTTTTAATTATGGACGGAGCGGATGAAATCGCTGGAAAAGGGCAAGGAAAATGGGTGTATGAGCGACTCCATTGCCCCAAAACCTATCTGTTTTTTGATACGGAAAGTACTGCGTCGCTTCATTGTCAGAATGGGGCGTTATCGGTTGGAATTGCTCAAATGTTTGATTGGTTAGATGAGCAGTTTTAGACTTCCTTGCCTATTTTGGGGATTCCTTGTATACTTGCATGTAGGTGATTCGTGCTTTTACAAAGAATACAAAGTAAAACACTCCATTGATCTATACAATCACCGAATACTCCAGTACGGTACCTCATCAACGATGATTAGTAAGCAAAATCGGAATGCAAAAATATGGATTGTGGATGATAATCCTGCGAATCTTTCTGTTTTGTTTAACTATCTCTCGGATAGCGGATTCCAACCGTTTGTATTTGAAAGTGCTCAAGATGTACTATCCAAAATTTCAGAAAAGAAACCCGACCTCATTCTCCTTGATATTCGGATGCCGGAAATGGATGGCTACCAGCTTTGTCAACAATTAAAAACATCACCAGATACAGCTGAAATCCCTGTTATCTTCATTACGGCACTCACTGCGGTAGAGGATAAAGTCAAGGGATTCAATATGGGAGCGGTAGATTTCATCACGAAACCTTTACAACATGAAGAAGTATTAGCTCGTGTTAATACCCATCTAAACCTCCGCTATTTTAAGCAACGTACTGAAGAACAGGACAAGGATCTTTCCCAAAAAGAGACCCAGATCAAGTCTCTCAAAAAAGCGCTCAAGGATATCCAACAAAACCAATATATTTTTGATGGAATTGTTGGTAAAAGCAAAGGGATTCGACGGGTTTTAGAATTAATTCAAACTGCTAGTGAATCTGATGCTAATGTATTAATCACAGGAGAAACAGGTACAGGGAAGGAACTGGTAGCACGTTCGTTACATAAAAATAGTAAACGCAAAGAACAGAAATTCGTTGCCTTAAATTGTAGTGCTATTCCAGAGAATTTAATCGAAAGCGAATTATTTGGGTATGAACCAGGAGCCTTTACTGGTGCTACGACCCAAAAAATTGGAAAGTTCGAATTTGCATCCGGTGGTACATTATTTTTAGATGAAATCGGGGAACTTCCTTTAAGTCTACAAGCCAAATTACTACGTGTATTGCAGGATCGTACGTTTAATCGATTAGGTGGAAACGCCTTGATTCAAACGGATGTGCGTATTGTAGCGGCAACGAATCGGAACCTAGAAGAACAAATATCTGAAGGGAAATTTCGAGAGGATCTGTATTACCGACTGAATGTAATTCCGATTTATATCCCTCCGCTGCGGGAACGGCAGGAAGACATAATGTTGTTGGCAATGCATTTTATCGAAAAATACAATACATTGTATGGAAAAGAAGTCCGGAACATATCCGAATCATTCTGGCAGTTTTTACGCGTGCATGACTGGAAAGGGAATGTACGAGAATTAGAAAACACCATAGAACGATATATGGTACTTACTCGTACCAATACATTGAAGCTAAGTGATACACTAGCCCATCCTCAGCACACCGATGACGCAGCTCAGTATGGATATAATTATAAACATTCACTCAAAGAAAACCTGGAACAGTTGGAGCAGGCGATCTTAAAAGATACGCTGAAACGGCATCATGGAGCTATTCAGGATACTGCAGATGAGCTCCAGATTGATACCAAAACCTTATATCGAAAAATGCAAAAATTCAAAATTAAGAAACCCAAAACCCGGTGAAACCTTGTCTTATTAATATCCTGTGTCCAGCCTATAGCCTAATTGTGTGCGCTATGTATTGTCATACTATAATGTAGCTTATGACCAAACAACCTATTTCACCTCGTTTATTGATTCCATGGCGAACGTTTGTTTATGTTGTGATTCTAATCGGAATCCTGTTGTTTTGGATACTATACACTCAAGTCAAACGGAGTGAATGGGGTACAATCTTAGGTTATTTTAACATATATCTGCTGTTTTTGGGGGGATGGAGCTGGATCAAATATCATGAGGAATCCATTTCCATACGGTTTATTCTTATTGTAACTGGGTTACTTCTTGTTACAACTATATGGGTGCCACTTCCCGCTCTCTCCGATGATTTTGCACGGTATCGACTAGACGGATGGGTTTTGCTTCATGGGTTTATCCCTTATGACCGATCCCCACTAGAATGGCAGGCTTATGGTATTCCATTTCAAGAATACCATCTGATTAATCATCCCACCGAACCTACAGTTTATTCACCCCTTGCGTTGGTAATCTTCGGATTGCTGATGCTCCCAACTCAGGATCTTTGGATTTGGCGATTGGTTTTTTCTGGTGTACATCTACTGAATACCTGGCTCCTGATTCGAATCCTACAAAATCAGGGTGTTTCAACAAAGTATGCTGTACTCGTAGCCTGGAGTCCATTTATCATCCTTGAAACAACGATTGGACTCCACTATGACGTATTTATTTTCACCGCCTGGCTTTTATTGTTGTGGGGGTATCAAAAAAAACAGGGTGGATGGTTGATTGGAAGTTTGGCAGCACTCATTTTGCTCAAATTTCATTTTTTATTTTTTATTCCTTTGTTTATCTATTTTCTTGGTTGGAAGCGTGTTATCCTGTCCTTATTTATTAGTGGAGCTGTATATGGGATATGTATGTTATTATCCTCGCAACCCTGGCGGGAATCTGCAGAAGGTATTTATCAGGTTGTTTTCTTAACAGGATTACAAAACTTTTTAACCTGGACTTTCTTTGATGGACCTGGCTTCCGTTTAGGCACTCTTTTTATAGGGAAAGAAATTATTTTTATCGGGTGGCTGGCATTGCTTACCATTGCAACCATCCTCATCTGGATGAAACGGCTTCCCAAATCTCTGCCACTCTTTGTTCGATGTATGTGTCTGGCAATGGTTTCCTTGTTATGGTGCTCACCAAATGTTCATCCGTGGTATCTGCTCTGGTTTTTGCTTTTTATCCCATTGGATTACGCATTTCTTCGAATATTCTTATTGGTACCACTGTTTCATATATTCAGTTATTTACCCTATATCACTTGGGATACACAGCAACAGTGGATTATTCCTCATTGGAACTGGTGGTTGGTTTATGGTCCTGTATTGCTATTAATAATCTTGTTTTTTATCCGGAAGGTAAGAAAGCCTTGAAAACAATCCGACATCGCCTGGTATTTATGCTTATTCTATGTGTCCCGCTTCCATTCTTTTATTTTGGGTATCTATTTGAACATAATATGTACCAGCTTGGATATATTAAATCCTTCCCCTATTTTGTGGATCCATTACACTCACCCCAGGCATATCGCTTATTGATGCCATTTTTAATAAATATTTTCGAAAAGATTACGGGATTGGATGTGGTTCAGGTAGGATATGGACTACTGGTAGTAGGATTCTATACGAGTATGGTCCTGCTTTATCGACTTTTAAGGGAAGATTTTTCCGTAACCTATTCCCTGGTTGGAATTGTGCTTGCGATGGTAACACCCTATCTATTTACGTTGCCTTGGGGACAACTCCAAGGAGATCCAATATCTGGTATACACCCAGCCTGGCATTTAGGACATTACACCGAAGGGATTGTAGTTCCAGGAATGATAATAATTGTATGGGCACTGCGACGGCGTATGCATTGGCTTATTATTTTCATAACGGTTATCATCCTTTTTTTCACTAAAGAAATCATTGGAATCATGGGTTGTTTAACATGGTTTTTGGGAAGTCCAAGGCAAAAGGGACGGTATATAATTCTATTAATGTTAATTGGATTATTTATAGGGTATGGCGTGCTACGTTATTGCATTATTGGAGATCGTCCAGCCTATGATGCTTCCTTCATTATCTGGCAGGATTTTCCAACCCGTTTCTCAGAAAATATAATCGGGATATTACTGCTTCCCTTCACGTTTCTGGGGAGCTGGGTGTTGGTGCTAAAAAGAACCACACACCCATTTTATCTAATGGTGAAACCCGTCTTGCCTCTCTTTATGGGCTTCCATTTGCTTCTTTCCTGTTTTTGGGAAACACGCCTATATCTTCCCTTGATTCCACTGATCATCCCCATGATTGTGCACCGGTTTTCTTCACATGGAAATCATAAGCTTCTAGAAACACGCGCTCCACATGGATCCTAACGTTTGCGCATACGCTGCTCCCACTCATCCTCATTCCAAGGTCCAAATTGTAGATTACATGTAGGACAAACGGTAATACACATCCCACATTGGATACAGGAAGTTGAGCGATTCGAAAAGACCTGATTTTTTTTGGCAAATTCCATTACGGGGATACCCATCTGACACTCAATGGAGCATTGGCCACACCGAATACAATGATCCCCACTGGATATATGTTGTTTTCCATATAATTTACCTTCCAGATACATCAGTTTGGCTAATGGACACCCGAATCGACACCAGACTCGTCCTCCCCAAATTGGATAGAAAGCAATGGCGATCCACGCAGCGAAAATAAAATCGGCTCCTACTTTCAAAATATCTTTTGCATTACTCTCTGGGAATATCAATTGCATGGGAATGAGAATGATGGTGGCATACAACACAACATGTGTTAGAATGATTTCTATCGCGCGAGCACGTTTACCTCGAGGGGAATGCTTCCGGAATGAATCCCCAACCGTTTCAGCCAATGCCCCGCAGGAACACACCCACGAACAAAATGCCTTTCCTTTCTTCCAAACAGCCAGGGGGATAACAATGACGCTCAATACCAATGCCCAGATTAAGTAAAATACATGGGGCGATTCTGCCAGATTCAGGCCAAACAAATGTTGGTTAAACAATGGAATGGGAAGAGTTAACCCATAAGCTCGCCAATAATCCGAAGCATCAATATACAACCGAAAGATGAGTTCTGGTAAAATCCAGAGGAATACGACCTGAAAAATGATTAGAGAAAGATACCGTTTTACCTGAAACCGATCAGACTTATACTTAAAAATCGCTTTGATACCAAATACAGTCACGAGGATACTATAAACCAGCCCATACCAGAAAGAAGGATACCAGGCAGTTCTGGCTATTTGTACCTCACTTAGCACACGAATCCCTTGTTGATGAAAAGGATAGAATTGAAATTTCCAGAGGTATATAATTCCTGCTAAAATAAGCATGATTAAAGCAAGTACCCATCGTTCCCAATGCCAATCCCCCGACATACGAATTCCTTGTTTCCGTAGAAATACATAAGGCATTTTAAATCCGATCATTGGAAATACAACATCAGCGCTGATTGCTTTTTTTTCATGCGTGTCCTTATTTTCTACTTCAACCGCGTCGGGTGTGATTCGGTTCACCTGTGTATTATAATGGACATTGATCTTGTTCTGATTAATCTGCTCGTGAAGACGGGTCTTATTCTTCTTAGATGGATTACGGATAACATCGGATCGGACAACCATGGTTACCCGATTCCGTTCTGCTAGCGCTAATGCAACTTCGGCTGCACTATCGCCTGCCCCAATCACAACCACATCCGCATTGGAATATTCCGTGGGACTATATAATCGCCGACGAACATGAGGTAGTTTCTCTCCCTCCACATCTAATCGTTGAGGATTCCCAGCGGTTCCGATTGCCAGAATTGCTTTTCGAGTACGGAACGTGGCATCACTCGTACAATGCACCTCCAATCCGCCCTTCTCCCGAAAAATATGATCCACCTCATATCCAAATCGTATTTCAATCCCCTTTTCTCGTATTGATTGTTCCCAATGACGCAGCAACTCTTCTTTTTCACAATCATCCAACCAGAGCTGACTTTGATTTTGAACCGCGCGAGGTTCTGAAAAGATTTCCTTACAGGCTGTAAAATCCTGTATGGTTTGGGCAAAAATTGACCCCTTTTCCAAAATAAGCACTTCCAACCCAGCATCTTTGGCTTCCATAGCAGCGGACAAACCTGCCCCCCCACTTCCCACAATCACTAGATCATACGGAATATCTTCCGGTCTCGATTCTTTTTTCAGCATCGGAGCAATCTTATCAATCAACTCCTTACCCATATTGATTCCGTTCTTTAGCAAAGGTGTACCAGATAATTCCCCAATAATATGAATATCCTTACGGGTTGTCTGATACGATTGATCAAGGACTGGATATTTCAAGATTTCTGTATCTTCAGTTTTGTCAAAAAGATCCTTAAATACTGACATACCTACCTCTTTTGAGAATCCTTACGAAACCACACCACGTTTCCAAACCAATCGGGTTTGAGAATACATAAGAGTGTATTTAGGAATTATTCCCTTTTGTATGAAATCCATGAATCACTTGGCTCCAAAAGGTTTTGGGGAATTGTTCCAATTTATTAAACCCTAATTGAATATCCCTACCATTGTAAGGGATATGAACGGTTTTAAACAAGTAATCCCAGGTACTAAATGTTATCGCAAAATTTACGCCGTATTTCCCAGGATATTCTTTTGCGTGATGCCATATATGCATATATGGATTATTCAGTAAATATTTTAACGGTCCCAAAGGAATTGTAAAATTCGTGTGAGCAAAATGCCCCACCACCAATATCATCATTTGAAGCAAAAAGTAATCCCGCAATTCATAACCCAGCATTACGAGTGGAATGTACTCCAGTGATTTATAAAACACCGTTTCCATCCAGTGAAAGCGTAAATGAGCTGCAAATCCCATTTCTTCCACCGAATGATGCACTTTGTGAAACTCCCAAAGTCGAGGAATTCTATGAAGCATACGATGTCCATTGTAATGAATAAAATCCCGTACCACAAAGACAATTAGTAGATGAACCCACCAGGGTAATTGCGTGATATCAAATAGCACCACGGAATCAACCCCAAAAAGAAGATGTACCAAATCCTTAAATACGGTGGTCATCAATGTGAAAATCGCTGTGAATCCTAACAACCCAAATATGAAGTAGTTGAATAACATATAAAAACCATCGAGCCAAAAATCCTTACGAAACACTCCTTGCTTTTTGCGCCAAGGGAACAGGATTTCAAGCATCCAGAAAAAAAGAGAAATAGCAATCAGGGCATAAAACGGATTATAAACTTGGGGAGTACTAATCAGTTGAAAAACATAGTGAAATGACTGTTCAAATTTTATTTGAAATAGCGTCAGATAATCCGTAAATGATTGCATGGAAAACCATTCCTGGAATCTATAATTTAGGATGGACAAGGAAAGAATGCATTGGTAACCTGTCCATGGGTAGTCATGCACGGAGCGCTTTTCTTTACTTGCGTGCAGGTAGTTATTTTGTTTATCGATAAAACGGTATTATTTCTCTTCATATAAGGCAAGTTGTTCAGAAATTGCTTGTTCATCCTCAGATGACGCGTTTGCTTTTGGAGGGAGTCGAAACCGGTCATTTTTTGTTTTTATCTGCTCCATCACCTGAACGTTGGTATCGGACATATCTTTTAGTTTATTAATGGACCCATGAATATCAGCAATCATTTTGTTTTGTATTTCTAAAGCATCGATGCTTTCCCGAATAATTGCATTGAATTGGGATGCAACCTGTTGGAGCATGGAATATACATCGCGTTGATCATTTACAGAATCTTGTGTAGCATCGGATACTCCCTTTAAATCCAGTGTAGATTTAGACATATCCGTTGCCATCGCTTCTTGTTCTTTCATAGCGTCAGTCACTTCATCGACAATGGTAGCTACTTTCATCGTATCTTCGGTTATATTTTGAAGGGCATCCATCGCATCCTGGGACAAATCCACCGAATTGGTTACTTTTTCTTGCATTTCCTTAATTAATTTGATAACGTCATTGCTGGCTTCGGTTGTGGAATGGGCTAATTTCCCAACTTCATCCGCTACCACTGCGAATCCCCTGCCACTTTCTCCTGCATGGGCTGCTTCAATCGCAGCATTCATAGAAAGAAGATTTGTATTTTTAGCAATACTTTGGATTATGGTAATGATATCTGTGATTTTGTTAGAGCTTTCTTGAATCTCATTAATACTCATTTCGACTGTATGCACCGATCCGGATCCCATTTGTGCGTTTTGATTCAACATCTGGGTTAATTCATTCGCACGAGACGTTGTTTCAGAAACATTTTTGATACTTGCCACCATCTGTTCAATTGCCGAGACAAAACTCTGAATGGTATTCACCTCTTTTCCAACGTTTTCTTCAATTCGCTTCATGGTGGATTGTACTTTTTGGATCGCTTCATTGAGCTGTTCCAGCTGCGTCATTCCTTTATTGTTAAACTCTTCCACACTGGATACTTTGTCCAACACCTGTTGTAAAGTGCTGGTAATCCCCGTAATTTCCTGATTGATATCCACACCCCGTTCGTTAATCTCATCAGAATAATCCAAAATATCCCACAGGATTTTTGTTAATTCTTCCTTTATTGTATTCACCGAATTTGTCAGCTGCCCAACCTCATCTTCGCGTATCTTTTTCGCGGTATGTGTAAAATCTCCTGCTGCTAGTTGTTTACATATGTTGTTTAGCTTTTTCGCGGGACGCAAATAATACCGGATAATCAACGAGGTAAGCAATGTGATTACTACCGCGATTGCAAAAAACTCAAGAAAGTAATATAACAGCTGAAACATCAGCTCCCGATAATATTGCTGAGCATCGAAATCCAATTCCAATAACCCAGCAACCTTCCCCTTATTATCATAAAATGGAGCATAAGCCGATAACCAATATCCATTTGTATCACGATATAAGGTATCTGTAAAGGTTGGAGTTCCTTCCCAGGCTTTATTCATCAGCTTCGGGATATGGGAATCGTTGGTATGTTGGGGATAAACATCAAAAACAGCCGGAGATTTATCAATTACAACAAACACAAATTCTCCTGCTTCATTTTTTCGTACGGTATAAATTAGATCATGTTTAATCATAAATCCACCCACCTCATCCGTGTGGGATTGCGCTACTTGACGAATGTTTTTCAATAGTTTTTGGTAGGCTTCTGTATCAATATCGTCTTTAGTTTGGATTTGATTATGAAGATCCCCATCAATAAATGGGGCTATCACCTTTGCCATGCTCATAAGGCGATTTCCCATCACAAAGGCAACCTGATTCGTAATTTGAATGTATTGTATAATGAGAACAACTGCAATAATTACCGCCCAAATCGCTATGGAACCAATTATAAGGTGGCGAGTTAATGAGAAGAACCGTTTTTTCACCATTTTCTCCACATCATATGGAATATTTTGTCACCGATACATGTCGTAGAAGCTAGTATTTTTTTGAAGAAAGTCAACGGTTCCATGAGATTAAGATCGTGTCAATGTGCGGTTAATAAATGCTGATCCCTAGAAGACCTAGTAAGACTTCGTTGCTTAAACAACGTAGTTCCACATGGGATAGTGGTTTTGGATTACCTAAATCCATATCAATCACTTGTGCATAGGCATGGTCACCAATTTGCTGACTCGTACCCTTGCACGCATAAGGTTTATTCAACCAATCAAAAATCGTATCCGGGTTGGTAAGAGATAAAATTTCCTGTGTTCCATCCTTGAAATGGATTTCAAGCACTCCATTTTCGATACGACTTTGCATTGGATTGGTCGAAGTGACTACTAAGAAGTAGATGTGTTGAGCAGTCTGTTGAATTGGAATAGAAAGCTGATCGGGGAATGTATCGAAAAGCGATACAAATGCAGCGTTATGATTTCCTGAAGCGATTTCAAATGGAATGCATGAATCGGTAACAAATGGGAATTCCCAATCCCAAAGCGGTTCAATAGTAGGTTTCACTTCAAAGAATCCTGTGGGATATAATTCCCACATAGAACGCCCGTGAATCGTCACTTGTCCGGAAAAATAGGGAGGACGAGGATGTTCATATTGATTGCAATGAAGGGTTTTCAAATCTTGATTTACAATAGCGCTTAGATCAATATAACGCATCTTATCCAGTAGCTGTTCTCTAATCCCAGATATTTTGTGAGCCAGATCCCAATCTGAAATAGAAAAAACACTATGTATCATTTGTTCTTCCATGCGATAATTCAATCGTATGGTATGGCTTCCAGGCATAACCTGTAGAGGATTTGTTACTGTGAAATGAACCCTATTCCCCCTTTCCCCGGAAGGAATCGACTGCTGTATCTGATATGAATGGGAAGCAAGTTCTACTGTCGCATCCAAATTCAGCGCATTCTGGGTGCAGTTTCTAAACAAAGCTGAAAAACACAAGGTTCCATCTACTATCTCAAAGTATTCATCTTCCAATTCAATCGGTTCGCCAAAATGAAGATCTAAAGGTAACCATGCTAGATAGTCGTTGGATTCGACTTTCAAAAAAAGTGTGTGCCATCCCGACAACTCCGGCTGCCATTCCAACATAGCATAATCATTTGAAATAGTGGATACTTTCACAAGGGATTGAGGATCGTGGATTGCCACAATGGTACCTGCTTCGACTGTTGCGTTATATAGCGTTTTCGAAGATGCATAGGGGATCGAGGAAATGGTAGGGAGCCTTCCTGACTCATATTCCACTTCGATCGTAGTTTTATTACACGATGGTATCTCCAATTGAATATAACTATGTGCGATTCCTGCTTCGGTAGAATAAGAAACAGGGGTTTGGTCAATACGTACGTGTTTAATCCGAGGGGTTCGCATTAGGAGGCGAATTTGATAGGTTGCAGTAGGTTGTGTACGAAACTCATACCGTTCGGTGGTTCCATCCCACTCGAATTGGAGGCTATATTCTTTCCCCTGGATTGAAGCATGAGCCCAATCTCGCGGGAATGCAGGTTTAAGATGAATGTGGTTATCAGGAAGATAGAACCGAATCCCATACATCCCTTCGACAATAGAACGCATGAAAATAGAAATGGTATCGGAAAAATCAGTAGAACCTTTTTGTGATCCATTCTCTATTTGAACATGGCTTAAACTCCCGGGACTGGGTCCCATACCAAAACTCGCTTCCGTTGCTTTCAGTAACCTGAGTGCTTTTTCTGTAAGTCCCAATTTGAAATAACAAAGCATTAAATGGATGTATTCTTGAGGAAAAACACCACGCGTGGAATAAAACTCGGGAAGCCAGTTAGACGACCATACCAGTTCTCCTCCGCCTGGTAGGTTAGGATTTTTCCGATCTATCCCATGTTCTGCATAGCGAAGCATTTGATACTGTTGGAATGCATCTCCTAAGTCAAAATCAATAGGATGATAAATACTAGCCAGATCCGGTGCGTTGTGGGTTCGTTTGAGTCCCATAGTGTCTTTATAATCAGCATAAACGCCAATTCTTGATATCCATAACTCCCGATCAAAAGCGTCCGCAATTTTATTTGCCATTTGTGTATACCAATCTGAATCCTTCCCTAGATGCTGCGTAATCGATGCCATGACCGAATGAATCCGGTGATTATATACTGTGGCATGGGTACACCCACCCCCAAAATACCATTTGGAATCACTCCCCCATGTATTCAGTCAATTTTCATACAATCCATCCCCATCTGGGTCGAAGACCTTTTGTTCCCATTCCAACATATGATGGATAAACATAAACGCCGATTCAATATAAGAGCGATCGCCGGACCATTCCCACTCATATAAAATATGATCTACTAATATCTCACCCATATTATAAAAATACTCGTCCTGCTTTGGAAAATGGGGAATGGCTCCACGACATTTATATCCTTTTGGAAATCCGCTTTCCTTATTATATCCAAATTCTGGAAGTTCCGGCTGGTTTTCCTGAAAAGGAAAGAATGTTGCAGTGGATTGTTGAACCCGATCATGCCACCCCATCACGGTTGGTCCGTAACACATACGCCATCCCGCATACGGATGCGTCCAGGACCAAGCCCCATGTCGATAACATGGTTCATGCCAGATTGCATCCAATGCCATGTTTAATACACGTACTCCAGAATCTAATACTTCTCGCGGTGTGTCAATAATCAACGTTTCTGTCACCTGTTTGAAATGATTCCGAGCAGCTTCGAATTCCAAATCCGGCTGTTCTAAAAAAGGTTGAACTTCGGGTAATGAAGCATCATCGGTGATTAATCCAATATAGATTTGAGCGGGAAGTGGTTGATTTGTCTTTCCAATTATCATGGGAGCTGACTTCCCTTGGGTAGTATATAAGGCATGGGGTGCGGCAGCATAATTCTTAGCATCAACCTTCCTATATTGAAATGGGGTGGATGCCATTCCTGTTATCTGTTTCCCATGATCTGCCTGTCCCTGTTTAATCGAGAATATATCGGACTGTATAATGATTTCATTATGCACACAATCCTCGGGGTGAAAATCTTTGACACTACCTTTTTCCAATTGGTAATCATACGTATTACCAATAAAATCCTTTGCTCCTCCAGCAGCCAGATATATCTCTAAGGGTTCGGAAACCTGGCTTGTATCAATTGTAATCAGTACTCCCTCAAACCGAACTGGACGTACCATCCGTAGTATAATGGGTTTATCTCCAATAAATGGATCGGACAGTTCCCATTCTTGCTCAGAACCAAAATATCGCGTGATAATGGAATCAAAATCTGCAAACCATTTTGATTCATTTCCTTTGCCAATGCCTAAAAAAATATGTGCAAGCTTGGCAGCCCCAGCTCCCTCACTTTCCCAATCAATGAGATTTACCAAGATATTGGTATTATCCCCCAAAATCACCGAAACCCGTTTATTCCAACTTTCCCGATCCCGAACATGACTACCATACAATGGACGGTTGTATATGAATGGACTGTTATGGATTTCAAACCCACCGGGTATAGCTTTAAATAAATAAGGATAAGATCGCATGGCTAATTCCTCCGAAGTTTGATTGGGTTGTCGTCCCTGTTGGGGGAGCATGCATCCTACTTGGAAAAACAGAATAATAAGTAATGTTATTTGAATTCTTGTGATCCGCATAATGATTTGCTCCAGACACAAATTCCATATAAGGGTTAAAACATGGGGAAGATATTAATATTTAATACGGTTGTCAAGAAACGAAAAAACGATAAAAGCGTTGACAAAGTGGCGAAAAATGCTACTTTTTATAGAGTAGGTACCAGGTACGATCCGATTAAGGATAAATCGTTACTGGGGAGGCATGCACCATGCGTATTATCATTCCAACCCTCATATTTAGTTTTGTTGTTTTTTTTATAGCCATTTTCCAATGTGCTACAGGATTCATCGAAGAGGAAGTACTGCAAAATAGTCCTAATTATGGCTCCTATTTATATCTTCCTACAGCCATTCCTGATGAAACATCGTCATCCACGTTACCCCCTGAAACAAGTGGAACGACAGATACGGCTACGTCCGCAACGATTGAGCTTCCTCCCCAAACCGATTGGATGGCACAACGGAGTGTCATAATAAATGAAGTGAATTGGGCAGGTAGTGTAATCTGGCAGAATAACGATCAGTTCATAGAATTAAAGAACGTAAGCGGTGGTACAGTCGATGTAACCGACTGGAAACTTTACTATGCAAGCAATCATTTTATTGAGCTTACAGGAACTATGGATACGGGTGGTGCTGGCATTCGGATTTACCAACGGGGGTATGGCGATACCCTTCATGAATCTCGGTATACCGTTATTCCATCAACGAATCCCCAACATGCTGATTTTTGGAATAATCTCTATGCGATTAACGGAAACAACGCACAAATCTGGTTGGAAGATGCTACAGGAAAAGTAATGGATAGTTTTGGGGATCCTAATGGACAAATTGCAGAAGAACTTGGAGGATATAGCCATGGAGATGGTGCAAATGATGAAGCAAATGGGTTTGGATTTGCATCGGCTATCCGTGTGAATGATGAACTTCCCGGCAACGATCCATCCGCCTGGGGAGACAGCGAAAAATATAACGGACTACGAAGTTTTATTAAAAATGGGAATGCTATGACTCCAGGTTATAATAACCTTACAGGCGATTATCCTGCTCCTTTCGATGTTTCCAGTGGCGTTATCAATGAGGAATATGTGGGGTTGGTGGTAAGTTTTACTAATGCTCGTATTATGACGAATTTGGTCGGTGCTCCCACCGAAGTATTAGTAACCATTACTGTGTCTGGTGTTAGTGCTACAATGCCTGGAGAACCGGGTGTAACAGCTCAGTTAAAATTGCGGGTGAATCTAACAGAGTTTCCTACTCTCTCGCAGAATGATCGGGTGAATGTTACAGAAGTGCCCTTGTTATGTCCTACTACCCTTGCCCAAGACGATCACTATTATGTTATTGGTCAAATCACCGAAGCGGGAAAACACATGACCATAACCATCGATAATTAAGCCAGTAAGCCAGACGAAACAAAAAACGTACGTTAATCAACAATAATATATAGTTCACCTTGTTTTAGCAGTTCCATATTGTGTGGTACAGCAATAATCTTATTGAAATTTTCTTCACTGATAATAATATTCGTTTTATCCTCTCCCCCGGCCTCCAACGCAGATAGATACAATGCATATTTTCCATTCATACGTGGTTGATCTGGTGTCCAGATGTAATGGCGAAATTGGAAGGGATCCTTGGTGTAATGGGCGTACCAGATTGATGAAAGCTGATCGGGTGTAAGAGTTTCCATAGACAGTAGTAAATCCTGTTGTGGATTAAATATTTTAGGGAACATACTCGGTTGGAAATCAGTACCGCGTGCATCAATAATTATTTTTACATATTTGCGTTTTTCATAATGGGCATCGGGTTGGGGTTCAATCTGCTGAAGTCGATTTACTACGGTGGTAAAAGATTGGGCGAGTGATTGTTCTCCATATAGCGGAAGCGCACAAGGAATTTCAAATGTAAGATCCCGTTGGTATACCGGCTCCAATTGGACAATAGCGTTATTTACCTGGTAGTAAAAGTTTTGGCACACATCTTGATCTTCAATCAGAATATCTGAAACCTGAAGGTAATCATAAACAGGAATATGCATAATTAGGTCGAACATAATCTTCCGAGCCAACTCTTCCACTTCCCGTTCCCGATCCAACCGATCTTTATAAACATTATTCTGATTATATCCTGCGGTAGACTGAACCAATAATTCCTGACTCATCGCACGAGAATAGACAAATCCATCCGTCCAGTTTATGATTCCACAAGGATAAAGTTTATCCGGAGGAAATGGATTGATGATGGATTGAAGTTTAGAAAAATCGATAGGATACTGATAAAATTGGTAAGCATGAGGTGCTAACGGACGTAGAATTTCCCATTCTTCGGAATTAGGAGGATGCGCAAGAATATATTGATCCGCTGGATTTTCCAAGCTTGTTAGAATATAAAACGTATCCGATATCACGGGATGATCATGGAATTTGGGAATGACTTTCTCAAAATGAAAGACTTCATCTTTGAAGAAGGGTTCCGCAAAAATTTTCACCAACACCACATCGATTTTCTTAATAAGATCTTCGTTTGTTAGAGGATGCTGTGAAAAATGTGAAGAGGTCTGCAATGGAAAGACCTGAAGTGCGATCGTTAATAAAATGAGTATATTACCAATGATTATCAGCCGTTTCATAATTCAATCCTTATTCTCATTAACGGTTTTAACCCCCGTTACGTTTATTAAAAAACAACATTGTCCACACCTGGATATAAAAATCCATTCTGTTTTTCGACCACGCCTAAAAAATATTTAGCTGGGAAAACAGCTGGGAATGTCTAAATATGGTTTGTTGGGGATGTAAGCACAAGACTTACTCCTACAAGCAGTAATGTAAAGGCAGGTTTCTCTGTTGTCCTATTAAGTCAATTTACCTGGCTTATTCGTATTCAACCCTATCTAAAGGTATCCCCCAAAGGTTTATCCCTACAAATTGAAATTGAAGGGGTAATCCTTGGGGGATGTTGAAAAACGCAAATGTAGGGACAAGTCTTGCGCCTGCCCTTTACAATATCCTGTTCCAAAGGGCGACCGTAAGAGTAGTCCCTACAAAGATCGAATAATTTTTGATTGTTTCAACACTCCCCTTGGTATTATCCTTTTTTCGAAAAATACTTCTGATAACGATTACTTCGACGCTACATCGTTCACATCAACGTTTTCTTACGTTGAGATAAATCCTGAATTGGCACGAAATTTGACTTCCTAGGTGGCTTTTACTATATTTGTTATGAGTTTTTTCGGAATAGACCTTCTAGAAGGATAATGTCATGCATGCGCAGGAATTAAAAGCAACGACAAAGAAGATTTTTAACAAACGGTATAACAGAAGATTAAGCAGTCGAGGCTTATTATGTGCTGTTATTTATGATTACAAAGGTAATAACGAACATGTTCTAATTGACCACACCGAGTTTGAACATGTCTTTCGCCTTGCCCGAGAACATGGAATTATTAAATTGGATGTGGATGGTAAAGAAGAGCGAGTGTTAGTTCGGGATTTCCAGATTGAACCCATAAACAAAAAATTCCACCATGTGGATTTTTACCGAATTCACGATGATCATCCGGTTAAGGCGAAAATTCCCCTACACTTTGAAGGATCGGCAATTGGGGTAAAAAAAGGTGGGATTCAGGAAAACCTGATTTTGGAAGTGGATGTGAAATGTTTACCTAGCGATATTATGGATGAAATCTCAATCGATATCTCTGAGATTGATTTGAATCATGGGATAAAAATCGCAGATTTGGAAATCGATCGAGATAAAGTAGCGGTGTTGCATCCCCCCGACCAATATGTAATGCGGGTTGTTCAGTCCCGTACCTCAAAAATGGAAGAAGACGAAGCCGCTGCAGCGGAAGGGGAAGAAGGCGAAGCTGGTGAAGAAGGCGAAGCAGCATCAGAAGAAGAATCCAAATCGGAATCTTAATTCTACCTTTCGGGCACCCACGCTGATTGATACGCTTGTGAAACTCATCATTGGTTTAGGCAATCCTGGTTCATCCTACTTAAATACGAGGCATAATGTTGGATTTCATGTACTCGATGAAATAGCTTCCAAATTGAAGCTAAAGATTAAGAAAAACAAGGGACAGAGCAAAATTGCTCGGGGTACTTGGGAAAACGAAGACCTGATTCTAGCTAAACCTCAAACCTATATGAATCGGAGTGGATACGCAGTGCATAGCTTACTGCAGATCTTTCATGTTCCTTTGGAAGATTGTTGGGTTATTCACGATGATTTAGATTTACCTCCTGGTCGGCTTCGTATTAAGAGAGGTGGAGGTACGGGAGGACATAAAGGTATTGCATCGATTATGGAAGATCTAGGAACGGGAAATTTTATTCGATTTAAAATCGGAATTGGAAGACCTCTGGATGCAAGACCTGTAGAACGATTCGTGTTGGAACCATTTGAAGAAGAAGAACGAGAAGCGGTCTTAAAAAGTTATGCTATCACCGTAGAAGCCGTATTCCATGCTATGAACAATCCAATCGACGTTACCATGAATTATTATAATCAAAAAAAACTCTATGAATCAGATGACATCCCTTCCTGAGCGCTTAACCGAGCTATTTCTGAAAAACTGCCACTTCAAAACAGATTCACCTTTACCTTTATTGATTGGGATATCCGGGGGACCTGATTCCGTAACATTATTGCATTGGATTCATACTCAGCAAGCTATTCCGGTCCAGCCAATCCTAGCACATGTCAATTACCATATGCGTGGTGCTGACTCCGATGCGGATGAATCTTTCGTTCGGGAATTGGCTGACACGTATCAAGTCCCACTGGAAATTACTCATCCTGATTTTTCGCATACAACTAATTTCCAAGCGGTAGCTCGAACGCATCGATTGCGCTTTTTCCAACGGTTATATAATAAACACGATGTTCAAGCGCTTTTGTTAGGTCATCATCTTGATGACCAGGTGGAAACAGTGTTGCATCATTTATTTATAGGAGCAGGTTTAAAGGGGTTAGCAGGAATCCCTTACTTTACTGAGTTATATGGGATGACAATAATCCGCCCTTTATTACAAGAACCGAAATCGGAACTGGTCGAATGGTTAGACCAGGAAGGGATAGTCTATCGCACCGATCAATCCAATATGCAATCAAAATACACCCGTAATCAAATACGAAACGAAATTATCCCCCTTGTAAAGCAGTATTTCCCTGCATATCGGAGTAGTATTCAAAAAGCATCTCATGTACTACACGAGACTTATCTGCATTTTGAGTACACTTCCGAACAACTATTTTATTCCCACATTCGTTGGTTTCGACCGTATTGTTATATCTTTGATTGTAAAACAGTGAAGCAGTGGTCCTATATCCAATTTACAGAATGGATTCGGTTTTGTTGGGGAAAACTCACACGCCAGCGCGACCGTATATCGTTTGTGGAAATCAACACGTGTTATGATCAACTACACCAGACTTCGTTGCGTGGTTGTCAAGTACTACTCGATCATCCCCCATTTTATATCGTACGAGAATATGGAACGCTTGTTTTTTATCGAGATATCCCAGCAGAAGATTATACTCAAAAACCACCTCAAACCATTGATTTCACAACACTGAAGCAGGAACGCAATGACATAGTCCAATGTGAAATCGGTTTTGGCAAATGGACCATTCGGTTTTCAAAAACATTAGCAACCAATATACCAAACTCTCCGAAAGCATGGCGTATCTTTCACCGGAATGGGAATTGTTTGCTTCCACTTTCTGCCCTCTCATCGCTTTGTATTACTGGGATACACGAGGGTGATCGCTTTGAGTATGCATTTGGTAAACACAAGAAGCTATCGGATTACTTTATTGACCAAAAAATACCCATCCGTCTTCGTAACCAGTCATTGGTACTTCGTTCTCAAGATAATGTGGTTTTATTGATTGTCCCCCCCCCTGTGAAACATCTTAGGGTAGCGGCTTCCATGTATGTAGATGCGCAAAAAGATACACTCGTATTAGTGGAAGTACGTCGGACCCATCTGAAAGAAAAGGAGAAACAACATGGCTGATTCTGTATTTGAGCAGCGGGGCATGCGAGACTTCTTTCCTGCCGATTGGACTCGTTTGCAATCCATATTCAAAAACTGGCACCAAGCCAGTCGACAATACGCGTTCCAGGAATGGGAAGGACCCATTCTTGAAACCCAAGCGTTATATAAAGCCAAATCTGGTGAGGAAATTGTTGATCAATTGTATGCATTTACTGATAAAGGGGGGCGAGAGGTAGCAATCCGTGCTGAAATGACACCTACCTTGGCACGGATGCTAATCAAAAGGTTAAACACACTCCCACGCCCATTAAAATGGTATAATATCGCGCGGTGTTGCCGTTATGAACGCCCTTCAATGGGACGATTGCGAGAATTTTTTCAATGGAATATTGATCTTTTAGGGGAGGAACAAGGGTTAGCGGATGCCGAAGTGATGGCTGTAGCATGCACTTCCTTGGAACAATTTGGTTTGGAACCAGGTGATTATGCTCTTCACATTAATGATCGTTCTATAACATCAGAATTTTTCAAAGCGATTGGTATTCCAGAGGAAAAGTACGAGAGCATCATGACAGTGATTGATAAGGTAAAAAAAGTGGAAACTGATGCTGCACACGCAATGTTGTTGGAGCAGGGGATTACAAAATCCCAGTTGGATCGACTCTGGACGTACTTAGGCACGACCCAGCTTGCGGAAGCCAAATCCATCGCGGAACAATACTCCTTGGAATCCTTTGATTCTATCTACGGTATTATCACTCATCTGGAACAATTGGGTTTTACAAAAGGAATCCTCTATGATCCTACCATCGTACGGGGCTTAGCATATTATACCGGTGCAGTTTTTGAAATCTATGCAAAAACCTCTTCTGGACTTTCCAGAGCGATATGTGGTGGAGGAAGATATGATAACTTATTAGATGTATTAGGAGGAAGTTCGTTACTTGCTGTTGGATTTGGAATGGGGGATGTCGTGCTGGGGTTGTTTTTGGAAGATCGGAAACTGCTTAGCGAACCGATCGTGGATTTGGATTATTATTTAATCCGGTTTTCGGATGACGAATTACCCGCTATGCTTCAGCTTGCCCAACGGTTACGAGCTATAGGTAAAACCGTGGATTATTCATTTCGTGCTCAAAATATGGGCAAACAAATGAAAAAAGCAAATCAAAGCCAAGCGCGTTTTGCGATAATTCTTGCACCAGAAGAATTACACCAAGGTAAGGTACGATTGAAAAATTTGAAGTCAGGAACCGAAGAAGAAGTTTCCATCACTGATTTTAGTGCTCCAGTTTAGTATGCTCCCCATCCATGCTTCCCGACTGGTATCCCTTTAAATCCAAACAGACATAGTGAAACCCCTCGGCTTCCACTTGTTCCCGCCAATGGGATAGAAATGGTGTTCCTATGATGGTAGCTATTCTATTGGAAGGAAGTTCCAATCGTACCAGTTTCCCATGAATTCGCACACGCACAGGTTCGATCCCTTCTTCCAGAAATGGCTGTTCCAACCGTTCGATTTTTTGCAGGAGATCCATGGTGATTGGTTGCCAATAGGCGATCCGTGTTGCGCAACAGGTAGTAGCAGGGGCATGTGCATTCGGCAACTCGAGTACCTTTGCGAGGATACGTATTTCAGGCTTGGTCAATCCCGCATCTTTCAGTGGTGTATGAATACCAAGTTCTTCTAATGCTCGTAATCCAGGACGGTATTCTGCATCATCAGACATATTGGTACCATCATAAATGGTAGTATATCCTGCCCGTTTGGCATAGTGTTGTATTGAGGTGTATAAGTAACGCTTGCAATGATAACATCGCATGGGATTATTTTCAATAAATGTAGAATCATCAAGGATTTTTGAATCAAGGATAGAAAGCGGTAAATCTAGCTGGGTTGCAAGGGTATGAATCTGATTTTGAACTTTTTGAGGTTGTAGAGGTGAGCGCAAACTGAGGACACAAACTTTACTGGAATCCTTTAGCCGAGTGGTGATATAGCTGAGAAATGTACTATCAGTACCTCCGGAAAATGCGATGATAATCCGATCATCATTCTGTATACGTTGAACGAGGGAATCCCATTTAAGTGCTAAACTTGCAGAAAGATGCGTTGTGATATTCCGTAAAGGCATATCCCTCCAAGTTATACTTGAACTTCGCTTTGTAGGTTTTTCTCTTTGAGTCGGTCGCTTTCCAAGGCAAGAATAG
>CAYPZJ010000021.1:0-23807 GCA_964414635.1 uncultured Spirochaetia bacterium
GATGGAATGGAATTTCACAAATTCATCTGGTAAGGTTCTTCCAATACTCTAACATAATCTATGAAAGAGATGGACTTCTCACTCAATTAACTCCATTACCATAGCTTATGATTGGAATACAAGAGAAAGCCTAATCGATTTACCAATAAAGGAAATGGATAACGTAATCCAACAACGAATAGTAAGAATTAACATTGGATGGTTTTTCTGAGAAAAAATTAAGAAGAAAAACGCGCAAAAAATAAGGAAAAACGACGATTCATTTGTTCCACAAAAACTCGTGACGGTTTTAAATCAAATCAAAGATACGCGTTTTGGGCTTGCAAATTTATTCGCACGTGCTATATTATGAGTACTTTGAGGATTTTTTATACTTCAATATAGCAAAGGGTTTAATTGATAAAAGCTAGATGGAGATGGTATCAACCAGCATAGGGTTCAAAAACAATCCAGTACGCTATGCAATTTGATACTTACGATAAATGAATAAAGGATCCCAAGAGCCTCATGGAAGGACTAAATCTGGCAATACCCCGATCCTGTTATTATTGTGGATCGTGAAAGTAAGTATAGGAAACAGAACTATTGCCGCTCGATTTGGGGAAGATAGCTATGAATTATAGAATTTTGAGTTTTGCATTTTTCTGTGCATGTATAGGAATATTCCTTTCGTGCTATCAGACGCATGATTCCCTATCGGTATCCCTTACATCAAGTTCGGAAGATACCACAGGACCGTTTTTAGAACAAGTTGCTGCACAAAACCGGTCGGAAATTTTAGTTACCTTTTCCGAACCTATTTCGGAGGAATCTGCGGGTAATTTTTTAAATTACACCATTCCAGGATTGGTCGTGATTTTCGCGATCCCCGGAACAGAAAACACTGATCAAGTAACGTTGATTACTGCTAATCAAGATAGTGTTGAATACGTGCTGACCGTTTCCGATATCATCGATCTTCAAGGTAATGCACTCCAGAAACCGAGTAGTATGAGTTTTACGGGATTCAACCCGCCAGATACAGGGTGCCCTGATGTTCAATATATCAAAGCCCCTCATAAAAACATGATTCAACTCGCCTTTTCTGAGTTAATGGATCAAACGACCATCTCAAATAAAGATAATTATTATATCTCGGGACTCAGTATTACTGACGTCATGCTTTCGTTAAACCCCTATATAGTAAATTTATACACGGCGGATCAATTGCCTATTTCTTATACTGTTGAGTTTAGTGGTCTTACGGATCTTGCGGGCAATGAATTATGTGCTGGGACAATCAACACGTTTACCGGTTCTACTGAAAAAGATACCAGTCAACCGTATATTTCTGCTATTATCCCGTTACATACCAATGCCATCGAACTCTATTTCAGTGAAGCAATTGTTTTAGAAGAACTTACCAATCCTGCAAACTATTCTATACCCGATCTAACCGTAACTGGGGCAGCTCCGGTTGACAGTCAAAATCAACGGGTTCGAATTTTCACAACCGATCAAACGACTCAAACCTATACGTGTACGGTAAGTGGCATTCATGATTATGCGGGAAATATCATTGGTACCCCGAATAGTGGAACATTCCAGGGATCTACGAATACACCGGGGGATGAACCTACGATTTTATCTATTCAAGCGGTTAGCAATACGCAAGTAGAAATTTTTTATTCTACCACTATGGAGCCAACTTCTACAACGGATGTGGGCAATTATTCCATAGCTGGACTAAGTATTTCCACAATTCAATTGGATCCAACCAATCAAGCAAAAGCAATAGTAACAACCGCTGCTCAAAGTAATACCCAATATACCATAGAGGTAAATCAGGTCAAATCCGCACAGAACACTGTTCTTTCGGAAGTGATATCCGTTAATTTTCAAGGATATTTGCCCCTGTGTTTGGAAACCGTGACGCCCATCTCCCCCTCCTTAATTGAGGCAGAGTTTAATAAAGAATTGAATACCAGTATTGCAGTGGAAACTGGTAATTATACGATTAATACCAACGGAAATCCCCCGGGGACGATTAATGTGACAGCGGTTCAAGTTGCCACCACTAATCATAAAAAAGTGAAAATATACACCGATACCCAACAGCATTACCTTTATACACTCGAAGTAACGGGTTTGGAAGATACAGAAGGGTCGGGATTGGATAGTGCGACTAGTTGTCGGGAGGGAGATTTTATGGGTGAAGATTCGGATACCACACCTCCTACTTTGGATAATGCGGTAGCGCTCTCCAACAATAGACTACGAGTTCTTTTTAATGAACCGGTGGATACCACTTCCGCGGAGAATCCCGCCAATTATGATTTATCTCCAAGTATTCCTATTTTAAGTGCTTCCCGTGATGGAGGCGATTATAGCATGGTTTATCTCGAGACTTGTTATTTAGGTACTTCCGGATATACCCTAACGATTATAGGGGTTGAAGATGAACATGGCAATGCAATTCTAGCTCCAGGAGAATCGGATACCGTTACCGCTCCAGCCTTTACCATTACACCAGACGATACAGCCACTTGTTTGGATGAAACAACAAATCTCAGCTGGGAAACCGCATCTGGATTCACCTATGATGTTTATCTAGATACCGATTCCGACGTGAATACAACAGGGGCTACCCTTGTGGAATCTGGATGTACTGGAACAACACTATCATCCCCTTATACTTGTAGTGCCGAAGGAATCTATTGGTGGAAAGTCCTCCCCAAACACGCAACTTGTAGTGATATCGTTTTTGTGGCGGCTGATTCCCTCGAAGTACATGGGACACCAGAGGTCGAACAGGCTATAATTACCACCGATACAACCCCCGAGATCAATGCTGTCTGGACCGTACCATCCGATTGTACCGTTGATAGCATATTAGTTAAACGTAAAAGTAGTGGTATTCCCACTGGACCAACCGATGGAACCACGATTACCAATACAACAACCTCATTTAATGATACCGGAGTTGTTGCGGACACACTTTATTATTATAAAATTTTTACATTTCGATCGGGCGTAGGGTATTCGGATGGCGTACTTGTATCAGGTATTGCTGGTAAAAAATCGGTTAATCCCACTCCTATCCCGGATGCATCCATTACGATTGATGGCTTTGATGATGAAAGTGTTTGGAGTGATGCAGCGGAATATACCTATTCGTTTACACAGATGTACAATGAAAGTTTAGGTTTGGATCCTACTATGACGGGCTATGTAAAACTAACCTATGACAGCACCAATTTTTATATCTTTGTACACGCAAATGACAAATACGTTCATGTGGATGATCTATCTGGGTACCCGTGGGAGGAGGACAGCTTTGAATTTTTCTTCGATATGAATTTTGATCAAGAAGATGATTGTACACCGAACCCTGATGATTTTCAATTAAATTTTACACCCGATATAACCGAATCGTTTACTGGAAAAGGGAATGATACCCCTTGGAGTTATAACAGCGGGTGGACACCAGGAGTAAACATTGCGTCTTCCGTATCTGGTACGATGAATGACGAAGATGATGTGGATAATTACTATACTATGGAAATTGCTATCCCCCTATCCGATCTTGGTGTTGGAAGTTTTTCACCGGGTCAGACCATTGGTTTTTCGTTTTCAGTCAATGAAGATGATACTTCAGATCATGGAACCCAACATCCATATGCATGGTCACCAGGGGGAATCTATTGTAACTCATCCACTTGGGGAGTTTGCCAATTTCCTTAATGATCCATGATCCATAAAAAAGAATCCCTCCAATAGTAGAATAGGAACGCAGGTATTCCAAATAATCTTGATAGCTTTCATCTATTATTTTATATGAGGGGAGTCTCCCCCAAAAAATCCACACGGTCATTCCCAACGAAGGGAAGCATTTTCTTTATATATCTTATGTAAGATGACTTCGCCGCTTCGCTTTTCATGTTGACGAGTGCTTTGCATATTTGTTTTTGAGATAGCCTGGGAGGTACGATTACAAAGCGCGTTACAATATGAAATATAATCATTACATAATGAAAGGATACCATTACAATATGTAATGGTATAGCGTGTTCGTCTGTGGTGCTATGTACTATCGTAATAGACCCGTGTAATGCATGCTCAGTAACATATACAGGTTTAGAATTTCTTTCGTTCTAATAGTTAATAGAAAAAATAACCGATCGGATTTACGTGGTGAAGCCGCAATCAAAAAATATGGCATTCTAAGAATACATTGGCATTTATTTTGCGATGACGCTACTATCTATTGTTTGATAAAGGAGTGAATACTATGACTAAAAGATTCAACAAACTACACCTAATAGACATGTTTATTCTGATTATTATTGCCTCTATGCTGCCTGTGGTAACTGCTTGGGCAGATAAGGGAATATTAAATAGTAAAGACAGAGCCATCCACGCAACGATCAACGGAGAACTGGGATTCATTGGAGTCCTCAATCATGTTATTCAGTTTGGCCAAAATGGAAGCCGTTTTGATTATGTAGCAGATGGTGGGCAGGAAATCTTATTCCCAAGTATGCGTATTTCAGGTGAATTAGAGGTTGCCGAAAGACACCGTTTCATTTTTCTGTATCAACCATTGACATTAGAAACCACAGCCACGTTAACACGAGATATTCTGGTAGAAGATGTGTGGTTTTTGCAAAATGAAGCGGTTAATCTGAAGTATGGGTTTGCGTTCTGGCGGTTTAGCTACTTATTTGATGTGATAAATAAAAAACAAGTCGAATTAAGTGTGGGGTTATCCATGCAAATCCGAAATGCGGACATCTTGTTTGAAACAACTGATGGTGAGAAATTCGTTGAAAATAGAGGGGTCGGTCCTGTTCCGATTCTCAAACTACGTTTCAATCATTGGTTTGCAAAACACTTTTGGTGGGGGATGGAAATCGATGGGTTTTATGCGGGAAGCAAAATATTGAATGGAAGTACCGACGAATTTGAGGGGGCTATTCTGGATACCTCACTCCGTTTAGGATATACACTCACCGATTACCTAAGTATCTTTGCAAATGTTCGACACCTTGGTGGAGGTGCGGTAGGAACCGAGGATGAACCGGATCGCATCGGTGATGATGGATACACCCATAATTGGTTCCACACCCTAGGTTTTAGTGTGGGGATTGTAATACGATAATAGTCCTACCTACCCGCTTTGTGGATGAAATAGTCCCATACGACTATTTACCATGCTGTTACGGACGCGCCACAGAAAGACTCTCTTGTCACTAGAGTGTGGAATATAAGGATATACCACACTCCAGAAATCTTTTACTACATTTGTTTAGAATGGAAACGTCATACAAGGACTTCACAATAATAATTTGATTGTAGCGATGTTGGTTGCTAAATCCAATAATAAGCAAATGCTTGTGCTGGAACCATACCGACTATCACCATGGCAGAATCACAACCCTCTTCCTTTCAATGAATTTTGATCTAGACAAAAAAGATTTCTATCTGATAGGTATCCTTGCTGCTTCCCACATTTATTATAAAAATACTGACCGGTTTGTAATTACCGTTGGATCTCACGGATTTCCTTATGGGGGATAATCATCTCTACACCATCAATACGTATTAAAATCCCATTGGCACGATCGTATGCTTGGATTTGTCCCCGAAATTCTCTTCCTGATTTTGTTATGATTAATGCTTCATCGGATGGAACTTGGATATCAGGAAGAGTGGGTTCTTCGCGCAATCGTTCTATTTGTTCCGACCAAAATGCCTCGTACTCTTGTTTTTCCTGTATATTCGCTTGCTCAATTTCTTGAAACCGATTTGAAAATTGGGTATACTGGTTTATGGTGCTAATATTTGGAGCAACAAGCGTGCGGGATCTTGCAGGCGGTCTTGGCGGGGATGGCTGGGATGATGGCTTGGAATCCATGACTGGTTTTATCGGAGGAGGTTCTGGAGTAACATTCGCATGGGTTGGGGGAGCAACGGGTTGTCGTGCTGTAGGTTCTTGGGTTGGTGTGTCTTCATTTGGTGCTGTATCTGTATTAGGCTCAGTAGGGGATGCGACGGTTTGGGGATCCATTAAACCAGGGCTACTACTCAGTGGAGCGGTTATCTGTGAAACAAATACATTCATATTTGAGGAGGTTGTTACTTGTACTGCTCTTGCAATTACGGAAGTGGAGGCGGGGAGTCCTTCAGTTGCCAGTGTACTTTGAACGTCACTTAATTCCGTTTTTTCATCATAAATGGATGCAATATCTCGCGCACGGGTTAGGATGGAGCGTTGCTCTTCGGATAAGGGAAGACGAGATAAAACCGTTGAAATTTCTTGTGCTACAGGCGAGGTGCTATCCTCTTCCATATTTTGCATAATACCCAAACGAGCTATTATCAAATCTGAATACGCCGTGTCTGTGTTATGTTGTAAAACGGTTCCATATAGTCTGGTCGCCTCTTCTTTATCCCCAAGCTCCTCATGAATCCGTCCTAGTAGAAAAAAGATTTCTTGGTTTTTCGGCGCTTGTTTTCCAGCTAGCCTCAAATAATCTTCTGCTTCCACATAGTTTCCTAATTTATAATGAATCCGCCCTAATTCCAAATCTGATTTGGAGCAATCGATCTCCGCAGCAAAATCAAGTACAGCATCGATATAGATACTAAACAACGAAGCAGTACGATACGTCATGGTGTCTTCTTGACTCGTACTCATAACCTGTTTAAGCGATGTTTGTGCATGCTCGTATTCACTAATTTTCCAGTGGCATAACGCCAGATGGAGTTTGATTCGATTGACCTGGTCGACTGTCAAAATATTTCTAAAATCTGATAATACAAGGTTATATTTCTTGGCTGCTTGTGGGAAATTTTTTCGTAATTCGTGCGTAAATGCCTGGGCTAATAATGATTGCAGGTTGTTTTCTTTGCGAGAAATCATATCCCGTCCCAAAATAGAACGGACCATATTCACCGCATGATAGATAGTAACCGGAGGTGGTTTTATTGTATTCAGTAGCGTTTTCTGTGGAGGGGGTATACTTAAATCACCCTTCATTTCTTGGAAATATAAATCCACGGTCTCGCCGTCGCTTATTAACCGATTATAAGCAATTTGTATAGAGTTTAACACAACGACCAAACGGTTTTGGCTAATGCTATCCTCACTGATATTCCCTAATAGAACATAAATATGAAATCGATAGGTTTCAATCGTAAACGAAGCTATTCCATAACTTGCTAATGCGATCAATAAGCTGATGATAGCAAGTAAAAGAATACTTGTGTTTTTGCTTTTTGTAATTCGAAGTCGTTTATTCATATTGTACTTCAGCTGCACCCTTAGCCATGATGAGCATATATTGTAATCCCACCTGCCATGTGTGCTTTTTATTACAAATTAAGGTGAGTTTATACCGATCCGATTCGGAAGTCTGTCCAATCATCGTCAACCAGCGGATGAATATTTTCATACCCGAACTGTTGTTAAATTTGAAAGCACGGAGATCTGCAATCAGAGCTTTCTTCTCATAGTGAATATATTCCTCATGAAACTTTTCTAAAAGAGGTAAAAAGGTTTCATCGGGATTGGGTAAGGTCAATTGCCCCACCATTTCCAAGCGGGGTGGATCCTCTGAGGTATGAAGTACAGTAGTTAATTCATCGGTAGTTTGTGGACTGGTAAACGTCATAGCTGTTGTTCCTCCTGTGCCACAAGGGACCCTTTATCGGCCTCGGGCGTATGGATTATTATCGTTAATTCATCATAGTCTAAAGTAAAAACTGGATAAATCGAAATCGAAAGGTTTTGGGTAGCAAACGATTCCTGCAATTTAGAAAGAATCGTTGCACGAATGGATTTAAAAGTATCCAGAAACGATGTATCAATCGCGTCACTGAAAAAATAAATATCCAGCATAGTTCCATCTTGTAGCAATCCGTGTCCCCTAGTAGTCAGTGCGCGGGTCAAATCACAACAAACAGATTCCAAATCCATCTTGTGGGGGTATTTAAATTTCAGGGATTGTTTCTCTTGGGTGAAATCAAATTGATCCAGCACTTCAAATCCAGGTAAGATATGCGCTTCCCGCTTATCCCATTGAGTTGATTCCGCTGACCATACCCATGAAATTGTTTCTGTTGATTCGGGGACAATACTCCAGATATATTCAAATGTAGGTTGATTTTTACTAAAGGTGACTTGGATTTCTTCTTTCCGATCCCCAATAAAGCTTTGAAAGGTTAAGGTAACCGGATTCTCCTGGTCCAAATGAAAAATGAGTTTCTGTTTGTCCCAATCCAAGTACTGTAATCCTTCGAATGTGGGTTCGGTCACCATTGGTATTTCTTCTTCAAGGGAACGAAGGGTCAATTCCATTTCCGGTTCATCAACAACAGGTTCTATTGTCGCCACCGAAGGTTCTTGTTCAGAGACGGGGGGAATATACGAATCTGCTTTTACTTCTTGTGTAACAACCTCTGGTTCTGCTTCTTGCGTAACTTCCGGTACTACTTTTGGAGGTTCGCTAGGTTGGGATGCAAGCTGAGGCGGCTTGGATTCTTCTTCCACAAGGGGTTCCACTTTATGAAAACGAGTTTGGGGAACGATAGATTTCGGTTGTTCCGGTTCTTTGTGCTTTCTACTCCACATCCATCGAAATCCTGTTTGTAACCCCCACGTTCTTCGATTGAGATCCATAAACGCATATGACTTATATTCCTGAAGAATGGGAACCCCCAACCGAACAAAAAAATCACCCTTCCCCAAATCGTTCGGAATCAAAAACGAATATACAAATTCTGCTAAAATATTGATCCGATAAGGAATGGTTTGATCCATAAAAGAAACACCAGCGCCCCCCGGTTCTTTCATAAACGAGCTGGGGATATACGATCCATATAAACCAATCCCTCCCCCTATCGAATTCGTCCCCGTTAGGGACTTTTGGATGTATCCTAAAACGGATAATCCAATGTTATCCCGACGTGCATATGCCACATTCCCTGTTTCTGGAAATAATTGGCGGGAATAATGACATTGGTAATCCAATTGGGTACGAAGATGGATTAATTCAGACAATTGGAATTTTAGGGTAAATCCCGCTCCAAAGGAACGGAAATCAAGTTTTCGAGAGGTTGTGGCAAACGATATGATCTGGCTTAATTCAATACCCCACCCCACGTTTCCTTCCTGGGTTTGTTCTTCTTCTATCGAATAAACAAAACCCATCGGTACAAGGAGGAGTATTATTAGCACGATCAACACACTCAATCTACACATATTACTCATTGCCCCCGTGTGTTTTTTTATACAAATCAAGTATGATAAACGATACATCATCATTCGGTTTCGCATCACCTCGGAACCGTGATACACTATTCAAAACGGTCGTATGAAACTGCTTGGCGGACTCGTTTTTATTATGGTTATACAACTCTTCCAATTTTTGCTCACCAAACATTTCGCGCTCGCTATCACGAGCTTCGGTAATCCCATCGGTATAGCTGAGTAAACGATTGGGTACATCCAATTTTGTCCGTTTGGATTCATAAGTAACATCTCTCATAATTCCAACCAATGGACCATTGGGACGCAATAATTCCAACTGATTTTGTTGATGATCCCACACCAACGCAGCTGGATGACTCGCATTAACCCATTCTAGTTGTTCGGTTTCTGGATCAAACAACCCAATAAACGCAGTCAAATAATATTCACACTTGGTGGTTAACGGCGCCAGTACATTATTCATTTCCGTTAAGATGGAAGCAGGATGGATGTGGGATTGAACTGCATTATTAAATGCTACCTTCGTCATGGTTGTAATCAACGCACTTGCCACCCCATGCCCCATAACATCCGCATGTAGAAAAACCAGTTTGTTATCCTGACGGTGTTCAAATGTGAGAAAATCCCCCGATACCTTTTCCATAGGGATACACGTGTTACTAATTTCAATGGTCATATCGTTATGGGTAAATATATGGTATTCATTCGGTAACAACACCTTCTGTACCTGCCAACCTGTATCCAACCCCTTGGTCATCTCTTTGTTTAAACTATATAAATGCGTGTTTGAATGACGCAAAGGACGAATTAAATTAAAATTGGACAGAATAAGAAAAACTCCGTGCAGTACAACAATGATGATTAATGAAAAGATGAACTGCCGAAGCAGAAACGTAAAATCTTCATTAATGGATGGAATGGGTACGCGAGCAATTACCGCTGCAATTAATTGTCCTTGCTCATTCTCCACGGGGTTAATGGTTAAGACCTTCGAAGTATCATATTCTAATTCCACGGCAAAATTACGGTTGGTAAGAATAATGGAACTGGCTGATTTCACCAACATCCGCTTCTCAGCCATCGTTACGGGATAATCATTCGACTCAGGATGGTAGGCTAATACGTCTCCAGAAACGGAAATAACCCGGAAATTTTCAATATCACTTTGGTTTAAATGATCCAAGTAGGACGTTTTGTCACACGTAAGATAGGATATCTTATATCCCAATGCTTGCCCCGCTTTTTCAGCCTGATTTTTAACAATATCTCCCTGATTAACAAAAGCCAAGACCGCAAATACGCCGATATCCAACGCGGTAAAGGTGATGAATAATACAATCAGGATCCGACCCGCTCGGGTTGCATCGATTCGTTTAAAGAATTGGTCTACATTTGTTACCGTCATATTCTAATACAAGTGGGAATCCCACTCATTTGCCTCATTCTGTTATTGTAAAATTAGTTCTACCGGTTCCACAGGGAATATGGTAGTTAAAATCAATTTGGGATCATTCCATTCAAAAGAAATAACGCCCTGCGCTTCTGCTACAATACGAATCAATCCTAACCGACTATGCTCGTCGTCAATGCTCGTAGCAACAATACGCAACTGATACTCTGCTATCGCATTGTGTGGATTATCCAGCCCTTCCATCTCATCCTGTAATATTTCCACCGCATCTTCGGTAGCATCATTGATGGTGATCGCCTTTAAATGGGTGATCTTGCCATAGGTATCCTTTTCTTCTTCTTCGGATATAATTAATTCCCCACCGGTTTTATCCTTCGCATATTTAATGATATTCTCACACAACTCGGATACTCCCATTATGACCGCATTTTGATGCTCTTCATTTTCTATATACGTTCCAATAAGAGGCTCCAATTCGGTTCGCAATGTTTTCAACATATTCCAATCATACCCAAAGGTTTTCCGATAGATTTCCACGTGGTTTCCTCACTTCCTCAGTAAACTGACGTACGGCGATGTTTGTTTCTCATCAAACAAACTGATTGTAACGCTAACAGTTAAATCTATTTATATAATATTTAAGGAATTACAGTAAATGATTTACATGCACTCCAGGATCCCGTACTGCACGCTCCGAGACTCGAAGAGCGGACACTCCAATAATATGTCCCTGCTGTGCTAATGCTACCCGTGCTGATACTCGAAGTTCCACTTGAAACAGTTTTAGGCCACCCACTAACAAGCATTCCTCCACATGCGTTATTATATAAAGCAACATCATAGCCAAAATCAGGATTCGTTTTATTCCAGCTGAGTGTATCCGTGTAAGGAACACTCCCCCCTGTCAGGTTGGCTAATCCTGTGATCGGATTGGGTGCTGGATTCTGACCTACCGTAAACGTATCCACAATCCAATTCCCACAACATGTCCCATCACACGCTCGCACCGCCCAATCATGGGTTCCGGTAGCAGGATTTGGTGAAGGAGAATAGGGAGGTGAAACATCGGTATCATCAGGTGTTCCTAAAAGTAATCCAGATAACGCATGCTCAAAATCGTAGGTCATACCCCCACTGGTACTCCAATTCAAGGTATCTGTAAAACTAACCCCACAAAAATCAGGTTCCTCCACAAGTACCGGATCCACCACGGTTCCGGTTACGTCAAACGTATCCACAGACCAATCGCTACAGCATCCTCCTTTACAGGCTCGTAACGCCCAGTCCCAAGTTCCCACTGCTAAATCAGGGGGATCATATGGTTCGGAGACATCCACAAAAAGGGGTGTCCCACTCAAACTACCCGATGTTGCCCATTCAATTTCGTACGTTACTCCAACCGCTGTCAACCATTCAAATTCCTGATTAAAGGTTGGACTACATGTATCTTCCGCCGCTGTAATATTGGGATCGGAAGGCGTACCCGCTTTACCAAATGAATCAACCACCCAATTACTGTAACATGTCCCGTTATATGCTCGGATTGCCCAATTAATCGCTCCTGCTGGATTAGGGGAGGGATCATAGGGTGGCGTAACATTGGTAGCGGTTGGGGTTCCCGTTAATGGTCCTGAATCGGATATTTCAATATCATACGTCAAACTACCTACCGTCGTCCATTCCAATGTTCCACCAAATGGACCATTGGTGCAATCATCGGGTTCGGGTGTAAGTACTGGATCAGCGGGGCACACCGCAACCAAAAACGAGTCGGTGCTCCAATTACTACAACACGTATCATTGCATGCGCGCACCGCCCAATCCCATAATCCTGTTCCCGGATCCGATGCGGGATCGTATGGGCTGGAAACATCCGATACGGTTGGAGTTCCCGTTAAATTGGTTGATAGCGCCCATTCCAGATCATAGGTATATCCTACAATCATGCCCCATTCCCAGCTTCCTGTAAAACTGGTTCCATTAAAATTAGGTTCATCTGTTAGGCTTGGATCGGATGGATAGGATCGGACATTAAAATCATTCCCGGGTAATGCTGCAACGCAGCTCCCGGTATCAACAATAACTCGGGAATTATAGAGCCCCATGGCAGGGTTTGCGGTATCCGAATTACACCCAGAACATCCCACATTATCAGCATCCATCCAAATTGTACCGGAAGCCGGTCCATACTGAACCGAATACGATTCTCCTACTGTTGATGTCCATGAGAAATTTGCGGTCCCACCATCGCAAATATCACCAACCGTTAATCCTGGATCGGAGGGAGCCGTTCCGCCAACTACAAACGGCGTTACGCCCGTGGCTGCAAACGGCGTGGATCCACAGGTATCGGTTGTAATAATCTGGTAATCATACGTTTCGTCGGGAAGACTCAGAATTTCACTATTACATCCTGTACAAGGTGATCCCGGCGTATCTGTCCAGGAACCTCCACTGTTTAGTTTATACTGCACGGTATAGGACACCCCTTCGGTCGATAACCAGGAAAAGATCATGGATGCTCCACTACAAATACCGGAGCCTGCTACTTCGATTTGGGGATCGACTGTTGTGGACGCTGTTACATCAAATGAGAGGGTTGATACCGATACATTTCCCATACATCCATTATAATTACTAACAATTTTCCAATAATAAGTTCCGATCCCAGGTGTGGGTGGACTACTGAGACTATTCTCAGGAGCACTGATGGTTTCCACAAACGTTGCTCCAGTAAGATCGGCGGCACTATCGGTATCGTAGTACACATCGTACGTATGTCCTGCAGTACTGGTCCAGGTTAAATTTGCCAAGGCACCATTACAAACATCTCCATCAGGAACAAGATTGGTAGCATCGGTTACAGAAATGATGCTGAACGCACTTCCCGAAACACCAACATTCCCAACACATCCATTTGCAGTGGTAATTATTTTCCAATAATACGTTCCAACAGCTGGGGTAGGAGGTGAGGATAACGTATCATTCGGTTCAATTACCGTTTCGACAAACGTAGCACCACTGGTATCCGTTGCATTGTCCGTATCATAATAAACATCATACGAATGTCCGCTCACAGTAGTCCAGCTTACATTTGCCGTATCTCCATCACAAGCATCGCCATCGGGAGTTATGGAACCTGCATCGGTTGGTGTAAACACATCAAAGGAACTAGCAGAAGGAACCACATTCCCCAAACATGTTCCCGACTTACTTACGATTTTCCAGTAATACGTTCCAGTACCAGGTGAGGGAGGACTGCTAAGAGTATTACCGGGTGCACTAATCGTTTGAACCAAGGTCGCACCGGTTGTATCTGCTAGATTATCTGTATCATAGTATACATCATAATCATGCCCAGCAGAGGAGACCCACGTTAGGTTTGCAGTATCACCTAGGCATATATCTCCATCAGGAACAACAGAGCTGGCATCGGTCGCCTCAATAACATGAAAGGAGCTTGCAGATGAAATCACCACTCCAGTACATGTTCCGATTTCTGCGACCACTTTCCAATAATAGGTGCCCGCTGGTGGGGTGGGTGGTGTGCTTAATGTATTGGATGGAGCACTAACGGTTTCAACCAAGGTCGCACCGGTTGTATCTGCCGCGCTATCCGTATCATAATAGATATCATAGCTATGGCTTGCGGTAGTAGTCCAGGTGAGGTTAACTGCCGATCCTACACACTCATCACCCGATGCAACAACGTTGCTGGCATCCGTAACTCCGATAATATCAAACGATGCTGAAGAAACAACCACAGAACCCGTACAAGATCCAATGGTTGCAACTACCTTCCAATAATAATTCCCCGCTGGCGGGGTGGGTGATGTGCTCAACGTGTTAGATGGAGCACTAACGGTTTCAACTAGCGTTGCACCGGTGGTATCAGCAGCATTATCAGTATCGTAATAAACATCGTAGCTATGACCTACGGCAGTTGTCCATGTTAGATTTACTGCAGAACCTGCACAGACATCGCCATCCGGTGTGACATTGCTCGCATCGGTTACAGAGGCGACACTGAAACTAGTGGGAGAAACACTTATCGTACCCGTACAACCACCATGGGATACAATAATTTTCCAATAGTACGTTCCGGAAGCCGGAGTGGGAGGAGTGCTTAATGTATTAGAAGGCGCACTGATGGTTTCAACAAACGTAGCACCGGTGGTATCCGTTGCATTGTCAGTGTCATAGTATATATCATAAGTATGGCTTGCGGTGGTAGTCCAGGTTAGATTGGCTGTATTCCCAACACATACATTTCCATCGGGTGTGATGTTTGATGCTTCGGTTACCTCAATCACATCAAACGTAGCAGCTGCACTAACCACACTCCCTACGCATCCATTCTGAATACTCACTACTTTCCAATAATAAGTTCCTACTGGAACAACAACAGGAGCAGCGAGGGTGTTTTGTGGTGCTGCCACACTATCCACATAGGTAGCACCTACCGTATCCGTATTATTATCTGTATCATAGTATATTTCGTAGGTATGACTTGCAGTTGATGTCCAGGCAAGATTTGTACCAGCACCCTCACAAACATTCCCATCGGGTGTAACACCGCTTGCATCCGTTACATCAGTTACAGAAAATGAGGATGCTGAAACTGCCACATTAGCGGTACATGATCCAATACTACCCACTACCTTCCAATAATAGGTTCCTACACTCATAGTTGGAGGAGTAGATAATACATTATCTGGAGCACTGACCGTTTCAACCCATACCGCACCCGTTGTATCCGTTGCATTGTCGGTATCATAGTACACATCATATTGATGCCCTGCCGAGGTAGTCCACGATACGTTGGCGGTTTCCCCATCACAGCTGTCCCCATCGGGAAGGATATTGGTCGCATCAATAGCTGTACTGATAGTAAACGCTGTGCTTGATACCACAACAGCACCGCTACACCCACCTGTAGAACTTATAACTTTCCAATAGTAAGTTCCTGTTGGGGGCGTTGGAGGAGCAGCAAGTGTATTGGATGGAGCACTAACGGTTTCAACCCATGTAGCGCCAGTCGTATCCGTGGTGGGATCTGTATCATAGTAAACATCGTAATCATGACTTGCAATGGTATCCCAAGTCAAATTTACAGACGTGCCCACACAAGCATTCCCATCTGGAATAATATTGCTGGCATCCGTAACTCCAATGACATCGAATGATGTAGCCGAAACACTTACATTGCCCATACACGAACCGATATGGCTTACTACCTTCCAATAATAGGTTCCATCTGAAATGAGCGGTGCGGAAGATAATTGGGAATCAGGTGCCGTGACAGTTTCAACGAATGTTGCTCCGATAGTATCCGTAGAATTGTCCGTATCGTAGTATACATCGTAATCATGACCTGCCAGGGTGGTCCATGAAAGATTAACGCCGGTCCCCTCACAAACGGTTCCATCTGGTACGATATTAGTAGCATCTTGCACATCATACACATCAAAGGACGTAGCAGAAACCATGACATCCCCAATACAACCAGTATGGGAAGCTTGAATTTTCCAATAATAGGTCCCTCCTGGTAGTGCTGGAGGAGTTGTTAATGTGTCCGATGGAGCGCTAACAGTTTCTACGAGGGTTGCCCCCGTTGTATCTATAGCATTATCCGTATCATAATAGATATCGTAGTTATGCCCTGAAACCGTAGTCCAGGATACATCCACGGTATTACCCAAACATACAGATCCGGCTGGTGTGACATCAGGTGGATTGGTAACACGTATTACCTCGAATGCACTCGTAGATACAGAAACGCTTCCTACACATGCTTGATTTCGGGCTAGGATTTTCCAATAGTAAATTCCTGGAGCCAGCACCGGAGGAATGGATAATGTTGTATCTGGGTAGGTGACGGATTCGACTAACGTAGCCCCCGTTGTATCAGCAAGCGAATCGGAATCGTAGTAAATTTCATACGTAATACCAGAAGAACCGACCCAAGTAAGGTTAGATGGTGTTCCTTCGCATACATCGGTAACCGAATCCGGGAGCGGTGACACAGGAAGAGCAATTACATCAAATAGGGGACTCGTAATCCAATCACCGATACATGTATCAGTATAAGCTTGCAAGCGCCATTGGTAGTCCATCCCGGGTGAAGGGGCTGTCATATACGCGGAATTAGTTTGTACATCATCGGGTTCTTGCCATGCAGAACCGTTCCAAAATGCTACACGATAATCAACACCGGCAAAGTTCTCCCAACTGACTCCCAACTGACTCGTTGGATTCCCTTCACATATATCTTCAGGAAAGATTGTAGTGGGCTGTAACGAGGAATAATTATAATTCCATGATGCAATTGCCGATTGATTTCCAATCCAATCAATTGCTATTGCCTGAATCGTAGCATCATCATTTATATTAATAGAATCTGAAAACACGGTTGAATTCTGCGTTGGAGTACTACCATCGACGGTGTAATAAATCACTGGGTCACAAAAATCATCGGATGACTGCAAATCAAGGGAAATAGGTTCACAATAAACACCTGTTGCATGGGAACTTGTGGGGATGGTGGGAGGGGTTGCATCTACTTGTACTTCAAAGTGATATATCTCCGATGAACGAAGCAGATAAAAATTTTGAGCCTCTATTTGCCATGTATGCTCCGTTGTTGGGGACTGTGTTAATGCATCAATTATGGCTTCTTCATTAGTAAATGTTGTTATAGGTGCAGAAACCGTTCCAACTGTATAACCATCAATCAGTAAGGTGTAACTAGTGGCATGTTCAACCGGTGTCCATTCAAAAGTTAAATTGAAAGCATGATGTCCTATTGGATGAAATACAGCATGATCTTGCGGATTCACAAGTTGAGGAACTTCATTAAATTTTTGGAAATTATCAGAATAACACGAAGTGAGTAACAGGCTACCTAAGAATATAAGAATAAGTCCAGGTAATAACAAGAAACGTCGGGAAAGGGTGCTGGTTGTTTTGTGGTTTGTTTGTAAATGGTTCATAATCAATCTATGGCTCATTTGTGATGTAAAAATATTTAGCAATGTCTATATATTGATCGATTTTCCGCTTTTTCTATACCGATATTCCCCAGTTACATTGCATATTAATATTAAGCGTTTTTTTAGATAAGTCAAGGACATCCTGCTTTTACAAAAAAACGCGATAGATTAAGTATCATCTTATTAGAAACTACAGAAAGAGGAATAGAGAATCTATACACACTTGTCAACGGTATTAAAGTTACGAATAAATACATCGTTGGTTTCTTTTCCTAAAAAATTTTACTATACTTTCGATGAATCAAGAAGCTCCGCTACATTGTGGAACATATTTTGTTCAGAGCAGGGAGCTTTTTATAACTATAAACCTTGTAAGGATTTACTCGCGGTACGGTTGTGGAACACATTGTTCTTCTTGTTAGCTTAGAGTTCCAAGTATTGTATTCACCCGCAGTAAAATACAAATGATCAAAATGAAGCGTCGAAAGCATATCCTGATTATTACTAGTTTATTGTTTTTTATCCCTTTATCTTTGTTGATAATTTTTATGTTTATTCTTGATATTGAACGTTCTTCTTTGGTTCGGTGGTTGCTTGTGGCTGGGGGCGTGGTTTGGTATGCTGGGATGTGGTTGGTTATTGCTCGTTTATTAACTACAGGGGAATCGGACCGAAGCCGTTACGCGCAAAGGGATCAAAGAGATGGAATTCCTATTGGAGTAAATGATCCTCTAGTCGAGCAGGGGATCACGCCAACAACGGCGGAATCTATTCATTCAGACCATCAGGAAGCATTCCAACAGGATAGCGAGGGTGATTCAAGGCTTAGTGATGAAGAACAAGAGGGAGTAACGGAGTTACTCGTCATCAAAGAACGTTTTCAGTATTTAATTCATGAGATTCTTAAAATTACTCAAATCAAATTGGGGATTTATGAGTATCTCCTCCAGGGAATCCAAAAATTTAACGACGTCTACAAAGAACTTCGAGAAGAAGTGTATGCTCAGAGTTCTTTGATTGCAATCAATTCAACTTTGATGACGGATTTTGTAAGTACCATAGATGAAACCATTAAGAACTTAAATAAAGCATCTGAGGTAACCCAGCGTTTAGAAAAATATACAGTTTTGGGAACAGAAAACTTGGATAAAACCGTCAATTTTATTGCTGATACAGGAAATAAGGGGCGGGAAATCGCTTCTATCAGTCGTATTATCAATGAATTTGCCGAACGGACCCATGTACTTTCTATTAACGCGTCGGTTCAATCCGCACGGTCGGGTGTTGCAGGGAAGGGTTTTGCGATTATTGCAAAGGAAATGCGTGAATTGGCATCGAATATTAATCAGGCATCGGGTTCTATTCAGCAAATGATTGGGAATATTACCACTGCTATTGAGGATGAATCCCAACTGATTAATGAGAACCGAGAAATTTTCGCAAATTTGGTACGCAACATTGAAGAAACAACGCGGTATATTTCTAATATTGTAAAAGGGATGGATGAAAAAAATCTTCATGTTAAGCAACTAACCGATTGGACATTGGATCTGACGAAAAAAACCAATACAATCTGTCAGTTAATTGATACCGAAGAATTAGCGGAAACAAATTTCGATAGTTTTATAGATAACCTGACCCAAGTCGATCGTCGGTTTATTGAATTCGACTCCCTGTTAACCCCTCCCCAAGATAATCAGACGGCTACCTTTCAACATTTTCTAGAGCAAATCAATTCCCAAAACATCGAAGAATTAATTGGGTATGTGGTTGAATTAGAACATGAGTTAGGTAAAATAAATGTAGAGGTGAAACAAACTAAACGTCGGGTGGATCGTAATGCTGTGGATTTACCAGGCCGAATTTCATCCCCACAAACGGAAGCATCTTTTCCCATCCATATTCATAATATTAGTTCTGCGGGAATTGGCTGTATAATTGATCAGCCCATTAATGAGCACGAAAGCTATTCAGTAACATTTACATTGGTGAATACCAAGCAACACGGACAACAACGGAAATATTCAGGAAAAGAGATCCATGCAGGAGTTCGTATTGCATACATCCAACCGACAGACACAGGCGATCAATATCGTATGGGGTTAAGTTTTCAACAAATAAGCTATGAAGATATTTGTTATATTGCTGTTTATATTCATGATGACTAGTCAATCAATCGTTTCTTTGATTCACCCCTAATATAAAACGTTGACCTATTCTATAAATTATTCCTGATTGGGAATTGTGATGGTAATCGTAAATTTGACATGCCAATATTCAAAACTACCTCTCAAAGCCATCAGCATGAGGATACTTTTTTATGTGTAACACCAAGTGACGACTATTTTTTGATTTTTTCAACACTCCCCATGGAGTGTTTTGAATATCGAAATTTGACCTGTACTTATCAAACGTATCTAAGTTTCAATTGGACTACTCATAGCGGTCTAAGCGAATAATAGAAATCATATTGCTTTTCTGCAAAGGTTTATTATATTCCAGAGGAATGGCAATATCATTTCTCAGACGACAACCGATATGGGTTTCATGACAATCTATGTATGATATAGCCCATCGCACTATCATGTCCCTTTGATTCCCACTAGTTGGGAGACATTGCGTGAAGGTGTGGTAGGTACCTTGATTGTAGCGGCACTTCCTTTTGTTTTGTTCTTTATTATCAGCCGTATTATTCCCCCTTTTCCAAGTAAAGAAGAACGAGAGGCAGACGCGAAGGAATTTTCCTAAGTTGCTGTTCATGCATATCTTAATTTAAGGGGTACTAAAATATGACTTCAAAAGAACGGTTTTTAGCAGCCATTACACGCGATTCTCTTCCGGATAGACTTCCAGTCACGACCCACCACGTCATGTCTTATTTTCTCGATACCTATTTGGATGGGATCACCACCCAGGAATTTTTTGACCGGTTTGGGTTGGATCCTATTCATTGGATTGTTCCCTATAAGCCAGATGAAAGTCGGGGGCAGTTTTATGATTCTTTGCTCGAAAAACCCGAGCATATGGAAAGCCCTCGGATTTGTACAGAAAACTGGCGTTATTCGATGGAGCCATTGGATCATCCAGATTATAAGACAACACGATATACAATTACCACTCCCAAAGGATCACTAACCACCGTTCAACAATCCAATATTTATACAACATGGACTACCGAGCATCTCATAAAGGAAAAAAAGCAAATTGATATCCTGGCGGATTATGCAGTCGCACCGCTATGTGATGTTGAACGAGTGAAACAAGCGGCAACAGCATTTGGGGAGCGAGGATTGATACGAGGGCATATTTGTTGTTTTGATTTATATGGGCAGCCAGGATGTTGGCAGGATGCTTGTTGCCTTTATGGGACCCAAAATTTAATTCTTGCCACCTTTGATGATCCCGCCTGGGTGCATGCGTTTTTAGAAATTCTCCAGCAAAGAAAACGTGTTTTTATTGAATCACTATGCAAAGCACCGTACGATATTTTGGAACTCGGGGGGGGTGATGCTTCTACCACGGTTATTTCCCCCACAATTTTTAATACGTTTGTCGCACCGTATGATGCACCCCTGATAGAATTGGCACACGAACAAGGACAACGCATTGTTTATCATACCTGTGGGGGGATGATGCCCATATTGGAAGATATTGTAGCAATGAAGCCGGATGCGATTGAGACATTGACACCAAAAGAAATGGGTGGGGATGTCCGTTTGGATGAAGTGAAAAAGCGGGTTGGGGATCATGTGTGTTTAATTGGAGGTTTTGATCAACTGCATTATTTTACCCAATGCACCCCCCAAGAGACTCGGAATGCGGTGCGACGTTATTTCGAGCAAGGCGGGAAAGGAGGGGGTTTTATCCTATCACCATCCGATCACTTCTTTGATGCAGAAATACCCCTGATTCAAGCCTTTGCGGAGGAAGCCCATCAATGTCGTTATGATTGAACCGTACCATATTGATTGGGGTTTAGTCCGTGGGATCTGGTTTTGCCATGGTAGGATCTTTTATCAGGATACCAACCGAGCCGGGATGTAAATCAGCGGCATTCGCCTCATCGGTATCCACATGCATATCCAGTCGGTACGATTCGTTTACACGAACAAGAACATCATCAAAAATAATACCTCGTTCACCACCTACTTTGATCATAACATAGTCTTTATCGTGGACACCGAACCGGCGTGCATCATCCGGATGCATATGAATATGACGTTCGGCTTGAATAACACCTTGTGGTAATTCCAGGGTGCCTGCTGGACCAATTAAGGTAACTCCTGGTGTATTCTCAAGGTTTCCAGAAGCCCGAATAGGTGCATCTATTCCCAATTGGAATTCATCAGTGCGGGAAATTTCAACTTGAGTCATGCTCCGCAGAGGGGATAGAATCCGGACACTTTTAAGAGAACCCTTCGGACCCACTACTTCAACTACTTCTTCGCAAGCAAATTGTCCAGGTTGGCTTAATTCGCTGTGTGGTGTTAAGGTATATCCTTTTCCAAATAGCTGCTCCAGATGTTCCTTACTTAAATGCACATGGCGGACACTTATACTAATGGGGATGGTGGGTTGTTCTGCCATCTTGCTAGCTCCATTCCAAATGGGTTATTCAGATTCATCTTCTTCTACTTGACTGATATCATCGATGGTCAGATGCTCCGGATCCTGTTCGGTTTCAGGATTAATACGATTCGAGGGTTCTGTCAGTTCAACCTCTCCCGATTCATCTGTTGAGGCTTGTAAATCGGGTCGATCCACTAATTCGGGATTAAATGTTTCTAGAATTTCACCTGCTAAAGGATCAACAATAATAGGAGGGGATTGGATTCGAAATACAATGGGTTGCTTTTCACGACGAAGGATCATCATAGAGTAGATGGATTGTCCTTCACCACCATATCGGTTTTTTTCTTCACCCGTACGGGTATCATAAGCGATGATAGCGGAACCAAATTGATCCACAAATCCTGAAATACCCCGCACAACCATGCCCAACACATATGTATGTGTTAAATGATCCAAGTACCCCGGATAGATTAATCCAGTATGGCTGCTGGTTTTAATGACCTGATTTTTATCCACATTGACAATTTGTATGGTACCCACCAGTGTTAGAATTTGTTCAGTAACAGATGTTGCTCGACGGTATTGGGGCATGTTGATTCCCTGGAGTTGAATAATTGCCAGATCGTCCCCTTGTTGATTTGTATCAAAATAGGCGTTGACAGAAAAGTAATGATATAGTGGAATCGGTAATTGATCTTGAGCAATATATGCTTTACCTTTCAATTCACCGGTATTCATATCCCAAAAAGCAAATTGACCATTTCGATAATAGGTAAAATAATAATTGCTTTCATGATCCAAAAACAGTTGCATAGGTTCTGATGCTACATGTTTTGTTTCTCGTAATGTTTGCCCTGTAAGTAGATCCATTAGGATAATACTTTTTGTTCCGTTAATATATAGAATCCCTGCGTCAAATTGCACCTCACCTATATTGAAATATTGATATTCGTATGCTTCGGGTGTAAAAGAGGGATCGGTGTTAATCCGGCGCAGCAAGTTACCTGTATCATAGTTAAATACAAATAAAAACCCATCAAACGAATGGAGTAAAAGAAGACTATGATCAGGAATCACTTGTGTTTGTGGGTATGCATCATACAACCGATTAATTACCAATTTGGGTTCGGTATCAGCACTCGCTATATCGAGGGTATACAATTCATTTTGAAGTCTATAAACAAAATTATGGTTGGATGTGAAAGTGCGATAGTCCAAATCTTCAAGGTTTAACTGAAGGATATGATTTGTTTCTAGATATTCAAACAAGCGGTTGTGGTTTTTTTGGGGTTCATTTTCGACTTCCAAAAAAGCCCCTTCCAACAATTCATGGGTGATTTTTACTAGAAACCCCACATGTTTGAACTCATCTTTGTTGGATTCTAGTTCTTCCCCTTCTTCGGCTTCGTTTTCTTTTTCAGGTCTGTCCATTGGAATAAAGAGGTATTCAAATGAAGGACTGAATTGCATATTTAAAACATAAGGAGCAAAAAAAGAGGGGAGCGAAAAAACACGGCGTTTTTGTTCCACAGACCAAAAAGGAATGTCTTCTGCTTCTTCACCTAGTTGGACGATTAAT
>CAYPZJ010000022.1:0-18339 GCA_964414635.1 uncultured Spirochaetia bacterium
CCATCGATGATGGAACCTGCTCCAGAAACTTTACCCATACAATTGAAATATATCCCAACGGATGCACGGCGCCTACAGGATTACTTACATCAAGCTGTGATCCCGCATGTGACGAAAGTATTACCTTTAGCTGGGTTGAAAATACAGATGATTACGAATTAGAAGTGACTAGCGACACAGGATATAGCAATACATTTACAATTAACGCAAGCAACACGTATTCCGTTGGACCACTTACACCTGCGACCTATTCCTGGCAGGTTCGTGTAAACACCGCTTCCTGTACAAGTGATTGGACAGTTGGAACCGATTATATTTGGTTAGAACAAATTTGGACCCAAGCTGCTGCAAATCCTCCATTCGCTGCACGAGAAGGTCATACTATGGTAACATTCCATGGACGAATGTATATCATAGGTGGTAAAGGTTCCTCATATTACAATGATGTTTGGTCCTCGGCTGATGGTATAAATTGGACGGTAGAAACCGCAAGTGCTGGATTTGCACCACGTAGAAAACATACGAGCATAGTCTATAATGATAAGATTTGGGTGATAGCGGGGCAAGACGGAAGTACTCGTTTTAATGATGTTTGGTACTCCTCCGATGGTATTACTTGGATAGAAGCAACGGGATCGGCTGCGTTTTCTGTACGAAATGCGGCTGCTAGCATTGTCTATGATAATAAAATGTGGCTTGTCGGAGGAGATGATGGTTCGAGTAAACTAAATGATGTTTGGTATTCGACAGATGGGATTACATGGGTTCAAGCTACAGGAGCCGCTCCATTTGAAGCAAGAAATGCCCATTCCGTATTGAATTATAACGGATTTATGTGGGTTATTGGAGGAGTAAATGCTTCCGGTAGTGGCTTGAATGATGTGTGGTATTCCAATGATGGTGTTTCTTGGACACAGGCAACAGGTTCAGCAGCCTTTACTGGTAGATACAATCATACTTCCGTGGTTTATAATGGGGTTATGTGGGTAATCGCTGGTCGTGATAGTTCGTATTATAATGATGTATGGTATTCTTCTGATGGGGTTAATTGGTGTGAAGCCACTGCTGCTGCAGGATTCTCCACACGAAGAAATCATGATAGTGTTGTCTTAAATGGTCGTATATGGGTGGCAGCTGGAGATCATTCTGGTTCGTATACAAAAGATGTCTGGTGGACGGATTTTGGTGGTCCACAGCCTCAAGACCCATTCTTGAACCTATCAGATATTTCAAGTGGTGATACCAGTGCGACGATAACGTTTGATGATGTGTCCAATATTACATCGATACAGTTTAATGGTGTTGGTGCATCCATATCTGGAAATCAGGGTGTGACTGATCCGTCGAGCTTATGTGCAGGTGATTATGATTGGACATACACCTTAGATGATGGTATTTGTACCAGAACCATCACTCATACTGCACACATAAGTGATCCAGGACCAACGAACCTAATGATTGAACCATCATGTAATCCTTATTGTGAACCGTTTGATTTAACATTCAACTGGACAGAGTCAACAGACTCATATTCATTAGAATTAACCAGTGATACGGGGTATAGCAGTTCATTTACTATAGCTGCAAATAACACCCAGACAGTAACGAATTTAACTAAAGCTACATATTATTGGCGTGTAAAAACGATAACAGCAGGATGTGATAGTGAATGGACGATCGGTCCCATCTACCAAATACCAGATCAAACCTGGACGCGTTCTACCAATTCCGCTACCAATAGCACACGAAGAGGTGCCTCTTCCCTTGTTTTTAATGATAAGATGTGGATTATTTCCGGTTACAATGGGTCTTATAAAACAGATGTCTGGTATTCATCAAATGGAACTATATGGACGGCTGCTAATACATCCACCCCCTTTGCAGGTAGATTTACTGCGTCAGAAGCAGTCTTTGATAGCAAAATGTGGCTCATTGCTGGACGCACAGGATCAGCACAGAATGATGTGTGGTATTCATCAAATGGTAGTGCATGGTTCCAAGCCACTTCTTCTGCTGCTTTTGATCCTCGATACATGCATAGTACGGTTGTATATGATGGAAGAATGTGGGTAATCGCAGGTCAGGATGGTACAAATACATACAATGATGTTTGGTACACCTATGATGGAATTGTATGGATACAAGCTACCAACTCTGCTGCCTTTGCTCCGCGTCGAGGGCAAACAGCCTTGGTTTATGATAATAAAATGTGGATCATTGGTGGGTACGACGGAACTACGAACTTTAATGATGTGTGGTACTCGTCCGATGGCGTAAATTGGAACCAAGCAACCGCAAGTGCTGCATTTACTGGTCGACGAAAACACGAGAGCTTAGTATATAATGGTTTAATGTGGGTTATTGGAGGAAATGATGACAGTAACCATTATAATGATGTTTGGTTTTCCTCAGATGGTATGATATGGTGTCAAGCAGCTTCCAATCCAAATTTTGATGCCCGAGAAGATTTCAATTCGTTCGTATTTAATGGTCGAATGTGGATATTCGGTGGATATACGGGTAGTTCATACCTACGGGATGTATGGTGGACAACGGATGGTGGAATACTACCAAGTGATACATTCATTGATGCACCACCTATCAATGCAGGGGATCCTCTCGCTATTATCAATTTTACTGATGGTTCACTCGTATCAAATCTCCAGTTTGATGGAAACAGTGCCAGCATAAGTGGCGACCAGGGATCCTATAATCCATCTGCCTTATGCGGTGGTCGGTATGAATGGTCTTATGACTTATCGGATGGAACTTGTACTCGTTCTATAAGCCATTATATGACCATTGAGCCAACTGTTGGACCTTCCGGTTTGGATGTATATCAGATCAATGATTGTGCAACCTATTGTGAACCATTTGATTTAGAATTTTGTTGGAATGAAAATACTGATGATTATACCCTCGAGTTATATAGTGATACAGGATATTCTAGTTCGTTTTCCATTTTAAGCACAAACACACTAACTGTGACTAATTTGGATCGCGGAACCTATTTTTGGCGAGTTAGGACTGAATCGGGATTATGTACCAGCCAATGGACAGATGGACCATTCTGGTCCCCTCCAGAACAAAGTTGGACGTTAAATTCGTTTGCTGATTTCAGTGATCGCAGTGGTCACACCAGTGTCATCTACAATAATAAAATGTGGGTGATTGGGGGTGGTGGTTATGCGAGCGATAGCTGGAATTCCTCCGATGGATTTACTTGGGATCAGGTTGCATCTTCTGGTTCATTTGGTAACCGTCGGTTACATGCTCATCTCGTTTATGATAACAGAATGTGGATAATTGGGGGATATACGCCTACAAACCTAAACGATATATGGTATTCGACGGATGGGATTTCCTGGACAGAAGCGTCGTCTGCTGCACCCTTTGCTGCAAGGCGAGAAATGGGTGCAGTAGTCTTTGATGATAAAATGTGGGTGATTGCAGGATGGAACGGTAGCTCCTATTATAATGATGTATGGTATTCGACGGATGGAGCAAATTGGACGCAAGCTACCGCTGCTGCACCATTTAATATAAGACGTGGATTAACCACGGTAGTCTTCGATAAAAAAATATGGGTAATTGGCGGAAATAATGGAAGTACGTACTATAACGATGTATGGTATTCATCAGACGGTGTGAATTGGACGCAAGCCACCGCTGCTGGGCCCTTTGTTGGTCGTCACCATCATTCAACAGCAGTGTATAATGGGTTAATGTGGGTTATTGGAGGATATGATGGTAGTAATCGACTAAACGATGTATGGTATTCTCTTGATGGAGTAACGTGGTGTATGGCAAATGGATCCGCTGCGTTTGAGCCCCGGGAAATGCACACCAGTTTAGTATATAATAACAAACTATGGATAATCGCAGGGGAATCAACAAGTGGAAAGGTAAATGATGTATGGTGGTCGGATGATCCAGGTATCTATCCATTTGATACATTTGAATCCGCAACCAATCCAGTCCAGGGAGCAGCTACAACGACTATTACCTTTTCCGATGCATCACAGGTACAAAACCTTCAGTTTAATGGAGCCGCTGCAGGCCTGGCTGGAAACACCGGAACCGCAAATCCAAGCGCACTATGTGCAGGTACGTATGATTGGACCTATGAAATTGATGATGGTATATGTACCCGATCGTTTACCCATACGATTACAATTCTTCCTTCAGCAGGTCCCACTGGATTAACGGTTACACAAACCAATATTTGTGATCCCTATTGTGAACCATTTAGCTTGGATTTCAGTTGGATAGAGAATACGGATGATTATGTAATAGAACTAATTAGTGATACAGGATATGCGAGCACGTTTACAATCTCTGCATCTAATACCCTAAACGTTCCTGGACTAGATCGTGGAACTTACTCCTGGCAAGTAAAATCTGTATCCGGAGCCTGTGAAAGTGGTTGGACCGTTGGTACGGATTGGACTCCACCCTTACAGCAATGGTCTGTGGGAACTCCATCGGCAGATTTTCCTGGACGGGAAGCCACCGCAACCGTTGTTTATAACAACAAAATGTGGATGATTGGGGGAAATAATTCAATCCGTTTTAATGAAGTCTGGTCCTCCACGGATGGATATACTTGGGTTCGAGACGCTGAAACAACCATCTTTTCAGAAAGAAGGCTTTCAACAGCGCTAAGTTACGATGGAAAGATGTGGCTAATTGGTGGATACGATGGTGCTTATCAGGATGATGTCTATTATTCAACCGATGGCGTAGTATGGACACAAGCCACAGCCGACGCCCCTTGGACAGGGCGATCCCATCATACCAGTTTGGTGTTTGATAATAAAATGTGGGTGATTGCAGGATATAGCGGATCAAATAAGAATGATGTATGGTATTCAACAGATGGAGTTAATTGGACTCAAGCTACTAATTCTGCAGCATTTAGTGCCAGACGGGTTCATTCCAGTGTTGTTTTTGATGGAAAAATGTGGGTGATTGGAGGACAGGCAGGTTCAAAGGTAAACGATGTATGGTACTCTTCAGATGGAGTTACTTGGACTCTTGCTACGGCTTCAGCAGGATTCTCTCCTCGTGCGAATCATACCAGTGCCGTATTTAATGGACGAATGTGGGTGATTGGTGGAAAAGATAGTTCCAACGCTACCTTGAATGATGTATGGTATTCCTCCGATGGAGTAAATTGGTGTCAGGCAAATCCGGCTGCTACATTTTCATCTCGATATAATCATGGTACGGTAGTGTATGATAATAAATTATGGGTTATTGCAGGATATGATGATTCTCTATACAAAGTAGATGTGTGGTACACGGATGATGGAGGGCCGCTACCGACAGATACCTATGAATCAGCACCGGATGCTACTCAGGGTGATGCATTTGCATATATTAACTTTAGTGATACCACGAATGTTTCCAACATTGAATTTGATGGGAATGCTGCAACCCTTGCAGGTTTGCAAGGGTCTTATGATATTTCCACCTTATGTGCAGGAACCTATGAGTGGACCTATACGTTAGATGACGGGATCTGTTCGAGGATTGCCACCCATAATATGACCATCTTATCTAAAGAGGGTCCGACCCTACCCGATGTCGTGCAAATCAATAATTGTAATCCTTATTGTGAACCTTATGATTTACAGTTTAGCTGGGCGGAATCAACAGAAGATTATACAATTGAACTCAGTAGTGATACCGGGTATTTTAATACTTTCACCGTTTCAGGTGTAAACATTATGGATGTAATTGGGCTAACCCGAGCAACTTATTCATGGCGTATTCGTAGCAACGATGGAATTTGTGATAGTCGTTGGGTAACGGGGCCCGATTGGAGTCCATCTGTTCAATCCTGGTATGAATCCACATCCAGTGCAGACTTTTCCGGTAGAAGAGTTGGTGCATCAGTAGTTTATGATAATAAGATGTGGATGATTGGAGGATACGATGGTAGCCGGAAGAATGATGTATGGTATTCCACAGATGGAATAAATTGGATTCAAGCAACAGGATCCGCAGCGTTTCCCGCTCGAGATTCTCATACGGTAATAAATTTCAATGGAAAAATGTGGGTGATTGGAGGGTATGATGGTGGGCGACTGAATGATGTTTGGTCATCAACGGATGGGGTCACCTGGACACAGGAGACAGCTGCTGCAGCCTGGTCAGCACGTAGCAATCACACAACCGTGGTATATAATGGTGAAATGTGGCTAATCGGGGGATATGACGGTTCTAGTAATTATAACGATGTTTGGCGATCTGCTGACGGGATAAACTGGACACAAGAAACCGCTGCTGCTGCGTTTAACGTACGCCGACGCCATACAAGTGTTGTATTTGATAACAAAATGTGGGTGATTGGTGGATGGACGGGAGGAACGTATTTTAATGATGTTTGGTGGTCAACAGATGGTAATACATGGACGCAATCTACAGCTTCAGCAAGCTGGACAAGCCGATATGGACATACCAGCGTTACATATAACAATAAACTGTGGGTGATTGCAGGAAGTGATGGGTCCAATTTGGATGATGTTTGGTTTTCAAGTGATGGTGCCACTTGGTGTCTTGCAGTAGATGGGGCGTTTGATACTCGAAGAGGGCACACAAGTCTGGTGTATAACAATAAAATGTGGACCGTCAGTGGATATAGTACAAAAAATGATGTTTGGTGGACGGATGATGGAGGAAGCCTACCTCATGATCCATTTATTAATGCTCCCAATTTTGAAGAAAACACTAATCCTGCAACCATTAATTTTACAGATGGCAGTATCGTAAGTAATCTTCAATTTGACGGATTTGGTGCTGCTATCACAGGAAACCAAGGAACCTATGATGCCTCCTGGGAGCCAGCAGGTACCTATGAATGGACGTATGATGTTACCGTAGGTGGATGTACCGATTCCTTCTCTCATCCCGTAACGATTTTCCCAAATACCTGTGATCGTCCAACATTGGCGTCTTTGGTACCCGCATCCGGTGATACTGTAAATTCTACTCCCACTTTTACTTGGAGTGATGAAGGTGCGGTTAGCTACACCATCGAAATCTCTAATGATGATTTTGCCACGATCAGCTTTTCGAAAATGGTTTTTACAAACTCGTATGATAGTTGTAGTGATCCTTTGTTCGAACCATTATCAGAAGGACAATGGTACTGGCGGGTGAAAATTGATGGGGAGATCTGTTATACCGATTCTGTTCCATTCCAAGTAGCTATGTGCGCACAAATAGCGGTTGCATTACATCACACATGTGTGTTAGTGGATGATCGAGTCAAATGCTGGGGATATGGAAGTTCGGGAAAATTAGGGTATGAAGATACCGAAACCCGTGGGGATCAAGCCAATGAAATGGGAGATAATCTTGCGGTTATTGATTTCGGTACAGCTGCCATTCCGATCAAAGTTGAAACCGCAACCGAATCGAATCATACCTGTGTTGTGTTTGATGATGGTACGTTGCGTTGTTGGGGGGAAGGAAACAATGGACGATTGGGAATCGAGAGTACAGCAGATATCGGTGATGAAGCGGGAGAAATGGGCGCGGGATTAGCACAAATCAACCTTGGCACAGGTGTTACTGTTGCAGATGTCGCAGTAGGACAGAATCATACCTGTGCTATACTTGCTGATGGTTCAGTAAAATGTTGGGGTTACAACGGTTATGGGCAATTAGGAACGGGTGATACAACCCAGTTGGGAGATAATGCTGGAGAAATGGGTGATAGTCTTCCACCCGTTGATTTGGGAACCAATCGTACGGCTGTAGCAATTACGGCAGGAAATAATTTTAACTGTGTGATTTTAGATAATGGCTCGGTTAAGTGTTGGGGATTGGGTGATTATGGTCGGTTGGGTCAAGGTAACAGTCAGGATATTGGAAACAATCCGGGTGAAATGGGTGATAATTTACCTCCGGTAGATTTGGGAGTAGGACGAACTGCCTTGGCGATTGATGCAGGATCTCGTCATGTGTGTGCCATTTTGGATGATTACACATTAAAGTGTTGGGGTGAAAATGCTAATGGAAAATTAGGTTTGGGAGATACGAATAATCGAGGAGATGCTTTGGGAGAGATGGGCGATCTTCTCCCCGCTGTAGATTTGGGTTCAGGTCGAACCCCGCGTGCAATAAGCCTAGGAGAAGAATACACTTGCGCGGTATTGGATGATGCTTCGGTAAAATGCTGGGGTAATGGTGGAGCAAAACTTGGTTTGGAACATTCTACCACACTTGGTGATGATCCATTTGAAATGGGAGATAACTTGCCCGCTATAGATTTGGGTACCAATGTTCTTGCTACCCATATTAGCAGTGGAGAAAACCATTCATGTGCCGTGTTTGAGAACAAACGGATAAAATGCTGGGGGAATGGTCAATATGGTCAATTGGGGTATGAAAATACAACTAGTTATGGCGACGATGTGGGAGAAATGGGTGATTCATTAGCATATGTTGATGTTAGATCATGTCCCGAATATCCACCTCCAGCATCTTGTCCAGCAACTACCTTACCAGATCCTGTGCCGTGTACACCAATGAGCGTCCCTTCACCATTGACACCGGCATCAGGGGATGAAGTCAATAATGCGCCTACATTCACATGGACAGATACAGGTTCTGTTACTTATGAGGTTCAGATTTCAACGGACGGATTTACCACAACTATTCGCGAACGTGTACTCGTTGGTACTACATGGCAAACCTGTGATGATGATGTTAACTACTTTCAAATGCTTGGAACAGGATCCTATTCATGGCGTGTTCGCGCAAGCGATGCGCACTGTACTTCGGATTGGAGTGCCGAGATACCATTTGATGTAAAAGTATGTGCTACCCAGATATCTACTGGTAATTCTGGTTCACCCCATACATGTTCGCTTGTGGATCGACGTGTTAAATGTTGGGGAAATAACAATCAAGGACAATTGGGATATGGTGATACGGTAACCCGTGGAGATCAACCCGGAGAGATGGGACCTAATTTACCTGAAGTTGATTTAGGAACAGGACACTATGCTCTATTTCTATCGAATGGAGAAGAACATACCTGTGCTATTTTGGATGATGGACGAGTGAAATGCTGGGGAGGAAATTCGTATGGTCAGCTGGGGTATGGTGATACAGTAGTACGAGGAAATAATCCGGGAGAAATGGGTGATGCGTTACCTTATGTAGATTTAGGAACCGGACGAACAGCAGTTACACTAAGCGCAGGGGGACATCATACCTGCGCGTTATTAGATAATGGTGATGTTAAGTGTTGGGGAAGGAATGACTTAGGGCAGTTAGGTTTAGGTGACACCAATCATCGTGGAAACAATGCTGGTGAAATGGGTGACAATTTACCTGCAGTCGATTTAGGTACGGGTAGAACTGCTCTGATGAATGTGAATGGATTAAATCATTCGTGTGCTATTTTGGATGATTATACCCTTAAATGTTGGGGGAATAATAATAAGGGACAACTTGGAAAAGGTCATACATCCGCTTTAGGTGATGACTTAAATGAAATGGGAGACTATCTATCCCCTATTGATTTGGGATCCAATCGAGTTGCTTTCGATGTGGGAGGAGGCAGAGAGTTTACATGTGTCGTTTTGGATAATTATACCATAAAATGTTGGGGAGAAAACAGTGAGGGGCAACTGGGTCATGGAGATATGGTAGATATTGGTGATAATCCTGGGGAAATGGGTGATAATTTAATGGTAACTGATATCGGAACGACTGCGGATCCCATTAATATTGATACAGGAATGCAGTATGCATGTGCATTACTTACTGATGGAATGGTTAAATGTTGGGGTACAAATGGGAGCGGTCAATTGGGAATTGAGGATTCTCAAAACCGCGGTGATGAACCAGGCGAGATGGGTAATAATCTCCGAAAGGTTGACTTAGGTATTGGACGAACTGCGAAACAAATCCGCCGTGGTAATGGCTATGGGTGCGCTGTGCTGGACAACGACACCATCAAGTGTTGGGGAACAGGATCGTATGGTAGGTTAGGTTATGGTAGTACTAATAATTGGGGAGATGGTTTAAACGAGATGAGTGATAATCTACCCGTTGTAGACCTACGAACGTGTCCGGAATATCCACCCGTAGCATCTTGTGATGTTCAGGAATCCATTTTACCTCCCCCATCAACCTGCATTGCTCCTGCAATCCCTTCTGCCACATATCCTGCGAGTGGTGATACCACAAACATGGCTCCAGAATTTACATGGTCAGACACAACGGTACCTGTTTATCGATTAGAGATCAGTAGCGATGGTTTTACTACTATTCGGGAATCTCATCTCTTCACAACCACTACATGGGCGATGTGTAATGATGATTTTGGGGATTCCTATCCGTTAGGTTCTGGAAATTGGACTTGGCGAGTCCGTTCCGAAAAAGCGTCCTGGTGTGTTTCGGACTGGAGTACACCAGTCAATTTTTCAGTTAATGTTTGTTCAAAAATGGATGCGGGAACGTCGCATAGCTGTGCGATAGTGGATAATCAACTCCGTTGTTGGGGAAATAATGGAAGTGGTCGACTCGGATATGGTGATCTGGATCAGCGTGGTGATGGGTTCGGAGAAATGGGAAATAATTTACCTATAGTTGATTTGGGTACCAGCCGCTATGCAACACACATTGCAACAGGTGAAGATCATAGTTGTGCTATCCTAGATGATAATACTGTAAAATGTTGGGGGGATAATAATTATGGAGAATTAGGTAAAGATAACACCCAAGATTTGGGGGATGCTGGTGGTGAGATGGGTGATGCGTTGACTCCAGTTAATTTGGGAACGGGGCGAACAGCTAAAGCCATTGATACGGGCTCATCTTTAAGCTGCGCATTACTTGACAATAACCAAATTAAATGTTGGGGACGCAATGATTATGGGCAGTGTGGTATTGGAAATACCTTTCATCAAGGAAACGGTGCAGGGGAGATGGGAGATACGCATCCATATGTAGATCTGGGTACCAATCGCACGGCGTTGCATGTTGCAACAGGATATTACCATGCGTGCGCGATTTTGGATGATTATTCTGTGAAGTGTTGGGGACGAAATAACCATGGTCAATTAGGGTATGGGCATACTCAGAATATGGGGGATGATCCGGCAGAATTAGGTGATGGATTACCCGTCGTTGATTTGGGCCCGGGTGAGATGGCAATTGGTCTCAAAGCAGGCAGTGATCATACCTGTGCAATCCTTTATTCAGGAAAGGTAAAGTGTTGGGGAGCTAATAACAATGGTCAGCTAGGGTATGAAGATACTGCTGCGCGTGGTGATAACATGGGTGAAATGGGGGAGAATCTTCCTTTTGTTAGTCTGGGTACCCCATCTACACCGGTTGCATTGGATTTAGATGAATATCAAACGTGTATCTTGTTCGCAAATAATCGAGTTAAATGTTGGGGGGGAAATGGTAGTGGTCAATTAGGTTTAGGTAACACTGCAAACCGGGGTGACGATAGTGGAGAGATGGGATCTAATTTACCTTTTACAAGTTTGGGAAGTGGACGAACGGTCCAATCTATTAAATGCGGCAGCTCCCATATTTGTGCTGTTTTGGACAATGGATTGATAAAATGTTGGGGAAATGGTGCCAATGGACGATTGGGTCTTGAGAGCACGACTAATTTTGGAGATAATTCTGGAGAGATGGGAACAGGATTACCCTATACGGATTTGAGAACATGTCCTGAGTATTCTCCACTGCCGAGTTGTCCGACTTTGCCAGAAACCATACCCAATCCGCCGGTTTGTACACCACCTCCTACGCCCACAGGATTAACACCTGCAAGCGCGGACGAGGTGAATATGGCTCCTACATTAACTTGGAGTGATGAAACGGCTCCATTTTATCGAGTGGAAATATCGGATGATAATTGGGCTAGTGTGAAGGAAACGCGGGTCGTTACTTCCTCTAGCTGGGAAATGTGTTCGGATCAAACGCATCTATTTGATACCTTGGGTGAAGGATCGTATAGTTGGCGTGTTCGTTCTGAAGAAGGTGCCTTTTGTGGGTCGAATTGGAGTACACCGATTGATTTTACTGTCAAACGATGTACCCAAGTTGTTGCAGGGCAGGGGAACTTAGGATGTGCGATTGTAGATGGAATGCTTAAATGTTGGGGCACAGGTAATAGTGGGCGATTAGGATTGGGTGATACATCTAACCGTGGGGACGAGTTAGGCGAAATGGGAGATGCTTTACCAGCTGTTGACCTAGGAACAGGAAAAACACCTATAAAAGTGAGTCGTGGGTATAATTTTGTCTGTGCTTTATTGGATGATGGATCGGTAAAATGTTGGGGTAATAATGGTTATGGAAAACTGGGACTCGGTCACACCAATCAACTTGGAGATGCTCCCGGTGAAATGGGTGATTCATTACCTGCACTTGATTTAGGAACGGGACGTACTGCAGTGGATATCACAACAGGATATTACCATGCGTGTGCTATATTGGATAATGGGAAAGTGAAGTGTTGGGGACGAGGTGATTCCGGCTTGACTGGACATGGTGATGGAATTGAATATGGAGATAATGCAGGTGAAATGGGGGATAACTTGCCTTATACCGAGTTGGGCACAGGTCGTACTGCTTTAATGATTTCCGCATACCATCAACATACGTGTGCAGTTTTAGATGATTATACCGTAAAATGCTGGGGTGAGAACAATTATGGTCAATTAGGCTATGGTGATACGAATGACCGAGGGAATGATCCCGGTGAAATGGGTGACAATCTGCCGGTAGTAGATCTTGGTGCTGGAAACAAAGCAATTGCAGTATCTGCTGGATATTATCATACCTGTGCTATTTTGGACAATCATAAAGTGAAATGTTGGGGTGACAATAATTATGGAATGCTTGGGTATGAAGATACAACAGATCGAGGGGATGATCCCGGTGAAATGGGAGATACACTTCCAGAGATTGACCTTGGATTTGGTGCTTATGCTATGGCTATTTCAGCAGGTACGCATCATAATTGCGTCATTTTAAATGATGATGGGGTGAAATGTTGGGGACGTAATGACTATGGACAGTTGGGTATAGGTACTACGGGTAATCGTGGCGATGGTGGGGGTGAAATGGGTGATAATTTGTTGTATACTGATTTAGGTAATGCCCATTATGCTACTTCGATTTCTGCGGGAAATCATTCGACCTGCGCGGTACTAGAAGACAAATCAATTAAATGTTGGGGCTATGGTGATAGTGGACGGTTAGGACAAGGTGGCACCTATAATATTGGTGATAATATAATCGAAACGGGAGAGGGAATTCCGATTGTAGATGTGCAGAGCTGTCCGGAATACACACCACCTGTGTCTTGTCCCATTTGGGATAATGTTCTACCCGCTCCTTCACCCTGTGTGAATCCCGTAGAACCAACGATTATTGCACCTACTTCCGGGAGTGATGTTAACCACGCTCCTGATTTTAGTTGGACAGCCGTCGCTGGTGTAACCGCTTATGAAGTTGAATTATCAACAGATGGATTCACCACTGTTGAACAAAAACGGATTGTACCAAGCAATAGTTGGGAAATGTGTCTGGATCACATTACCGAATCCATACCCCTTACAGAAGGGAATTGGTCCTGGCGTGTTCGTTCACAAAACGGATTTGAATGTTATTCAGATTGGACAACACCGGTAGATTTTACATCAAGTACCTGTGTACAGGTGGATCCCGGTAAAAACCATATGTGTGCAGTTATTGATGGGCAGATCAAATGTTGGGGATATAATAATCAAGGTCAACTTGGTTATGAGGATACACAACAGCGGGGAGATGAACCGGATGAAATGGGTACATATTTACCTATTGTGAATTTGGGTACTGGACGAACCGCTACGTATGTTTCTACAGGAAACGCCCATACCTGTGCTATATTGGATGGTGGAGAAGTAAAATGTTGGGGAGATGCTTCCCAGGGACAATTAGGTAGTGGAGGCACCGCTGATTTAGGAAATGCTGCTGGAGAAATGGGAGATGCTTTACCTCTTGTCGATTTCGGTACGGGTCGCACAGTAAAACAATTACGTAGTAGAAATAATTTCAACTGCGTTATCCTGGATAACAATCAAGTGAAATGCTGGGGTGACAATAATTCCGGACAATTAGGATATGAAGATACCAATGATCGAGGGAATATACCTGGAGAAATGGGGGATAGCCTCCCGTATGTAGATCTTGGTACGGGCCATACCGCTTTGGATATTGCTTTGGGAGATATTCATGCTTGCGCGATACTCGATGATGGGCGTGTGAAATGTTGGGGTGAAGGTAGTTCAGGACGATTGGGATATGAAGATGGAACTGATCGAGGTAAAACGGTTCCAAGCATGGGAGATACCCTACCGTATGTGGATTTGGGAACGGGGCGTACTGCAATTAAGATTGATGCGGGGGCATCCCATACCTGTGCCTTATTGGATGATTCGACCATCAAGTGTTGGGGAGAGAATAGTTCTGGACAATTGGGAATTGGTAGTACAGCTGATCAAGGTGATACAGTTGGAGAGATGGGAGATAGTTTAAGCTCAATTGATTTTGGAACCGGCTTAACCCCTGTCGATTTTGCCTGTGGTGGGTCCTATAATTGTGCAATTATGCAAGATGGTCGAGTCAAGTGTTGGGGAACTAATTCTGTAGGACAGTTAGGTCAAGAAAATACAACCACGCGTGGAGATAACGGAGGAGAGATGGGTGATAATCTTGCGTTTACAGAGTTGGGTACAGGACGGACAGCCATCGCTATAACAAGCGATTATGGTGGAGGAACGTGTGCAGTTTTAGATACAAAAGAGATAAAATGTTGGAGTAATAATTCCAATGGTAAATTGGGCTATGAAGACACTCAAAACCGTGGTGATAATAGTGGAGAAATGGGGGATAATCTCCCACCTGTTGATCTAAGAAGATGCCCAGCCTATGCACCCATTTCTTGCCCATAGGAAGGAGGTGTGAATCATCATTTAATCTCTGTAACTTATGGGTCCTTCCCATAACTATCACCCAGATGGAGCTATGCGTGTTGATATTAATCATGGAAGTTCCCTTGTTTATGAACCGAATAGTAATGGTGAATGGGATAAGCAACCCAATTTTGTTGAGCCTCCATTGACTCTGGTAGGTGCTGCTGAACATTGGAATCATCAGGTTGATGATAACTATTATTCCCAACCGAGACTTCTGTTCCGCGTTATGAATTCGGAGCAACAGCAAGTATTATATGAAAACACGGCTCCTGCTATGGTAGATGCACGCATGGATATAAAAGTACGACATATACAAAACTGTAGCAAGGAAGATCCTGCAAGAACGTCACTATGATTACTATATTGGGTGAAAACTATTTGGCACTCCAATCCATCGAACGAAGCAAAACAAGTGGGGGGGATTCCGCTTCAGCCTAAGCATCAAGTTTTTTGGATAGTAGCACCCAGCTGCTAATCATGTATATGCATTCAGTTCGTAACCAGAGGGGAATTGGCTAGAGCTACTGTATTCGGTATGAATACTTAATTATCAAGATCCAAATGTTGGATCGCATTGATCGAGGTGCTTTCTGGCAAAACTATTTCAGTATTGGTAGTTCCAAGATCATCCGTCCATACCAATGCTCCCGTAGATGCCGTACGCTTTCCAACCCAAATTTTTCCAGCATGAAATCCAATAGCTTCAGTAGAAGCGGTTATCGATGTATCGGTAACACTAAATCCTTCGACATGCTTAAAGCCAGTCTGTGTTGCCGCCCAGACTCCTCCCGTCCCTTCTCGAATATCAAAAGTAGCATGATTAGTTGAGCCTCCGTTCCCATAAACATAGCTGAAGCAATCGTCGCAAGGGAGGGAGCTGATATTCACACCATAGAGCGCCCACGTGGCACCTATGTATAATACACCGGATGTACTCGAAAGAACGGAATAACCGCTACTGAGTGTGTCAACTGAACTACACCGATAGTCATCATCTCCATCAACGTTAGTATAAGGTGATGTATCAATAGCAAAACCCCTCGGATATTTCATTCCGGATTGGGTATCATTCCCAGATAAAAACAAGATATCTCTGGAAGCATCGGAATAACATCCGTATACTCTCCTAATAATATTGATACCAGTTACCTGATTCCAAGTAGCACCCCCATCATCAGAATAATAGGGACGATCACTTCCTGCACCAGAAGCAGCATATATTTGGTTGTTAAACTGACAGATGGAATATCCGTTTGATAATGGATAGGTTGCCTGTTGCGTATATGTCACACCCCGGTCTACGCTTTTCCAAACTCCTGATGTATCGTATATTAGCCACACGTCGTCATTATGAACCATAATATCCATTATTTTTGCTTCGGGTGGGGAACCAGGAGCACCCGTATGTTTTTGAAATGTGGCACCCCCATCTACAGAGTAGAATAAACCTGCACTACCTCCCACAAAAAATTTGGGATCAATTTCAAATGGTTCTGGAGTTGTCCAGCTACCTTGAGAACACATATTGTTCTCTGCATTCACTCTCCATTCATAATTCCCTTTTGGTAAGGCTGCTTCGCTTAACGGCAAAGAAAATGTAGTCTCTGTTATTTCAGTTTTCGAGTAATAAATGGATGCAAAACTATCATCTGAAATTTGAAGATTATAATTTGTAGCGCCACTCACCGAATTCCATTCAAAGGTAGGATAGGGATCCATGAAACCGGTTGTAATACCGACAATAACCGGTGTATCAATTTTGAAAACAATGATGGAGTATATATTACTTGATTCAGCTGCGGGTGTCCCAGAAACAAAATGAGCAGTTACACGCCAATAATATGTCCCATTACTAAGAATAGATGCAGCATAGGTGGTACTAGTTAATGTACTATCTTCCTGTACCAGTGTCCCCGGAATATCTGCACTGTCTGTTGCGATTTCTATATGATAGTGGTCAATTGATGCCCCTGTTGCCGCTGACCATTCAAAGACCGGTTTATCAGTGCATAAACTCACCGTAGGGGATAGAACAGATGGTGGAACAATCCCACTCGGTGTTGTGGTATTAATCAGTAGTTGCCAAATTGGGCTCGTATGCGTATCCCCCTTTGTATCAGTTGATACAACACGCCAAAAGTAGGTCCCATCTGCAAAACCTGACGCAGGAACAAAAGTCGTATCTGTTCCTGTTAATGTGGAATCAGATACAACAATTGAGTTACTAAAATCCGTGCTATCTGTTGCAATTTCTATGTTGTGCAATACCGCATCGGTTCCCGCCTGCCATGTAAATGTCGGTGTAGATGTATCCTGGGTTATTGTTGGAGTTAGCAAAATTGGGGGAAGGAGCTCGCCGCTAACGCTACTTGTATCGATTCGCAAGTAGAAAACCTGACTTTCTGTATACAACCCTGTATCATCAAAAGCAGTTACCTTCCAATAATATTCTCCATCATCCAGAGAGGGGGTTGTAAAACTAGTTTCAGTTATCCCATTTGATGTATGGAGGATTTGAGCAAAATCTGAGGTAGTGGAGATATCCACCTGATATGTCGTTGCATTTTCTGCACTCATCCATTCAAGTTTAGGGGTTGCTATATCTTGTGTGCTTGTTGGAGCAATGAGAATTGGTTCCGCAGGTTGAAGACGAATAGTGAACTCACGCTGTGTAGAAGCCACATATTGAAAATAATTCTGCGCTGTGATACTCCAGGTATACGTTCCGGAATTTAATTCTGGCTCATATGATAAATCGGTTATGGATGCAACAGCCACGTTATTTATGGTGATGATGTAATTATCTGCATATTCAGTAGAAGTCCATTCCAACAGTGGATTTGGCGTGAATAGAACTGCGTTGTTTTCAGGGGATAGTAATTCTGGGGGATCTACTATTTCGTCAAATACAGGGGGTTTATAACATCCTGATAATATAATAATGAACCCTAGAATAAAAGCTAAAGCCAATCGTGATTTAGTGTGTATTCGAAGCATGTTGCCTCCTCTTTGAATGTGAATGGTGTGTGATCAGCACTTTAATAGATTAACGCCTTCTCTTCACGTTTAGAAACTCATTATGGTATCTTGCTATAGGTTTTTGTTAAGCACGACCAGAATGTCGAACTATTTCTTGATAATTGCTTCCTACCAATTACCATAGTACATTTTACACTACCAACGTATGCTCCGTTTTTTTCTAACCGTAAACTCCGTTAATATCTTAAGTAGATAACCCATCTCAAAATACTGAGTAAGTTCTCCTGTCATTTGACGCTCGTCGAATCCGGTTAAGTGAATGAGAGCTTGATGTAGTTGTTGTCTGCTTCGT